>CACZCD010000322.1 GCA_902779565.1 uncultured bacterium | reverse complement strand
CCGAATACCCCGACCCGGCGCACATCCGCCAGGCGCTCTCCTTCCAGGTGTTCCGCGACGCCGGCTGCCTCGTGCCGTTCGACTACCCGGTGCGCCTGCAGCTCAACGGCGCGTTCTACGAGATGGCGTTCCACTCGAACCGCTTCACGGACGAGCTCATCGAGGACTACTATGGCCTCGACCCCGAGGGCTACGCCTACAAGAACGTCGGCACGTTCGCGAACTACGCCACGACCGGAACGCCCGAAAAGAAGACGCCGGATGACGGCCACGAGACCGACAGCACCTCGCAGACCGTCCTCAAGGCGCTCTGCAACGACCTGGCTGGCTCGTCCGTCAACGAGACCGACGACGACTCCGCGCTTGACAACGCGGCGCTCTCGCGCAAGGTCGTGAAGCACTTCGACCTGCCCGCGTGGCTCAACTACCTCGCCGTCGCGCGCATCACGACCGAGACCGACGACACGTGGGCCAACATCTCCGCCTACTACGACGTGAACGGCACCGGCACCTGGATGCCGCTCGCCTACGACCTCAACAGCTCGTGGGGCCAGTTCTACAAGGACGACGGGATCGGGCAGATCGGCCCGCTCGCCGACGAGGACTGGTTCAAGGCGCACCCGCTCTACGGCGGCTACCGCATCATGGCCCACAAGAGCGAGGGCGGCGATGTGATCGGCGGCGCGGTCGGCTCCAGCAACTGCCGCGGCAACCGCGCGATCGACGCGATCTACCAGGACGCCCGTTTCCGCCGCATGTATCTGCGGCGCCTCAGGACGCTCATGGACGAAGTCCTTAAAGCGCCCGGCACCGCCAAGGAGGACACGCCGTTCTGGCAGTGGGTCCAGATGGTGACCGACGCCGAATGGGAGTACGCGCGGCTCGACCAGATGCACTGGGAGCAGGCGTCCGCCTCGGGTAAGACCTACGCCAATTCGGAAATCTGGGTCTGGAAGAACACGCCCCGCTTCAACTGGGACGCCGACGGCAACGAAATCACCCCGAACAGCCTCGACGACCTCTGGGACAACTACGTCGTCCCGCGCCGGACGCACATGTTCGTCACGCACAGCGAGACCAACACGGCCAAGACGATCGGCTATGCCTGGGACCAGCACGCCGGCATCCCCGAATCGCAGGCGCCGACCGAGACCCTCCGCGCTGGCTTCGCGGTCGTGCACACCTACGTCAACGAAGGCGGCTCCAAGCTCTTCGACGCCTCGACCGAGACGGCGCTCATCATCACCAACGACAACGACGTCGCCGTCGACGTGAGCGGCTGGGTCCTCTCCGGCTCCGTGAGCTACACGATGGCGCCCGGCACCGTCCATCGACGCGCACGGCGTCCTGATCGTCGCCGCCGACCGCAAGGCATACGTCGAGGCGAACCTCGCGAATCTCACCGACGAAATGCTCGTCGGCAACGCGGCGTTCGACGGAAGCGTCAGTTCGCTCTTCTTCAAGGACGCCGCCGGCGTGGACGTCTTCAAGCTCGTCGAGCCGACCGACGTCTCGCGCAACCTCCGCGTCCTCGAGCTCATGCCCAAGCCGGCGGGCGACGGCGACACGGGCGAATACATCGTCCTGACCAACTGCTCCGCCGAAGTCACGCTCGACCTGGCGGGCGTCCGCGTCTCCGGCACGGACTTCGAGTTCACGGTCGGCGAGGGCACGCTCGCGCCCGGCGGCACGATCCGCTTCGACCGAGCCGACTGGTGGCCGGAGGCCAAGATCAAGAACGGCAAGCCGGACGTCTATATCTACGACGCGAACGGCACGCTGGGGCAGCATTGCCACGTCGAGACGAAGTGGGAGGGCTTCGAGGCCGCCAACCAGCAGGGCGGTTCCTTCCTTGCCCTCGGATTCGGAGACGAGGTGACGGAACCCTCGCAGTGGACGGTTCTCGTCCCAGAGACCGGCCATATCGGCGCGAAGTCCGCAGAAGGGTTCGTGATCCTTGCCGAAGAAGATGCCGACTACGACGCGAGCAAGCCTCTGACCTTCGGCACGCCCGATCCAGCGGTCGGAACCCTGGCGATTTCGGCCAGCATGATCCCGCCCGAGAGCGGAACCACGGCTACGCTGACGCTGCTATACAAGACAGATCTCTTGGTGAAGGAGTTCAGCGAAATCGAGGTGACGGTCTCCGACATCAACGTGGAAAGCGGAA
>CACZCD010000321.1 GCA_902779565.1 uncultured bacterium | reverse complement strand
TTCAGCCCTTCCGGCTTCGCGCCGGAGGGGCTTTTTTGTCACTTCCTCCTTCGCTCCTTCGGCGACTACGGAGGACAGGTCGATTTCCCTCCTTCGCGCGATGCGCGACGGAGACAAGCCCTGCGCGGCGGGTGTCGCGCGGGATTCACAAAACACACAACACAAGGAGAAATCCAGATGAAAAGAAAGAAGGGGGCCGCCTGCAGTCAGGCGGCCTCAAATGTTATGCACAGCCTGCCTCGCGCGCGTGCGCGCGTGGTAGGACATGGTGGTAGTCCTACGGAGATTCTTAAGGAATCTCTTTTAGACCTACCACGCACGCGCGCGCGAAGCGGCACGAGGCCATGGACTGATTTCGCCGCATGGAGGATCAAGACTTTCGGCGGCGACTTCGATCCGGTGCGCGTCGCGGTGGACGAGGCGGTGTCCGCGTTCGGCACGCGCAACCCCGTACGCGAGTCCATCCTGGACGACTGCCGCGCAAGAGGGAACCCGCTGAGGCATCCCGCCGCCGCGTTTCAGGCGCGCCTCAACCGCTACACCGGCCACGGCAAGCAGAAAGGTGGTGTGGCATGAGCTGCGAAATCAGCGAGGCATTGAAGAGGCTGGCCGCCGAATACGAGCATGCCACGACGCAGAAGGAGCGCGACAGGCTGACGCGCGAGATTGCAGGAGTGTCCTACAAGCAGGAGCGTGACCGCGATGGAGCGCATCGGCGCGATACGGACAAGGGTCGGTTCGAGGCTTCCATGCTGTCGTTTGACGAGCACATGGCGAAGTTCAACGACCCATCGAAGGTCGCCACATTCTCCGACGGGGGCAAGGGGGCAGAGTCAGTCCGCAACGGTGGCGTTGAGTTGCCGGAGGATGTGCTTGAAGAAGCTCTGGAGCAGCTTTCAGAACGTGACAAAGTCTTTGTGCAAGACGTTCTCAACGGCAATGGATGGGCGGAATTGGGGATGCCGAAGGCAACTTTTTACCGCCGATTGAAAAAAGTTGAGGAGGCAGTGAGACTGACCCCCTGAAATCCCTCGCTTTAAGACATGAGGGGACATGTGGCCGCCGGCGCTTAGGGGAACCGAGTCGGCGGCCCGTCCCAAACCCTTCGGGGCTTTGATCTTTGACAAGAGAATCGTGATTAACGACGGGGCGCATCCGCCGATACTGGATGAATTGAGAGGCGCGCATGGCGCTTCGAGGGCTGGTGCCGCTGGGCATCGGCCGGGAAGATCATTGTGAGACGAGTGAGACGAGTGGGACAAGTGGGACGGATGGGACTTGTGGGACGTGACGAAGTGTCCCATCTGCCCCACTAAGTCGCAAGTGTCCCGCCAACCCGCTTACGCGCTTTGCGCTACGGCGAGGCAAGACCAACTTTGGGGCGCGATGGCGTAGAGGTACGCCACGATGCCCCGCCAATTCAACTGTGGCGCGTTGGGGACAACGCGCCCTACCAAAAACAAGAAAGGAAAACGAAGATGAAGAAGATCAAATCGACGAAGGCGTTCAAGGACGCCGTGGATGTCGCGTTCGACACACAGACGAAGCGCGACAGGAAGAAGCGCGAGTACGACGAGCAGCGCAAGGCGTTCGACGAGCGCCACGATGCGCTCTGCGAGTACGCGCTCGGGCATCCCGAGGTGTTCGACCCCGGCGAGGACGGCCGGTCGCGCGAAGGTTCGACCGACCGCGTGAAGTACAAGCTGACGAGTGGCGAGGCGCTGGAGCGCATCGACGGCGGCTCCATCTCCGACAAGGCGTGGCTCAACTCGCTACCGGACGACTACGTGCGCCAGAAGCCGGAGCTGAACAAGCTCGCGATCAAGGGCGCGAACCTCACGGACGAGGAGCTGGCCGAGATCGGCCTCAGACGCGCCGAGACGCAGACGATGAAGTTCACCGCCGCCGCTTAAGGGAGAGTAACGATGTTCATGGTTTATAAACTGTGGACATGGCAACACAAATCAACCCGCCTACGCTAAAGCTTCCACCTTCGCCGAGGCTACGGTGGACAAGTCGGCGCGGTAAACCAAGAAAGGAAACGAAAGATGAAGATCAAGATCAACTGGAAGGAGCTGGGCAAGCAGCTCTGGGATGCCGTGAAGCCCGTGCTTCTCGGTGCCATCGGCGGCGGACTCGTCGCCGTGACGGGGAGCGGGTGCTCCTCGCTCACGCCGAGCGCGAAGACGCAGACGAT
>CACZCD010000320.1 GCA_902779565.1 uncultured bacterium | reverse complement strand
GAAGCCAACGACCCGTATTCACCGTATCTCGAGCAGTACAAGGCCGCGGAGGGCGAGGAAGTGACGGATCCCAACCATGGCAAGGTTTTCGCCATCGCGCCGACCGACGTGACCACAAGCTCCGCCGGCCTCGCCATGCCCTGGAAGGCCGACATCTACTGGCAAACCCCCGACCCGATGAAGACTCGCTGGACCTTCGAGCACGACTGGTACCTCGTCAGCTGGCCTCAGGCACCGGTGAGGGTCGTGGTCGCCCCGTCGGACGCGACACCCGGATGCCCGTTCATCGTGCCCACGAACTATCAGGTTTCTACGATGTTCCGCATGCCCGAGAGCGTCTCGGTTGCCGTGGACCAGCAGACTGGCGAAGTCTCGCTTCGCGGCGTAACCGGCGGCAAGATACTCATCCGCCTAACGAACGTCAACGGCGTCGGCTGCCCGTGGTACATGCCGGTGGAGATGACGGATTACCGCGACAGTTCGGTGGCGACGCCTTGGACGATCGACTGGCCTGTTGGCATGGAGCTGACGCCGCGTCTCGGAATCGAGGCCGGACCGGGCGCGAGGGCGATGTCCGAGCGCGTGGACGACAGTCTGCCGGGCTTTATCTACGAACCTGAATCGCCGGGCCGCAACTGGAACCCGCGCCTCTACCATCGACCGGTGGGGGATTCTGTAGTGCCTGACCTGTCTGGCGTGCTCGACGTGGACGGCACGGTGACGCAGAACGCCGATCCCTACGCCGAACTTGAATCCTCGATCTACGCCGTGAACGCGAGCGAGGGCAAGATACAGGTGTGGTGGCGCGCGAACTTCCAGGCCGAACGGATGCCCGCCCCCGTCACCTATCCCGCCCTCGTGCAGAACTACCGCGCGAGCTGGGAGACGACGATGGCCGACGGGCTGCTTCCTGAAATCGCCCTCTCCTCCGGGCTTGGTTCCGCCGACCCGGCGATGGTCGCGTGCGGCGGCCGTTCGCTCATTCTGGCGGAGACGAACTCGACTGCATCGGTGAATCTCGCCGGGACGAAGGTTGACGGCTCCGCCGAGTCGGTCGCCGCGGGCTTCGCGATATACGTGCCGACGGACGAGCCGGCGACGCCCGGGCGTCTCGTCCGTCTCGTCTTCGGCGACAAGGGCGCGCCCGAAGCCGCCACGGTCGAGGCGTGGCTCGAGCGCGTCGGCACGAACGGCTGGCAGGTGGCGGTGTCGGCGACCGGCGGGGAAAGCCAGGCAATACCCGTCGAGGCGGGCAGGTGGAATGTCGTAACGATGAAGGTTCCCGACGCGGCGAAGGGGCGCGGCGTCGCGGCGACCGTCGGAGCGGTTGATGGTGACTGCAGCGCGGCGACATACGTGGCAATCGACCGTCTCGCGCTCTGGTATGGCGACACGGCCGCGCCGGAGTCGGAAAGCGACGCAATCTTCTCCTTCAGCTTCACCGATGACGATCTCGCGACGCTCGGCTCCGACGGGAGGGTGCGCACCGCGACCGACGCGAAGGGCAACACGCTGCGCGCCAGCGACTGCGCGGCGCTCGGCATGGGCTCGCCCAAGGCGTTCAGCCTCACGCTCGCGGCGGAAGGCGGCATCGCGCCGGAGATCTACTACCAGAACGAGCAGGGGACCGTCGGCTTCAACCCCAACGAGGAACATGCGTTCCTTGAGGCGAACGGGAGCGAATACGTGGTCTGGGCGCTCAGAAACGACTTCAACCAGTACGGGCTGTCGCAGCCGGTCGTGCTGGTGATGTATCCGCGCAACGGCAAGGGCGCCATGCAGGCCTACCGTGTTGCTGACGTCAACACCGCGCATCGCGATTTCGTGAAGACGGTGACCGTCGGCAACCTGATGCTGCCGCCGGGGCCGATCGGCAAGGTGCCGGGCTGGGGCACTGACAACGACATCGCCGTCACGCTGTCGTCGGCCGACGATGCATCAGTGGTGTACATAGACCGCAAGAACCAGATGTGGGCGCGGCGTGACGGCATGGCCTTCGCCGCCTACTCCTATCC
>CACZCD010000319.1 GCA_902779565.1 uncultured bacterium | reverse complement strand
AATGATAAGTGTTATCAGGATAATTGGCAGGAGCCTCGTTGTTTCCTAAAAGGAGTATAATGCCGCTTTCCATCTTCCTCCGAAGGGCTGAACGGCGATGTGCCGCCGGGCCTGTACGGCGTGGTCGGCGAAAGCCATCTGTTCCATGCACCGTCCATCGTGGTGACGAACGGCGTGACTTACGCGCTTTCCGGCTACCGGCTGGAGACGTGGGACGAGGAGGAACGCACATGGACGAATGCGTGTACAACAGCCTCGTCCCTGTACCGCCATGCGCCGGACGGAACGCCGGTTCGGCTGACATGGCTATGGTCCACGACGGGTGGCATTCAGCGCTATCAGGCGAGCGACTATGTGCAGACGGGGCTGAAGGTGCAGTTCGACGGCATCAACAACGTCGGTTTCGATGCGTCTCACGCGGAGTCGCCGGAGAAGTGGCGCGAACTCGTCTCGGACGGCGAGATCACCGCCTCGTTCCTCATGAACACGAACACGCTCGGCGCGGGCGCGTGGACGGCGATGGGCTATGCGTTCGACGGCGGCGACTATGCGTTGACGGATTCGAGCCTTCCCGCACTCGGGCTTGAGTTCACGGTTCAGTGCGTGCTCGACTGCACGCCCTCCAGCCAGTCCGACATCCGCTACCCGAACTACATCTCCTACACGGCCGGCGACTACGGGATGTTCACGAGCTATGGCGGAACCATGGTGACATGGAAATCGGACGCTCTGAGCGGCAGCAAGTGGGGGGATGGCGACATCCCGCCCGCAGAGAGAGCCACATTTTCAAGTTGGCAGGGGAAGTATCTCACCGGCATCATGACCGCGACGCAGGTTGGCCTCCTGCAAGGCGTCACGACGAACGACGTGCAGTTCGAGGACCGCACGATATTCGTTAAGGCGGCCTCCACGAAATGGGTTCTCGGCGGGGCGATCTCCTACTCCGATGCCGGCACCGCGTGCCGCTGCTGCCGCGCCACATTCCAATGCGCGCGGCTCTACGACAGGGTGCTTTCGAACGACGAGCTTGCGTTCAACCGCGAGATCGACGAGGTGCGCTTCCGCGGCGCGATGCCGCCGGAGAACGGCATCATCGTGGCGACGAATACGGAAGGGCTGGAGGGGAACGAACCCGCCGGCAAGTACCGTCTGTACGGCTCGTACACGTTCTCCGCGCCGCGCAAGCTGGTGCTGGCCGGAACCGCGATGAGACCGAAAGGCTGCACGGTCGAGACATGGGACGCGAACGAGGGCGCGTGGGTGTCGGCCGAATGGCATGGCGGTCGCTCGTGCGAACTTCAGGCGGACGGGACGGCGCTTCGCCGCCTTACGTGGACGTGGGTTCCGAGCGGGATGCGGATAACCATCAGATGATAGCAGAAGGAGCACTGGAGATGAAGGCGAAAGCGGCAGTATTGTTGGCGGTGGCGCTTGCGGCGACGGCCCGACTGTTTGCCACGGAATACTACGTCGATGCCGAGAACGGCAACGATGCGTATGACGGCAGTTCCGCGACGCGAGGCGAAGGGGATGTAGGGCCGAAGGAAACGCTTGCCGGGGCGATGGCGATCAGCGGACTCACATCGGGCGACATCGTGTATGCGGCGGAGGGATACTACACGAACCGCACGATGGGAAGCAGCGCGCTCTATCGCGTCATGGTTCCGCAAGGCGTGAAACTGATTGCCTCCGGCCGGGCTGATAGAACGTTCATCGTAGGCGAGTCTTCACAAGCGAGCAAGGAGGATGGAGGCGATGGCTTCGGCAATGGTCCTGGGGCTGTGCGTTGCGTAAATCTTGCAAAGAACGCCCATGTAATAGGCTTCACCCTGACGGGCGGTCGGACGCCGACAACGGCATCTTCTTCCTCCTGCAACGGTGGCGCCGTTTACGGATCGGGGACTTTCTACGTGACCGACTGCATTGTATCCAACAATATGGCTTACTACCGCGGCGGTGCGTTCTGCACAGGCGGAGTGATTACACGCTGCCTGCTCACCGGGAACCGTGCCCCCAACGGGAATATTGGTC
>CACZCD010000318.1 GCA_902779565.1 uncultured bacterium | reverse complement strand
TCCCGCCGGCGGCGGGCATGTCCGTTTACTTGCGCTAGAACGGCATTCCGAAGATGAGACGGTCGTTATGCATGTGGGTGGCGGCTGCACTGGCGGCCGGCGTGTGGGCGGCATCCGAGGCGGACCGCGCGGCGGCGCGGGCCGCGCTTGTCGAAGGGGTGTCGGCGATTGATGCGCCGGGCGGGGGTATTCCCGGCGGCTACATCCTCATCGGCGACGACATCATCCCGCTTGCGGAATGCCGCAACTACGACGGTACGACGGCGTTCACCGCGGTGGCTGCGTTCTACGGGCGGGGCCGCGCGGTTTTGCTGGCGCATCCGAACTTTCTCTCGCAGGCGGACTTCCTGAAGGACACGAAGCGCCTGCTGCAGAACGCGGTCTCGTGGACCGCGAAGGGCAAGCCCGCGCCGCGCATCGCCGTGCTGCGCGATCCGGCGGTTGCCCGGACGTTCACGGCGCTCGGCTGCACGAATGTCACGCGCCTCGCCGGCCTAGCTGGACTGGACGCCTATGACGTACTGGCGCTCAATGGCATCCGGCGCGAGGAGATCCCCGCGGTTCTCGCGTTCGTGGAGAAGGGCGGCGGGCTCGTTCACGGATCCCTCGGCTGGGGGTATATGTATTCCAACCCCAACGCCTGTTTCGCCGAGTCGTTCGCCGACAACCGCCTCATGGGGGCGTTGGGCGCGATCATGGGCAGCTCGGGCGTCGACCGCATGCCGGCGGGAGGCTTTACGACGGACTTCGCGGCGCTTTGCGCGGGTACGACCGTTGATGACGCCCTCGCGCGCGCCGAACGCGGTGCATTCGGTGATAAGGCGGTGAGGCGGCAGGTCGTGAAGACTCTCTTCGAGCTGGCGAACGGACTGCCTTCCGGCGTGCGTCCCGATCTGCATGCGCGCCTTTCCGCCCTCGCCGCCCGTCCCGAGGCGAACGCCCAGCCCTCGCCCGAGCGGCCGCTCGACGCCGAATTGCCCCTTGCCCGGCTTGCCGTCCTTTTGCGCAAAAACGCCTGGCTCGCCTGCCCGGAGAAGGTCTGGCCGGCCGATCCCGCGGCATCGGTCTATCCGGGCCCGACCCGTCCTGGGACGCCGTCCGTCACGCGCACGGTTCCGGTCGACCTCGCGGTGCCGCGCTGGCACTCGACCGGCGTCTACGCGCCGGCGGGGCAGGCGCTCACGGTTAGAATCGACGCGGCGGCCGCGAAACTCGGACTGAAGGTCCGCGTCGGCTCGACGGCCGATGACCTTTCCGGACTGGCCGAATGGAAGCGCTTCCCGCTCGTCACCGTGACGCTGCCGCTCGTGAAGTCCGAGACGACATTCGCCTCCCCGTTCGGCGGACTCGTCTATGTCGTCGTGCCGGACGGCTGCGCAGGCGCGACCACGGTTGAGCTTGACGGCGGCATCATGGCGCCGTGGTTCAGGCTCGGGCGCGACACGAACGCGGAGTTCGCGCGGCAATGCGCCGAGACGGGTGCGCCCTGGGGCGAGATCGAGGGCGAGGACTTCGTCGTCACAGCGGAGACGGTCGGCCTGCGGCGCGTCGCCGATCCGCAGTGGATCGCCTCGTTCTGGGACAGGGTGCTGAAGGCCGACCAGGAGCTCGCGGGCTGGGAGACGCGCCGTTCGCCAGAACGCATCTGCGCCGACGTCCAGCTGACGACTGGCTGGCTGCATAGCGGCTACCCGCTCATGAGCCACATCAATGCGGCGCACTTCGACTGGGCAATCGACCAGGCGCGCCTCAAGGCCGGGGACTGTTGGGGCGTCTACCACGAGATCGGGCACAATCACCAGAGTCGCGACTGGACGCCCGAGGGGACGGGGGAGGTGACGGTGAACATCTTCACGATGTACGCGCTCGAGACGGTCGTCGGCGCGGATTTGCGCGACGCACGCTATCCGTGCGGCGCGGAGAAGGCGCGCCGCCGCGTGGCGGAATGGGTGAAGCGCGGCCGAAGGTTCCAGGACTGGAAGAACGACTACTTCCTTGCGCTTGAGATGTATCTGCGCATCAAGGAGGCGTACGGCTGGGATGCCTACAAGAAGACATTTGCCCGCTATCGCCTCCCGGGGGCGAAGCATCCGCGTGCGGATGCGGACATCTGGAATACCTTC
>CACZCD010000317.1 GCA_902779565.1 uncultured bacterium | reverse complement strand
AAGGCGTCGCACGAGATCCTGATGTCGAACTGGTACTACCGCGACGATTTCTCCGAGAAGAAGCAGCAGTGGGACGCGGCGTTCGAGAAGACGGGCGGCTGGGGCGAGACGCGCAACGGCGTGGCGGGGTTTCTTGCGCTGGAGGAGGCGGGGTTTGACCAGCTTCCGTGCGGTTCCAACTGGAACAACGACCGCAACATGGGTCTGCTCGTAGAGTTCTGCAAGCAGCGCATTGACCCGTCGCGGCTGAAGGGCTTCTGCACCGCGCCATGGGACATGTCCGTGACGGAGAAGCAGGCTGAGCATACCCGTGCCGGCATCAGCCAGCTCGCGGCGGCGATGAGAGTTAGTGGATAGTTGTTAGTTTAGAGTTTAGAGTTTCCAGTTTAGAGTTTAGAGTTTGGAGTGGTGAGTGGAGAGAGAAAAATGGGTGAAAGAATGTTTCCCTCTTTTCGGGGGATTGTGGTAAAATAGCGCGCCATGAACAACAATAATACTGACAAGGCAACTTCATTCCGCTGGATCATCTGTTCACTGCTTTTCTTCGCGACGACGGTGAACTATCTCGACAGACAGGTTCTGTCGCTGACCTACAAGGACTTCATTGCGCCCGTGTTCGGGTGGTCGGACAACGACTACGGCACGATCACGGCCGTGTTCTCCATCATCTATGCGCTCTGCAACCTCTTCGCGGGCAAATTCATCGACAAGCTTGGCACGAAGAAGGGTTATCTGTGGGCGATCTTCATCTGGTCTCTCGGCGCGTGCCTCCATGCGGGCTGCGGCGTGGGCACCTCCGCCCTGAAGGCGGTCGGCTTCCTCGGCATGATGGGCATCACGACGTCGGTGTGGCTCTTCCTCGCCTGCCGCGCGGTGCTCGCGCTCGGCGAGGCCGGCAACTTCCCGGCGGCGATCAAGGTGACGGCCGAGTACTTCCCGAAGAAGGACCGCGCGTTCGCGACCTCGATCTTCAACTCGGGCTCCTCCGTTGGCGCGCTCGCGGCGCCGCTCTCGATCCCGCTGATCGCGAAGTACTGCGGCTGGGAGATGTCGTTCATCATCATCGGCGCGCTCGGCTTCATCTGGATGGGGTTCTGGATGTGGCTCTACAAGAAACCGGCCGAGAATCCGCACGTGAACGCGGCTGAGCTCGCGTACATCTCGGCAGACGACGACGCGAAGCAGGAGGAAGTCGCCAAGGCATCGGATGAAGGTCCGAAGATCAGCTACACCAAGGCGTTTTCGCTGCGTCAGACGTGGGCGCTCGTGCTGGGCCGCTTCCTGACGGATGGCGTGTGGTGGTTCTTCCTGTTCTGGACGCCGGGCTACCTCTCCGACCAGTTCGGCTACACGAGCGATTCCGGCATGGGCATGGCGCTCATCTTCACGCTTTACGCGATCGTGACGTTCGTCTCGATCTACCTCTGCAAGCTGCCGACGTACATGGTGGATAAGCGCGGGATGAACGCCTACGAGGGGCGGATGGTGGCGATGTTCGTGTTTGCGTGCTTCCCGCTTCTCGCACTCGGCGCGCAGCCCCTCGGGGCGATGAGCGCGTGGTTCCCGGCGATCCTGATCGGCTTCGCGTGCGCGGGACACCAGGCCTGGAGCGCGAACGTCTATTCGGTGGTGGGCGACATGTTCCCGAAGTCCACCATCGGCACCTTAACCGGCATCGCGCAGTTCGCCGCCGGTTGCGGGAGCTTCATGGTGAACAAGTGCGCGGGCGCTCTCTTCACCTATGCCGCCGGCACCACGATGGTGGACGGCAAGGAGGTGGAGATGACGAAGGCGCTCCTCGCGGGCGGAGCCCAGTATGCGCGCCCGGCGATGGAGTTCCTTGGCTACACCGGCAAGCCGGCCGGCTACTGCATCGTGTTCGGCTACTGCGCTGTCGCGTACATCGTGGGCTGGACGTGCATGAAGCTGCTCGTGCCGAAGTACAAGCCCGTTGAGCTTTGATATGGCGGTTCTGCCATGAAGCGCGCCGCCGCCACGCTCATCCTTCTCGTCGCCGCCGTTGCTGCGGCGGCGTGGGGTGAGCCGGCCAAGCCGAAACTCCATCCCGACAAGATTCCGGCGCCGTTCGAGCTGCTCAACCGCAAGGCCGAGGGGTTCCGCGGCATC
>CACZCD010000316.1 GCA_902779565.1 uncultured bacterium | reverse complement strand
CGCGCCGTTGCCCTTGCCGTGGCAGTATTCGCAGGCAAGGCAGCCCGCGATCTTCTTGTGCGCCACATCGACGAGCGTGACTTCGTGCCCCGCCGCCTCCGCAGCTTTGCGGCATTCTTCGGCCATCCACGCCGTGTTTCCGTTCGCTCTCGGCGAACCTTGCAATATAAGGATGTTCATTTCGTCAATTCCTTTCGTAAGAAGTTTTAGGATTGTTCTTCGGTCGGCCTTGCGGCGTAGTCGATGGTCACGCCGATGCCGAAGTGGACGTAGTAGTCAGGATTCCCGGCGACCGGAATCCAGAAAGTGGTCATCCGCGGGGTGGTCTCCGTCTTCTCCGTGTAAAGCCACGTCGTCGTGCCGACCTTGCGCATCTGCGCCTGGCGGCAGAGGCCGGCCTTCAGCCCGGGGCACCCCTGCGCGCAGACGACGCCAGGTTTGCGTCCGAAACGCTCGCACGCCGGATTGACCGCGACCACGCGGTACGTCTTATGGCATAGTTGCACGGGCTCGGGGAGTCCGTCGTACATGAGGTGGAACGCCTCGCTCAGCTTCGCCTCAATCTGTTCTTGTTCTGTCATCGTGCCTGCCTTTCTTGTGGGCAGTAGTATACCACAATTTACGTCTGACTACTTCGTCGCTTCGGCATACGCCTTGTCGTCCACGGGCTCGCACCATTCGTTGGACTGCTCGGTGCCGGGCACTTCGAGGGCGATGTGCTGGAACCACGAATCGGGTGCGGCACCGTGCCAGTGCTTGACGTTTGCTGGAATGTTCACCGTGTCGCCTTTCTTGAGCCGCCGCGCCGGCTTGCCCCATTCCTGATAGAAGCCCTCGCCCGCCGTAACGATGAGCATCTGTCCACCGCCCGTCTTCGCATGGTGGATGTGCCAGTTGCTACGTTCATTGGCATATCTTATGCGCGGTTGAACTTGTCCTTGGGCTGGCGGCAGCGCGGACAGCGCCAGTCGGCGGGAAGGTCCGCGAACGCGACACCGTCGTGCTCGGCGGGATCGTACACGTAGCCGCACACAGAACAAACATATTTGCCTGTCGGAGTCTTGAACACGATTTCGCCCGGCGGGATGACGGCGGGCGGATTTGCGAGATCGACGACGCGCTTCGCCTCAAGGCTTTCCAACGCCTCCGGCGTGTGCGTGCCGAGCCAGACGGTCGGACGCGCGGCGCAGAACGCGCGGCAGCGGTCGAGCGTCTCGCGGGCGGCGGCCTTGTCTTCGTAGACGACGGACAGCTTGTTCTCGTAGAATGCCACGTCAGTGTAGGTGACGTCGCCGTGGATGAGGTAGAAAAGTCCGTCGGACTCAACGGCGACGATGCAGTTGCCGTTCGTGTGACCGGGCGCGGAAATGTACGTCACGCCGTCCGCAATGCGCTGCGACGCCGGAAACTCGTAGTACGGGCCGTCCTGGAACGTCGCCACGGTTGGGTTGAACGGCTTGATCTCGTCCGATTCAGCCTCGGCAGCTGAGCAGATGATCTGCGCATTCGGGAAGAAGCGCAGTGCGCCCGTGTGGTCGGCGTGCTTGTGGGTGATGAGGATCTTCGAGACCTGCTCCGGCTTGTAGCCAAGGTCGGCAAGCGCCTCGACGTACGGCTTGATTTTCTTGCCGACATAGATTGTCGCATCCTCTGTCGGTTCACCAAACGGGAAGTCCTCGGGGACGCCCGTATCGACGAGGATGACTTCGCTCCCGGTGTCGATCACCCAGTTCTGGAGGCACGAGCGGTACTTGACCGCAGGGTCGAGTCCTTCCGCACCTTCGCCACCAAGGGCAAATGGACGCGTCATGAAACCGTTTTCGGCAAAACGAACTGGCTTTATCGCTATGCTCATTTTTATAGTTCCTTTCTCTGATTGTGGCAGGATAAATCAAAGCCGACTGACGAGTTGGAGGATCTTGTCGCGGGTGGCGTCAGTCTTCTGCTCGTCGATCTTCGCCGTGACGATGCCGGCATCCTCAACGCCCCAGTAGCGCTGGATGCCGTGATACTCCCCGATTGCGCCATCGTACACGTTAGGGGAATAGGACGAGAGCAGCATCGCCATCTTCTTCACCTTCGGCGGCTTGTTCATGTTGTAGATGCGCTGGATCGGCGCCTGTATCTGCGCGGACATC
>CACZCD010000315.1 GCA_902779565.1 uncultured bacterium | reverse complement strand
GCAGAGCGGTAGCGGCAAGATCGTCAAGAAGGGTGGCGGGTATCTCGTCCTCCGCAAGAACAGCACGTTCACCGGCGGCGTGGAGCTGCAGGAGGGCTTCGTGATGGTCGATCCCGACGCGGACGCGGGAACCGCCGGCACGGTGAGCTGCACCGCGCTCGGCTCGGGTGACGTCACGATCCTCGGCCAGCGCGACGGCTACGCGGGCTACTGCGAGCTGGGGATAGTCGGCGCCGGCTCGAACGATACGCGCATCGTCACCATCGCGAACAACATCAACATCACCGGCAACACGACAGGCAAGTATCCGGCGCTCGTGTTCTACGGGCAGAACAGCGTGCTCACCGGCAAGATCACGGCGGCGGCGGACTTCTACTTCTGGGAGGATGAACTTTCCACGCGGGCGATATGGGGCGGCGAGTACAACCGCTACCTGAATGTGCTCGCCGGCACGTTCGGCGAGATCGAGGCGGCGGGGACGATCGGCTACGCCGGCTTCTGCCGTTACGTGTTCGGCGGCAAGGTGAAGACCCCGAAACTTGACCTGACGATCGTCCGTACGATGCGTGCGGGCGAGACGTCTGCGAACAACTACAACAACGCGCACGGCGGATTCGTGTTCACCACGCCGTGCGAGATCGTCGAGATCGTGGATGGCCACCGCTACCTCTGGTGCACTGCGGCGAATCTGCTGCCGGGCACGCTCCTGCGGCATACCTCCTACAACGGTGGCACCACCATGAATTATCTGAACATGTTTGCGTTTAGCCCAGAGACAGACTATGACCAGACAATCGGCGGGCTTGCGAGCGATCCGCTCTATGATGGGCAGAAGTTTGGCAAAGAAGAGCCGGCCTGGGGCATAAGAGGCAAGGGCTCCAAGACGCTCACGATCACCGGCGTCGCTCCGGATGAAGGCGAAACGACGAAGGAACTCGTGACGTGCTCGTCGCTTGGTCCCGCAGACAGCAGCAACTATGTCATTTTCAACCTCACCATCGATGCCTACGACGGGTTCACCCAGACGGTCTCGAACCGCACGCACAACATCTCCAAGACGATCCGCGTGAAGAAGGGTGCGTTCCGTGCGGCGGGTTCGGCGAAGTTCCCGAAACTCGCGGCGATCGAGGTGGATGCCGGTGCGGCGTTTCGGGTGGACTGCACGAATACGGCGGCGTTCCCGGCGGTCAAATTGCTCACGGCCGAGGGCGACTTCATCGTCGGTCCGAACGCGGCGGAAGGGTTCATGAACACGACCGGCTATTCGGAGATCCGCCTTTCGTCAACGGCCACTTTCTCGGTGCCGGCGGGGATGGACTTCACGACGACGGCGCTCTATTTAGACGGCGTGAAGCAGCCGGCGGGGACATGGTCACATGCGGTGATTCCGGCGATCCCGGAAGGCGTAACGATCACCTCGAGCTCCGGCCCAGGCGCGACGGCGGCTGCGGAATGGTCGGGCGCGGCGGAGGCTGACAACCTGATGGCGACGATGGCGAACTGGAAGGACGAGCCAGAGTCGCTGCCGCTCAGCGATTACACGCTTGGCGTGACGATCACGAACAACGGCACGGAGATGGTGTATGCGGACGGCACGAAGATCAACAGCATCATGTTCCGTCGCACGCCGGCGGCGGTGCCGTTCACGATAAAGCCGGCGACGCCGGGCGCGGTCTTAGAGGTGGCGGGGAAGATTGAGCTGAACAAGGCCGCCCAGCTGATATTCAAGGATGCCATCATCGCGTCTCCGAAGCACATCGACCAGGGCGCGGCGGGCAACAACGCCCAATCGATGTACGTGAACATGCTGACGAAGGCCTCAGTCCCGTACGATGTGGCGCCATACGTCGCTTCGAACAACGTCTATCGGAACGCCGACAGCTACCTGCCGATCATCCTCGACAATGCGATCATCGAAAAGCCGGTCTACATACATGCCGACGTTGGCGGGCACGTGCCGTTCTACTGCTGGCCCGGTACCACGAACGAGTTCAGGGGCGCGTACGACAACGGCAGCTGGCAGGCGTACATCCGGGTGGAGCCGAATACGCAGGTCACCTTCTCTGGCGGACTGAAGTTCACCACGTTCATGCACAAGTATCTCGCGGGAACGATGATCGTGAAGGACAAGCCGATCACTGCGGCTACCTACTTCATGCACCATGGTGGAAAGATGATACTGGATGC
>CACZCD010000314.1 GCA_902779565.1 uncultured bacterium | reverse complement strand
CACGTCATCGGCTTGCCGATGATGCGGAAGTTTCGCCCGTTTGCGCCCGGTTCGTCGGGGGAACAGGGTACCTTGGTTCCGTTCAGCGTGTTGAAGCGGCGCACATCGTCAAAGCCCGCAATATGATCCATGTGCGCATGGGTGAGAACGACGGCCTCCACGTGATTGATTCCATAATCAAGGCAGGAGAGCCGCATCTCGGGCGGCGTATCGACGAGAAACGCCGTCCGCTCCGTGCTGACGTAGATGCCGGTGCGCCGGCGGCGGTCCCGCGGATCGGACGAGGTACAGACGGGGCACGTGCAGCCGATCTGCGGTACCCCGACGCTCGTACCGGTTCCGAGAAACCTGATTTTCATCACTTCTTTTCGGGCATCTTGCCGGTGGTGAAGTACTGCTCGATCTCCTCGAGCGTACGTCCCTTCGTCTCCGGCAGGAAGAACGCCGCCGTGATGAAGTACACCACCGTGAAGCCCGCGAGGCAGAAGAACACGCCCGCGAAGCCCCAAGACTCCACCCAGGTGGGGAATACCGTCGCGATGAGCGCGGAGACGCCCTGGTTGATGATCATGGCGATCGCCATGCCGTTCGCGCGGATGCGCGTGGGCATCAGCTCGGTGAGCGCGAGCCACACGCACACGCCCGGGCCCACCGCGTAGAACGCGATGAACATGAAGAAGAACACCGTCGCGATCACGCCGGTCGTCATCGAAGCCGCCATCCACTTCTGGGAGATGGCGAGGAACGTGAGACCCACGCCCGAAAGCCCGATGATGATACCGCTCGTGCCAAGCTTCAGCAGGAACTTGCGTCCCTTCTTGTCGACGAGCGTACAGGCCACGATCGTCATGAGCATGTTCATCACCTTGATGGCGAGGTCGGAGAAGTTGGCGAACGCGCCCTGGAGACCCGTTTCGCGGAAGATCGTCACGGTGTAGTTCAGCACGGAATTGATGCCCGTCGTCTGGTTGCAGGCGAGGATCGTCACGGCCAGCAGGAACGGAATCACATACTTCTTCTGGAAGAGCGTATCCTTCGCGGCGGCGTTCGCGGCCTTCTGCGCGGCCTCCGCCGCATCGGCGGCCTTCATCTCCGCAAGGATCTCGGCGGCCTTCGCCTCACCGTTGTTCGCGGCGAGCGAGGCGAGCGCCTCCGCCTCACGTCCGCGCCGGTAGAGCCAACGCGGAGACTCCTTGAGCTTGAACGCGCCGAGGAACAGGATGAGACCCGGCACCGACGAGCACCAGAAGATCGTCTGCCACGCGGTGATCCAGCTCTTGACCGTCTCGGGGGCGATCGTCTCACCCTCGGCCGGCGCATGCGCGGCGCCCACGAGCATCGTCACCACAAGGCCGATCACGGCGGCGAACACGAGACCGATCGTCAGCAGCAGCTGGAACATGCCCGTACCCTTGCCGCGCGAATTGGCGTCAAGGCATTCGGCCAGGTACATCGGCACCACCACGCCCACGAGACCCGCAGACGCGCCCTGCAGCGTACGGCCGAATGTGAGCAGCCAGAAGTTGCCGCCCTCGCACCAGCCGCTGGCGCAGATGACAGGGATCGAAAGCGTGAAGCAGAACGCCGAGAAGATGATGAGCTTCTTGCGCCCGAACCACTCCGCCAGCTGCCCGGCGAAGAGCGAAGAGATCACCGATCCCCACAGCACCATGCCGACCACAAAGCCGATCTGCGTCTTGGTGTAGGCGGCGGTGTTCTCAATGTACGGCAACGCGGCGGCGATCACCCCCACATCAATGCCATACAGAAGGCCCCCGAGACCTGCCATCACCAGCAGGTACATCGCATAGCGCTTAACATTGTTCTCCATTGCAACTATTCCTTTCTTTCTTTAAGTTCAATCTTTCTTCTCGGATGACTGCGCGGCGGCCTCTTCCTTCGCGAACACCTTCGGGAAGAGACGCTCCGCAAGCTTCTGGCAGCTGTCGAAATCCTCGACGGCCTTGTTCACGAGCTCCTCCACGCGTGGCTGCACCGTCGGCTCGTCCGGGAAGAGCGTGCTCATCGTGAGCGCGGCGCCGAACATGAGGTTCGACCACTCCTTGAGGCCCACCCGGGCCTTCGCACGATCCTGCACAAGCTCAATGATGAGGTTGTTGAGCATGCCCGGCTGTTCGAAGTAGAACTTCTTCCAGGTTGTCTTCTCCGGCTTCGGCGCCACGGGACGGTCCT
>CACZCD010000313.1 GCA_902779565.1 uncultured bacterium | reverse complement strand
AACCCAGTTGCTCAACTTCGTGACCTTCACGGTTCCGTTAGGCGTGATGTCAGCAACATGCCTCACGTCCGTTGCAAACTGCCCCACTGGTTGCACTCCATCATAAAGAGTCGGATCCTGGTCATCTTCTTTTTCCTCCCTCCTCCACGTCCAACCGAAAGGCACCTCCCAGGAAATCCGTCCCGTATCCCATGTCGGCTCTTCTTCAGGATCGTTGTTTGGACGGTAGAGCCTCGGAACCGAAGCCCTCATTTCCGCACAGTCTTTCGAAAAGGAATTGTCTCTCTTGACAGCGCACCATGTTCCCGCCCCGTTGGCGACGCTATGGCACCACATGTCCGCAAACAGCGAGTTCGTGAAATATCCGCTTTTCTCGCCTCTGTCGCAAGGCACCTCCTCGATTGCGAGCTTGGCGAAGGAAACATCCAATGGCAGCACCCGAAGGTCAAGGTCCATGCCTGCGTACCCAGCCTCGTTCGTATGCGCGCCATAGCGTCGCACCCGCGCCGCCGTCGCCTCTATTCCCTGCGGTGCTATGACGATTATATCAAGCGGGTGTTCCACGTTTCCGATGGAGGCACTCAACGGTTTGTTCGCAGCGACAAGAGGGCAATGGTAGTAGTATGTTTCGCCTTCCATGTGGTGGCTGCCTAAATTGTACGTCCATGAAACCTTCGGAGAGGATGGGAACTGCTCGCACAAGACGACCTCCAGAAGACCAAACTTACGGCGATATGGCATATACCCACTCGGCGGTTCAACCATTTGAGACGCCTTAACCCTCACCACGGTTACAGAGTCAAATGCGAAATCCACTCCTTTCCCCGTCTCGGCGTCTTTCAGACGCACGGATGCCACCGTCTGGTCTTCCCCGGAGTTCTCGGCAATCCCCTTGTAGTATCCTTCCCAATCAACACGCGTGAAAGGAAGTACCGAAGTAGGCATCATATCGCTCGCCTCCACGAGCTGAATCTTCCCCTCTCCAATTAGCGGCTCCAGCGTCACGCCGTTCTCGCCGCCATACACGGAGATCATCAGCTTCGTCAGAGTTGATGGCGAATTCGTCTGTATTGACGGCGAATTCGTCAGAGCGGACGGTGAATTTGTCACGCACAGCTCAACCACGTAAGGTGCCTCGAATAACACCACGTCCTTCACGAACTTCACCGACACCCACGGCTCGTCGCTCGGTTCAGTTCCGCTGCCTGGATCACCAGGTCCGTCCGGTTCACCACCTCCTTGTGGCTCCTTCATGTCAAGGCTGATGCGCTGGGAAAATGCCTCGTACACAAGCTCGCCGTCGGCGTAGCAGCGGTCACAGAGGCATATCAGGGAATGGATGAGGTAGTCACTGTCACGCGCGAGGCAGCCACAAGAACACGAACTGCCGCCGCTACGCATTGGCGGCGTGCCTCTCGTCGGCGGCGCGTTGGTGTCTGCGATGTCGTGCCAGGACAAAACGCCGCCAAGCCAATCGGGGGACACACGCAGCTCGTATGTGGCCGCCTCTGGCGTTGCGTCAATCGCCTTGAGCCAATACACAACAGGCCACTGGATCTCCACCAAACGGTCGGTGACGTTTGTCGCGGAGAACGCATCGCCGAACGAAAGGCGCTCAACGGTTCCTGTGTCGTCGGTAAACGGCACGAACGGCGGCGGCACAAGCTCGAACGACCCGAACGCCGACTCCGCCGTCACCGCGTACTTAGGCCCGATCAGAAGCGGCAGCCGGTTCGTCTCGCCCGGCATCGCCACGATCTCGTACGCGCCAAGCAAGCCTTGGTTGGTCTCGTCCTCCATAGGCTCTACGCGAATCTTCGCCGGCCCCTTCTCCACCACCACGTCCGCGCAGTAGTACGCGTTCGAGTTGCCGCCCGCTATCCTCGCGTACACCTCGCTGATTAGGTTCGTGCCTGTTATCGGCGGCGCATCGAAGCCCGTCTCCAGCATTTCCGGTAGGGCGGGCAGCCCCTGCCCGCCGCCCGTGATTCCGTTCGTCGCAAGCACGCCATCCCGCCAGATCTGCGTCTCCGCGTTCGACAGCGCGCCGATGTCGCCGATGCCCGAAAAGTCGTACCGGAACGCCGCCGCCCCGTCCGGGAACAGTTCCGCCTGAACGGTCACGGGCAAATCCGTGTCGCGGTTCACGAGCGCGTTCCTCCACGTGAGCAGCAGCGTGTTCGACGGCGTCTCCTCGTGACAGAAGAGCGATTCG
>CACZCD010000312.1 GCA_902779565.1 uncultured bacterium | reverse complement strand
CGCTGGCTGGGCGCGGGCTTTTATAACGAGGCTTCGCTTATCCGTGTGCGTCTGCTGAGCCGCAACCCCAACGACCGCATGGACGCGGATTTCTTTCGCCGCATCTGGAGCGTGAGGTTCCCGCCCCCTATCTCGAGGCGATGCGGCGGGCCATGGCGCGTCTCGCGAAAGGTGAACCGCTCCAGTATGTTCTGGGCGAATGGGACTTCCGCACGCTGACGCTGACGTGTGATCGGCGCGCGCTGATTCCGCGTCCCGAGACGGAGGAGCTGGTCGAACGCGTGATCCGTTTCGTGAAGGCGGGTGTCCCTTCGGCGGCCGGGGGGCGTCCGTTCATCGTGGATCTCGGCACGGGGAGCGGCTGCATCATCTTGAGTCTTGCGCAGGAACTGGGGGACGGTATCTTTCTCGGAACCGACATTTCGCCGGAGGCCGTTGCGCTCGCGCAGGAGAACGCGGCGCGGTGCGGACTCGCTGGCAAGGTGAAGTTCGCCGTTGCCGACGGATTGGATGAATTTGAGCCGGAGACGGTGGATGTGATCGTCTCGAATCCGCCCTACATCGCCTCGGCGGAATGCGAAACGCTCGATCCGCGCGTGAAGGACTTCGAACCGCGGCGAGCGTTGGACGGCGGCGAGACGGGGCTCGATTTCTACGACCGATTCGTGGGGGATGCCATGAACGTACTGAAGCCGGGCGGCGCCGTCTTTTTCGAGATTGGCGAATCCCAGGGCGAGGCGCTCCGCCGGATGCTGGCCGACTACGGTTTCCGTGATATCCAGATCGAAAAGGATTTTGCGGGCCATGACCGCTACGCGTCTGCGCGTCTTGCGGATATCCTTTAAGACTGACGCAGGAGTCTGAACTTTGGGGTTTCCTCCACAAAAAGGTCTGATGGACCGAACTGATTGGCGAGACCGTGGTATAATACACACCTAAAAGCCCTCTCCGTTTGAGAGGTTGATGAAAGGAAGAACAAAATGGCAAAACTCGATCCTGTGAAGATGAAGGACTGGCAGATCGCCGAAGCGGCGGAGGAGAATCTGCGCACCGCGAAGGACCTGGCGGCGGAGCTGGGGCTTTTGGAGACGGAATGGGAACCCTACGGACGGTATCTCGCGAAGATCGATGTCACGAAGGTTCTGGCGCGTCTGGGCGAACAGAAGCGCGCAAAGTATATCGATGTGACGGCAATCACCCCGACGGCGCTTGGCGAGGGCAAAACGACCACCACGCTCGGTCTCGTGGAGGGGCTTGGCAAGCTGGGACGGAAGGTCATCGGCTGCGTGCGGCAGCCTTCGGGCGGACCGACCTTCAACATCAAGGGATCGGCGGCGGGCGGCGGGCTCGCGCAGGTGATTCCGCTTTCAAAGCTTTCTTTGGGGCTGACGGGCGACATCGATGCCATCACGAACGCCAACAATCTCGCGATGGTTGCGCTCAATTCCCGCATGCAGCACGAGCGCAACCATGACGACGCCTGGCTCGCGGAACGCGGTTTGAAGCGGCTCGACATCGACCCGGAGCGCATACAGCTCCGCTGGGCGATCGACTTCTGCGCACAGGGTCTCAGGAACATCGAGATCGGCATCGGCGGCAAGCTGGATGGTTTCAGCATGAAGAGCGGCTTCTACATCACCGTCGCCTCGGAGGTGATGGCGATTCTCGCGATGTCCGCCGATCTCGCCGACCTGCGCCGCCGTCTCGCGAAGATCGTCGTGGCGTATTCGAAGAGCGGCGCGCCGGTCACCACGGCGGACCTGGAGGTGGACGGTGCGATGTGTGCTCTCTTGGTGGAGGCGGTGAAGCCCACGCTCATGCAGTCGATCGAAGGGCAACCGATGCTCGTCCATGCGGGGCCGTTTGCCAACATCGCCATCGGGCAGAACTCCGTCGTCGCCGACCGTCTCGCCTGTGCGTTGGGCGACTATGTGGTCACGGAGAGCGGATTCGCTTCGGATATGGGCTACGAGAAGTTCTGGAACATCAAGTGCCGCTGCTCGGGTCTGAAGCCCGACGCCGTGGTGCTCGTGGCGACCGTCCGCGCGCTGAAGGCGCATGGCGGCGCGCCGGCCGTGAAGGCGGGGCTCCCGCTCGATCCTGCGTACACCACCGAGAACCTGGAGCTGCTGGAGAAGGGCTGCGAGAACCTGCTCGCGCACATCGATATCATTCGTCGTTCCGGCATCCGTCCGGTCGTGTGCCTCAATGCGTTCTACACCGACACCGAGAAGGAACGCGCCTT
>CACZCD010000311.1 GCA_902779565.1 uncultured bacterium | reverse complement strand
GAGCCGCGGCTTATCGAAGATCTCGCACACGTCGCGGATGATGTCGGAGACCACCTTGTAGTATTCCGGCGACGAGACCATCCGCGAATACTCTTTGAGCCAAGCATCATGCGACGCGGAGAAATTGAGCTTCGGGATCGGCTCCAAGCCAAGACGCCGGAGGCGCGCCAGCTCGGCCTTCATCTTTTCCGGCTCCCAGCTCCCCTTCACCGCCAGCTCGGGATGGCTTGGATAGACCATGCCTTCGCCGAGGTCGATGAGCAGCAGATTCACGCCGCTCTTGGCGGCGCGCTCCGTCACCTCGTCCCAAACCTTCTGATCGGTGCGGTTGAAGTCGCGCGCACACCCGTCAAGCTGCGCTTCCGTCATTCCATTCGTACAAAGCGGCATCTCTCGCCACATGTTGTGGCCGAGCTGCATCATGAGCCCCCAGACCATGCCTTCATTGGACGCCGCACCGGCCGCCATCGCGGCGGCAAGGGCAATTCCCAACATCAACTTCTTCATTTCTCCCTCCTTTTGGTTTAATCAAACTATCTGATGGACGGCTCGTTCCATCGCCAATCGTGTTCTGACGACAGGGACAGGAAACCGTCCGTCCCCGCAAGTTCCAGAGGCGCATGAAATCCATTCATTTCCCAACCCCGACTTCAAAGAACTGGTAAATCGCAGGAGCCGCCTCGTTCTGCCCGAACGGCACCGTCCGCGTCACTGTGCGTCCGGGAACGACGACCTCCATTCCCTTCATGGGACGGCTCGGACAGTAGTTGACGAAATTGAGCGCATAGCCGTCGCCGACCGCGCGGGCTTCGAGCATGACCCATTCAGGGATGTTCTTCAGTTCGTATGGCATCGCAAATCCGACCGTTTCAAGGTCTGCAACAAACCTGTCGCAATCCCTCGGCGCAGAGATCTTGTTGACCCACGAGGTGTCGAACACATCTTTGAACGCATCCGCCTCGTCACGCCAGACGACATTCGCGAGGCCTGCAAGCTGCGCCTTGAAGGGATTCTTCATGTGTTGCCGGTTCAGCTCGTCGCAACGCCCCGAGTCGCCGGTCACAACGAGCTTGCCGCCCGCCTTCGCCCATGCGACAAGCCTGTTGCGCTGGAACTCGGAAAGACATGTCTGGTCGGAGACGACAATCACCTGCGCATCCGGCGGAACCAACAGCTTGTCCGGACGTGAGACGATGTATCCGAACGGCACATGGCGGCGCAGGCAGATTTCCTCCGCCACGCCGAGTCCACGATGGCAGCGCTCGGAAAGAATCGTGGCCTGCGGCGTGAAGAGCAGCTTCACCGGCTCGTAGGGCTTCGCCTTGAGCATCGCACGCTTGTCGGCCACAAAGTCGTTGAACGCCTTGAGCAGCGGACGGCGGCGTTCCACCTTCGCCTTGTCGTAGAAGCAGTCCGCGCCGGGCGAGACGATCGTGCGGTCGGTGGGTATGCCGCCCAGGACGAGGTCTTCCACCAGTGGCAGCAGATAGAACTTCTCCTGTTCGGGCGTCATGTTCGAGTCGTTGTCGCAGAGCGCCACGGCGGGAACGCCCATCGTCCGGTAGATCTTCAGGATTCGGGCACGACCGCGAATCTGGTCTTTTACGATGTCGTAGTTCGGGTAGTCGCCGTTCTGCGCGATGAAGAGATCGAGGTTCCGCACGAGGTCCGGCACATTCACGCAGAGGCTGCGCATGCCTCCCGGATTTCGCGCGCCCTGGCTGTTGCAGGAGAGGATGGCGTTCGGATTCGCCTTCTTCAGCTCGCGGCGGAACTTCGTGAAGATGTCGTTCATCTGTCCGTGCCGCCAGAACAGCCACTCCTGCACGAGCGCGTCCTTGATCTCGCCGGCGCCAAGCGCCGCATCCGGCGGGATCAGCACAAAGCGCAAGTCGTCGAAGCCGAAGCGCTCGGCAGCGTTCGGGAGCTTCGCGAGATGCTCCCGGAACTTGCGCTGGCAGCGCTCGCAGTGACAGTGTCGGCTGAAGGCGTTGTCGAACATCACGCCGTCAAAACCGCCCTCGGTGACGGCGAAGCGCATGATCGGAATCAGGTAGTCGATCCACTCATCGCACGAGATGCACGGTACCCAGCGGTAGTAGCCGCCGCCGTAGTAGTACATCATGTTCCCTTCGTGGTCACGCGCGGCCCAGTCGCGCAGGTTGGGAATCTCCGCGAGCATGTTCTCGTAGTAGAGCGTCATGAACTGGATGTAGGCGAGCGTCCTTACGCCATTCGCGTGGGCGGCA
>CACZCD010000310.1 GCA_902779565.1 uncultured bacterium | reverse complement strand
TGGAGCGGAGCGGAAAGAAGGCTGAAGGGATGGAGGCGTCGTACAGGCTGGTGTGCGGCAGCAACTGGTTCCGTGATGACGGGGGTCCATCCAATGTAAGTAGCGTCGTCAAGTTGCGGCTTTTCAGGAATGAAACCATTTTGCTGTCGCTGACGAATGCGGAGGATAGCGCCTCGATCGAGTTCGACCTATGGAAGGACGTCGTATCGCTGGCAGGACCGCAGGCCAGGCTTCTTCCGTTGTATTTCGCCAGGCAAAGCTGTTTTAGGGATGATGGACGCCGGATGGAGGTGAGAAGCTGCCTTGCGGTTGGGAATTCCAAGATGTATTACGTCTTCAGAGTCGGCGAGAAGGGAGAGTGTGGTCATGTGGTAGCATCCGCCGATGATGATCGGATTGCCGTTTTGGACTGGTTCCCCCGTAGCGGATGGACTGAAATCCTTTCGCAAAGTAAGAACGAAGTGTCTTACCGCAATGTAGTGTATCCATGGGCAGATGCGGATGCATTGTCCGTATATCGCCGCCCCTTGACACAAGCTGTGAATGATTCAAAAGTAGGCTTTGAAGTCAAGGCCAAGGACTTTGGCATGAGACTCGACCTTGACTTGGGCAAGGTGTTCAAGGCGGCTAAAGTCGCACTGGCTGATAAAACCGACGTCAGGCTTGAACTTGACGATGTGGTCCAATGGTGGTAGTGCGCTTAATGATCATATCAGATTTAGACAGAGACGACATACGTGATGCGGATCCGGAAAGATGCTGATGCAAAGATTATCGTGAAGCTTAATTTGAATTTACCATGGAAGTCGCCTGCAACGTATCGCCTGTCGTTCGGCTTCGCGAACCCCAACCATGCCGCCGCCGCGATCTGCGCGCTGTTCCCGTTCTGCTGGGGATGAGGCGGCGCGCACACCTCTAGCGACCGCTTGCGCGGCGCACTTCGTTCGGGTGATACCAGCGCGCGCGTCCTGCCATCCTTGCGAAAAAGTAAAGTGATTGCAAGGTTGTTGAAAGGTTGGTTTGGTATACTCCTTTGCAGTTAAACCTACACCTAAAAGGAGATACAATGCAAGTACATAACATAAACGGCACATCTGACAACGAATGCGTTTGCGGATCGTGGAAGAATCACTGGATAAAGTACAACGAGAAGGGACAGAAGTGGCCCGCACTTTGCTCTGAAAAGGACTGCAAGTGCGCTCCAACCGTTGGAGCACATGTCCAGAAGGAGAAAGGCAAGGACAAGTCATGGTTCATTATCCCGCTTTGCGCCAGGCATAACGGGCCGGAGTTCCATGGCAAGACTATTACGATTAGCGATAGTACGTCCTTTGCGTCTGCCAATCGCAGTGAAACATGTGAAAAGAGCAAATAGCCGCGAATAGGCCTTGATCAGCGGAATGGAATTCGTCGCAGGAGATGTGGTGAGGATGGGGTTCGGGTTCTTCAATCCGAATCACGCCGCGGCACTCATCTGCGCCGTGATTCCATTCTGCTGGGGATGGCGCGGTAGATGGCATTGGGCGGGGCGGCTCGTCGGCGTCGCGCTTTGCGCTATGTTGGCGGCTACATTTTCACGGACGGGGTTCATCGTCTTGGCGTTGGAGGCAGGTGCGTGGTGGATGATGTGTGACGGATGTCGGCGTGCGCGGAGCGCCCGCACTACCATATGGGGCGTAATATTGTCAGCGTGCTTGGCTTGTATTGCCGCATGGTGGATGTGGCCGAGGCTGGCGCTGGACGGCGCGATACTGAACCGGCCGAAGATCTGGTTGGCGGGGCTGAGGTTGTTCGCGGCGAATCCAATGGGCGTGAGGTTCGGAAACTCCGGCGAGATAGCGAGCGCGTTCATGCTGCCGGACGGGATTACAGTGCGGACGCTTGTCAACTCGCATCTGACGCTGCTCGTCGAGATGGGCGTGTTTGTCGGTGGCGCGTGGCTTGCGTTCATCGCGCTGGGGCTTGGTGTCGGGCGGACAATGCGGCGTACGTGGGTGGCGTTCGCGGGGCTCGCTGTCTCGGCATTTTCGGCGTCGGTGTTCGACTGGCATGTTCTCTTCGACTTTGCGGAGAAGGGCGGATATGGCGGCGTTAACTTCGTGTTGGCGTGGGCGTTGTTCGGGGCGTTTGTCGTCATGGGTGTGGCGATGGTTTCTTGCGGTGTGGGAGTATTAATAACGCAGAGACGCAGAGACGCAGAGTGCGCAGAGAGGGTTGGAAGGAGTGTTGCGCGGAGGGTGGCGTTCCCGGTTGGGT
>CACZCD010000309.1 GCA_902779565.1 uncultured bacterium | reverse complement strand
GCACGACCACTACGATGCGAACCTCAACCGGTTCGAGACGCAGACCACCAACGGCGTGGTCACGAAGAAGTTTGAGGAGGTGAAGGGAATCCTTGAGAAGGAGCTTCAGCTCATCGCGTCGGTCGAGGCCTACCGCACGAACCTTCTCTTCCGCGCCTATCCGTCGGATGGTTCCGCCGATCCCAAGGTTTCGCGCGTGGATCAGATCGCGAAGGAGGATGGGGTTTCGGTCAAGACGTCGCCGCTCTTCTCGCTCGACGGAACCGGCTACGTACCGGGCTTCATGAGCCGGCCGGCGGCGTTCGCCCCTGGCGTGGACGGGTTCGCGGAGACGGTGGCGGAGCTGGATCCGGATTCGCCGGATCTCCGCTATGGTGTGGTCGCCGGCACGAACGCCGTCTATCTTCTGGAGCGCGCGTCGTTCGTGAAGGCGCACGTGCCGCCGTTCGAGGAGGCGAAGGGAATCATCAAGAGAGATGCGGCGGAGGATGCGAAGGTCAAGGCCTTCAAGGCCTCCGTGGAGAAGGTGCGTGCGCTGGCGGCGGCGGAGCTCGCCAAGGGCAAGCCGTTTGACGCCAAGCTCTTCGGCGATGCCAACGTCTCCACCTCCATCACGTTCGCCGTCTCCTCCATGGGGCGTGGCGCGTTCCCGGACGCAACCTACGTGGCGGCGCCGGCGATGCGGCTCTCCAAGGGCCAGCTTTCCGACTTCGTCAAGACGGGCATTCCGAGCCATGCGCTGGTTGTCTATCTTGAGAACCGCGTTCCCGGCGATGCCGCCGAGGCGCAGATGGTCCGCAGCCAGATTCGCGACGAACTGAGCCAGGCGTCGGCGTATACGTTCGGCACGGCCTGGAACAAGTGGAATCTTTCCCGTATGGGTCTGAAGGCCAGCACGGGCGCGTCGATCGAGGAATACGCCGATGACGGTGAAGTTCCGGAAAATTGATCCGGCGGCCATTCTCCCTTCCTATGCCCATCCCGGTGACGCCGGGATGGATGTGCGTTCCGTCGAAGAGCTTGTGGTCGAACCCGGCGGGCGCAAGCTTGTGCGGACGGGGCTTGTGATGATGCTGCCGCCCGGCTATGAGGCGCAGGTGCGTCCCCGGAGCGGGCTGGCCCTCAAGAACGGCGTGACGGTGCTGAACACGCCCGGTACGATCGATGAAGGGTACCGCGGCGAAGTGGGCGTCATTCTGGCCAATTTCGGTGCGGAGCCTTTCCGCGTGGAGAAGGGCGCGAAGATCGCGCAGATCGTGATCGCCCCCTGCACGCGGGCGGAGATCGTCGAAACGGCGGAGGTCGACGAGACGGCGCGCGGCGCCGGTGGATTTGGATCGACAGGCGTATGATACTGGAAATCGAGAAGTACGGCAGCGAAAAGCTGCGGCGTCCGGCGCGCAAGGTGGCCGTCACGCCGGAGCTGGTTGCGTTGGCCGAGAGCATGCTCGAGACGATGTACAAGGCCAAGGGCGTGGGGCTCGCCGCCGAGCAGGTCGGCCGCGACGAGGCGCTGTGCGTCATCGACGTGCCGCTCAGCTGCGAGGATGACGAGGAGACGAAGGCGTTCAACGCGCGCACGACGCAGCCGCTCGTCCTTTTCAATCCCGAGATCGTGACGGCGTCCGGCGAGCAGACCGGGCGTGAGGGATGTCTCTCGCTGCCGAATGTCGGGGGCGACGTGACGCGTCCGTCGGAGGTGACGGTGCAGTATCTGGATGCCAAGGGCGTGCCGCAGATGGCGACCGTCCGGGGGTTCCTCGCGCGTGCCGTCTGCCATGAGACGGATCATCTCAAGGGCATCCTTTATGTTGACCACATGGACGAGAAGTCCCGTGAAAAGGTCATCAAGAAGCTTCAGAAGAAAAAGTAAACGAGGGCTGCGGTGGATGCGCCGCAGAAGTTGACATGACGATTACCGAGTGGCTGCAGGACGGATTTGCCAAGGCGTTTCCGGAGGTGGAGATCCCTGAAATCAAGGTGGTGCCGGCGACGGACCCGAAGTTCGGCGACTATCAATGCAACGATGCGCTGAAGATCGCGAAGAAGGCGGGCTTCCGGAATCCGCGCGAGGCGGCGCAGAAGGTGGTGGAATGCCTTTCGCCCGAATATCAGGTGGAAGTGGCCGGTCCCGGGTTCCTGAACATCACCATCACGCCCGAATGGCTCGCCAAGGCGCTTTCCGCGCTTGAGGCCGATGCGCATGTCGGCATCGCGCCGATCGGTGCGGGGCGGCGGGTCGTGATCGACTACTCGTCGCCGAACGCCGCCAAGCAGATGCACAT
>CACZCD010000308.1 GCA_902779565.1 uncultured bacterium | reverse complement strand
CTTTAGCTGAGCCCGCCTCACGCGGAGGGCTGCATGGCGATGGACGCGACCCCGAACGCAATCTGGTGATTGCGGAGCGGGGAGCGGACGCAGCCAGGCTGCTCTACGCGACGGCGGGCGAGGTTGCGGCGGCATTCCCCGCATACTGACAGGCAAACACACGCCACGACGCACACGCGTTACACGTTGTTCAGTGATGCATTACTAGGATTGTGGGATTGGTGGCTCCGAATCGCGGCATTGTGGTATAATACACCGCATTATGAATATCGTCATTCTGTTGGGTGCGCCCGGTTCGGGCAAGGGCACGGTTGCGGCGAAGCTCGCGGCCGAGAACGCAAACCTCAAGCACGTCTCTTCGGGAGACCTTCTGCGCGGCGCCGTCGCGAAGGGCACCGAGGCCGGTCAGGCCGCCAAAGGCTACATGGAGGCCGGCAAGCTCGTCCCGGATGAGTTGATCGCCACCATGATCAAGGATGTGATCGCCGAATCGACGGGCGACGTCACGATGCTGCTGGATGGATTCCCGCGCAACGTGGCGCAGGCTGAGATTCTCGAAAAGACGGGCGCGGAGATCCGTTCCGTGGTGCTGCTTGACGTGCCGGACGCCATCATCCAGGATCGCATCGCCGGGCGCCGCACCTGCCCGAAGTGCAAGGCCGGCTACCACGTGAAGGCGCTGCCGCCGAAGGTCGAGGGCAAGTGCGACCACTGCGGCACCGATCTCGTGATCCGCAAGGACGACAATCCGGAGACGGTGAAGGACCGTCTGGTCGTCTATCATCAGCAGACCGAGCCGCTGATCGCGTACTACAAGGCGAAGGGCCTTCTGCGCGTGATCGACGGCGATCAGGGTCCCGAGAAGAACGCGGCGGCGTTCAAGGCTGCGATGTGAAGGTTGACATCAAAACGAAGGAGCAGCTCGCGCGCATGCGCGAGGCTTGCCGCATGAGCGCAGAGATCCGGGATCTCTGCGCCCGTTCCGTGATGCCCGGGATGCGCACGCGCGACATCGACGACATCGTGCGCCAATACTGCGAGGCCCACCAGGTGCGCGCGAGCTTCTACCGCTACGAGGGCTTCCCCGGCCATCTGTGCGTGAGCGTGAACGACGAGGTGATCCACGGCATCCCCGGCGACCGGATCATCCAGCCAGGCGATCTCGTCAAGACCGATGTGGGTATCTTCTGCGACGGCTATAACGGCGACACGAGCCGCACGGTGATGGTGGGCGTGACGGATCCTGAGACGATCCGCCTTGTCGAGACCACGAAGCGCTGTCTGGCCGCCGGCATCGCCGCTTGCGGACCGGGCGTCCATCTGGGCGATGTCGGCTATGCCATCCAGAAGGTCGCGGAGGATGCGGGGTTCGGCGTGGTGCGCGATTGGATCGGGCATGGCGTGGGGCGCACGGTGCATGAGGATCCCGAGGTACCGAACTACGGAAAGCCCGGCACGAAGCTCGTCCTGAAGCCCGGCATGACCATCGCCATCGAGCCGATGATCACGATGACCAAGGCCGGCGCCAAGACTTACGTGGACAAGCGAAACGGCTGGACCGTGATCACGAAGGACCATTCGCTTGCCGCCCACTGGGAGCATACCGTCGCCATCACCGAGGATGGCTGCGAAGTCTTGACCGTCCCCGCCGACTACCCCTGATGAACTTTCCCCGACACGCCTGCGACTACGCCGAGCGGCTCGCGAAGGATTGCGCGCCCTTTCGTCTCCAGCTGGAGCCGGACGTGCGGGAGCAGATCGAGGACGACTACCCCGTCGATCCTTTCGGTGAGCAGGACGAGGCGGCGGGAACCTATGGGTTGAAGCAGCGCTTCCCCGACCGTGTGCTGGTGATGACGAGCGACAGCTGCTTCATGAACTGCCGCCACTGCACGCGCAAGGGACTGCTGGCCGAAGCCGAGGTGGTGCGCACGGACGAAGAGCTTCAGAGCTGCGTGGGCTATGTGAACTCTCACCCCGATGTGCGTGACGTGCTGCTCTCCGGCGGCGATCCGCTCGTGCTGCCGGATGACGAGGTTCTGCGGTTCGTGGAGGCGTTCGCCGCGCTGGATCAGATCGAGGTGGTGCGGCTCTGCACGCGCGCGCCCTGCGTGAATCCGTCGCGCGTGACCGAGACGTTGGCGCGGCGTCTGCGTAGCTGTGGCAAGGTGTGGGTGAACACGCAGTTCAACTGCGCAGGCGAGGTGACGCCCGAGGCGGCGGCGGCCTGCGGGCGTCTGGTCGATCATGGCATCCCCGTCTCATGCCAGACGGTGCTTTTGGCGGGTGTGAACGATTCCGTCGAGGCGATGCTCGCGCTCTTC
>CACZCD010000307.1 GCA_902779565.1 uncultured bacterium | reverse complement strand
CGTGCGAGGCGGCGCGGGTCGGAGCGGGCGTCGTTGTAGCCGAAGCCGTCGATGATGAATCCCATTTCGTAGAAGTCCTCCACCGCCTTGAGGTTGGCTTCCCGCAGTGGCTTGTTGTGCGCCTCGAACTGTCCGTAGTTCCCCATGGGGAAGAAGAACGCCCGCGCCGCGCATCCGAGCGTGTTCGTGAAAAACGAGACCGCCGCAGCATGGTCGGCGCGGATGCGTCTGTCGAACTCCTCCGGAGTTTCAAATCGCGAAATGTCCGACAGCCACGCGGGCGCGGAAAAGAACATCGCCGTTCGCCCGTCCGCGCTCGCAGTGACCTCCCCCGTGCCGTGGTCGGACTCCGACGCCAGGTCCCACGTGGGGCTTGATTTCATGTGCTCCAGGTAAGGCGCGAGAATGACCCCCTCTGCCTCCTTGCGCACGTCGTCCGTCACCACCCCCATGACGGCATGCCAGCAACGCTTCTCCAGTAGGCCGCTGGTGGTGAAGTACGAGCTTCGCCGCGAGTTCTCGAACGTGATCAGCAGCGACTTGGCGGGGAGGAGGCGCCTCTCCTTGTAGAGCCTCGCCACGTCGTCGAGCGTAATCGGGGTGTACCCCGCCGCCATCAGCGCGTCCAGCTGTGAAGCGAAGGTCTTCGTCGAGACGAAGTCCCCGCCGACTTCCGGATTTGTCGTGACGCCGCCGTAGGCGATGGCCACGAACGAATCGCTCTCGCGCTTTGCCATGTCCAGCGCCGCCCGCTGCACGCGCTCACGCCGCTTCCAGTAAAGGCCGTTGAACACGCCCCATGTCGCCACCCCAAGGCACACAAGGCCGAACAACACGAGCCAGGCGGTGCGGTTCTGGTCCTTGCGCATCGCCTGCGGGCGCGCCCACCCGCTGCCCGGCATATTGGCGGAGCTTGGTTTATCCGAATTCTCGCTCATCCTCTTGTACCCCATTTCTTACCATCCAGTGTCAGGAAGCCCCAGTAGGTCTGCCAGCCGAAAAAGAAGATGTAGGAAAGCGTGAACAGGATCCCGGCATACCACCACCTGCGGCCGCTCGTGATCCAGAAGTGGAGGCACCACACCATCGTGATCGTGAGCACGCCGATCACATACGAAGGATGTAGCGCCCCCTCCTGCAGGGGCGCGATGATAAGCGCCTGCACCATCACGACGGGCATCGTCTTGCCCACGGAACCCACGCTAAGGATCTGCGTGCCGTCTTCCAGCACCGCGCAGGGTTCGGGGTCGAGCATCACGTTGAGCTTGAGCCCATACTTCTTCTTGAAATCCGACAGCAGCTTGACGCCCGCGCGCATACCCGCGGAATAGCTCTCCTCGTCCGGCACGCCCATAAAGAAGATGCAGCCGGGCAGCGTGCCTTCCTCTGCCATCTTCGCGTAATCCTCCATCAGGACCATGTCCACGACCAGGCCTGCCTTCATGTCCTCGGCGCCCCGCGCCCACAGCCACTCGCCGGAATCCATGTCCGCGCGCGCCTCGGGCGGCAGATCCATCGTCTTCAGCTTCGCCTCCAGATTGTCGAGGTCAAACGCCAGCGGCTTCGCCTCGCCGTAGTCCTCGATGCCGACCACGTCGAAATGCCCCATGATGACCACCGTATTCGCGCTGTTCCCCTTCAAGAACGCATAGGGAATGGTGCGGTCGTAGGGATCGTCTGGGATGTCGTAGATGCCGAAATGCTCCGGGTGACCCTGAAAATACGGAAATTTCGCGAAGTAATCGCGGATAAATACGCTCGCCTCCCGCTCGGTGCGGGTGCAGCTGATGCTCTCCACCGCCACGAAGTCACGGAGCAGGTTGTAGATCTTTTGTTGCATGGTTGAGCCCTCCTTGGTTGGTTCGTACAAGCGTAAGATGCACTGCGTGTAATCATTATATATCGTTATTGTAGTCCAGAGAAAAATATCAGACAATTAGAAAATGAGACCGAGAGAATTACCTCTCTCGGTCTCATTTCAAAGCACTATTAATGCCATCTAGCTTTATGGTTTGCTAGTGTGGTGCCGGCCTTGCTTTTTGCGCTCTTGCTCGTACTCTTGCTAGCAAGAACCTTTGCAGCATGGCCAACTTTACCGCCATGATGTACTGCCATAAGCACATCCCTCCCTTCCATTATCTCATGAACTCCTTGAAATAATGGATTTGGAATGGTAAACTTGAGTTGCTATTCGAAGTTCGCGATTCCAAATCGCATTCTTCAAGGGGAGCAGGTTATCTGCTCCTTTTTTATCTTATGCTCACAGGGTGCAAAAGTCAATATCTAGTATTGTTATATTAATATTACATACCAAATATTGAGTTTTACTAATT
>CACZCD010000306.1 GCA_902779565.1 uncultured bacterium | reverse complement strand
TAGAGGCATCAGTCGCCGAAAGCGTAATGCCCGATGCGGCTATTTTGAGCTTCGTCCCTGCCGAGAAGGTGACAGCCGAAAGATCGTATGTGGCGTCGCTCTTGCAGAGCGCGAGACCGCCCGCGTTGACGGTGGTCTCAGCCGGCAACGTCGAACCCGCAAACCGGACGTCGACCTCGCCTGTCTTCGTAAGATATGCTCCCGTGCCGAAATAGGTCGAAGCGGGGAAAGTGAACGATGCGCCAGCCGCCGCATCGACCGTGATATTGCGCGCATTCGGATTTGGGTCAGGTATCGTCAGCGAAATCGTATCGCCAAACGTCACGTCCGCCGTTGCGGCGATAACGCCAGCCTTCCATTCGTATGTCCACGGCGAATTCGAAGTAAACGGGCCGCCAAAAGTCACAGTCCCGTAGTTGTGGTTGAACTTGTTGCGCCAGGAAGAATTGCCCCCTGTCACGGTCAATCCGTTCGGGAATACGATTGACGACGTCGAATTCCCAATATCAAATACATCGTTGATAGCACCTGTATCAGATGTCTGCTTATAGGATGTCGGCGCAAAATAAAGCTTGCCGCCACTCTTGACATCCCATGTGATATGCCGCGAATTGACCGCACCCAGCACATCAATCTCACCACCGTTCTTCACCGTTGCCGTCGAAGTTGTCGCGTCGCTGGTCGCGCCTAGCAGTGTGGCGCCTTTCGCAATCACCATCTTCGTTCCCTGATTCACAGTATACACTTGATAGTCACCACCGCCAAGTTGCGTGGCAAAGGTTATAGTGACTACATCCTTTGCCGCATTGCCCGACTTATACCAAGCAGGACGTGCGAAACTTCTCGTCAAAGAGCCAACTGTATAATCACCGTCCAAAGCGATATAAGGATAAGCCCATGCGCCCCCATCCCAATCAATAGTATCGTCTGTCCCAGGCAACACCGTCGCAGGCTCACCGTTGACCTTCCAATTTGCCAGATCAGAAAACTCGACGGGCGACGAAGCCGAGCCGAGATCAACAAGCTTATACGTAGCGCCAAATGCACCCCAACCGGCGAAAAGGCAGAGCGCAAACACGCTAACTAACGGTTTCCGCCTCCTCCCCGTGATTATAGCAATATACCGATGCAGCGACGACTTTGCCTTCATATGCAGTTCCTCTTGTACGCATGGTCTGCTTTCAGGCTTTCGCCACCCCACGTCAAAAGCCCTAATCGCATTTTCTGGTGATATTATACTCTTCACGTAAAATGGTGTCAATAGACTGTCATTTTATAAAACTCGCGCAAGGACGAATCGCGACACATAAAACCGTGCGCGGATCAGCGTCGCCGCCTTGCGCTGACGCTGTCGCGGACCTTGCCGTCTGGCGAGATGTAGCGCAGCGTCATGTTCTCTCCCTCCACGGAGAAGATGCAGGCGCCGTAGGACGAGACGTTTTCGTCGCACGCCGCGACAAGGCCCTCTCCGTCGGCGATTCGTGGCTCCTCCATGTGCGAGTCGATTTCAGGACAGACTACATAGACCGTCCCTGCGGCATCCTTCTTCCCGCCGCGGAGCGGATGCGTCCTCACATACGCATGCTCGTCGCCGGAAAGCGCGAAATCCACGCCAAGCGCGTCAAATGTGCCGCGCCAGAATTCGTATCCGCCGTAACTGCAGGGACCCTCCTTCTTGAAGTACGGATAGTGCTGGAACACGACGAAGAACCTGTATCGTCCCCTTTGCGCCTTTGCGACACGCTCAAGCCAGTCGCGCTGACGCGTCCTGGATGTCTTCTCGCGCACGGCGCTGTCAATCTCCACGCCCTCGATGGCAAGCGTGTCGATTCCGGCGAACAGAACGCCGCCGTAGAGGAACCAGTACGTGCCGGCGAGGCAGATGCAAATCCTGTTTTTCATACCGCCCTTTAACCTTTCAACCCCTCGGCCAATTATAGCACATAACGCTGAATTTTGATACAATGGGCGCATGAAGCAAGAAAGGCTTTTCTCCCTCGACCTGCTGCGCGGCATCGACATGCTCCTGCTTGTCGTCATTGGCCCGATGTTTGCAGCAATCAACACCGCATGGCCCCTTCCCGACTGCGTCATGGGCCAGTTCCACCACAACTGGGGCGGCTTCACTCTCTGGGACATCATCATGCCGCTCTTCATCTTCATGTGCGGCTCTGCCGTTCCCTTCGCCCTCGAGAAGCGCAAGACAGACGGACGCGCCGGACTCCCCTATTGGCGGCATGTCCTCGCGCGCGTCGCGGTGCTGTGGATATTCGGAATGATCGCGCAGGGGAGGCTCCTCTCGATGGACATCCTTCTCATAAATCCCTTCAACAACACCCTCCAGGCAATCGCTGCAGGGTATCTCGTC
>CACZCD010000305.1 GCA_902779565.1 uncultured bacterium | reverse complement strand
GCTGACCGTGTTCGCCGCGCCCGACGCCACGCCCGGCGTGTATGCGGGACGCGTGAAGGTGTGTGGCGACGGCGGGGCGCAGACCTTCGTCCCGGTCACGGTCACCGTCGGCGAAACGACGCTTCCGAAAACATTCTCCACCTGGAACTCGTACTCGGTGATGGACGGCTTCACGCGCCTGCAGTATCCCGACCGCTTCAAGGAGATGAAGCGCGCAAGCTGGGACATGATGCTCGACCACCGTCTCTCGCCGGACGACATCTCGCGCTTCACCCTGCCGGACATCGACGACCTCCTCTACGCCCGCGAACGCGGCATGAACCTTTTCAACATCCTCAACATCGTGCCGGAGCCTAAGGATCCCAACACCCCGATCGTCTATACCACCACATCAAAGATTCTCTTTTCCGACTGGTTCTATCCGTCGTTCCGCGACCGCGTGGTGCCGTTTGTCGCCAAGCTCAAGGAGCACGGGTTGGAGAAGATGGCCTACATCTACGGGTTCGACGAGCAGGAGAAGGAGTTCTATCCGGCGATCGACATGTTCTGGCGCAACCTGAAGCGCGATGCACCCGGCATCCCGCTGATGAGCACGTCGCGCGCCTATCGTGACATCGCCAACGGCGTCACCAACCTCCCGCCCTCGGTGCGCAGCGGCGACTGGTTCTGTCCGCTCACGGCCAACTGGAAACCCTCGCTCTCCGAGGAGCTGAAAAAGGAGGGCAAGAAGGTCTGGTGGTACACCTGCTGCGGACCGGGCTACCCTTACGCCAACTTCGCCTCGCTCGAGTTCCCGCCGATCGAGGGCCGGCTTATCGGCTGGATGACCCATCTCTACCGCGCCGACGGCTTCCTCTTCTGGGTCGTCAACTTCTGGACGCGCAAGAACTCGCGGCTCGACGAATCCGATACATACCTCGAATGGAACTCCGCCATCGGCAACAGCCAGCATGGTGACGGTGTGCTCATGTATCCCGGCAAGGAGCACATCCTGGCGTCGATCCGCCTTGCGAACGTCCGCGACGGCATCGAGGACGGCGAGCTGCTGAAGATGCTCGCGGACGGTGGAAAGCCTGACGTCGCCGACGCGGCCTGCCGGAAGCTGATCAAGGATCTCAAGAACTTCTCCCGCGATCCCGCCGCCCTGCGCGCCGCGCGTGAAGCGCTCATTTCGAAGTAATTGTGTGAAACGTTTTCAAACGAAAAATAAGGAGTATATCATGAATAGACTGCTTGGAGCTTTTGCGTTGGCTCTTGCCGGGTGCTGCTGCACCCATGATCAGTTGGATGTACCGGGGCCGGTGGAAACCGTCGATCCAGTCCCGAAGAAGGTCACGAAGCGGATATGCCTCCTTGAGAACGGCGACATAGGAAAGTATTGGTACACTTGGCTGAAATCAGTCCAGAAGCGCAATGCGGATCCGAACGGCGTCTTCACTGCAGAGGGTTCCACTTTGAAGGTAAGCGGCACGGACATGGGATGCGTCACGACGAGAGACGCCTACCGCGATTACCGGCTTACGCTCGAGTTCCGCTATGTGGACAACGATGTGCAGCTCAACAAGACCGCCGCCCGCGATGGCGGAATCCTTTTCCACTCCAACGGCCCCGACGGCGCATACGGAAAGGGAATATGGATGTACTCCTTCGAATACAATGTGATCCAAGGCGCATCTGGCGACCTGATCGTGGTAGGGAACCGCGCAAACCGTCCGGACGCGCCGCATTTCTCCTGCAAGGGCAACGTTGACGCTGCGACAAAGGGAAAAGCGTCCCAGCATTGGGATCCGAACGGTCCGGAGATCGAGCTCAAGGATGGTGGACGCGTGCGCAGGTGCGATGTGGATCTTGAATGGAAGAACCTGAAGACGCAGCCGCTTTCTCCCAACGAACGGCCAATCGGTGAATGGAACAAAGCGGAGGTGGTGTGCAAGGGCGATTCCGCCGCGTTCTTCTTCAATGGGAAGAAGGTCGCCGAATTCCGTGAGCTTAAGCCTTCGGCCGGTCGCATTCAGCTCCAGAGCGAGGGCTTCGGCATCGAGTACCGCAATATCGTGCTTGAGCCGGTGGATTGAATCCTTCATGTACGCGTACACGCCGAGGCTGGGGACAGACCCTGCGATGCCGGAGCGGCGGTGGGTATTTCCCCTACCGCCGCTTTGTGGCAGAAACGAAGCGTGGCGATTTCGCCCGCCCGCCGCTTCCAAAAGACCAAAATCCAACTTCCAACTCTCAACCCGGATCGTGGCCCGTCCGTTTTAAGTCCGTGTCCCGTCCGTATCTTGTCCGTTTGAAGCCTGTGTGCTGTCCGTAAAGAGTCCGTGTCCCGTCCGTTCTAAAACTCTCCCCCTGAGACAGGGGGAGTGCCCGGAAGGGC
>CACZCD010000304.1 GCA_902779565.1 uncultured bacterium | reverse complement strand
CAACTTCTGAACCTCTCCACTTCCAAACCTCTAAACTTCCAAACCTCCAAACTTCCAAACCTCTAACTCAAAAAAGCGTTCCTTGCTCCAGAACCGGCGCAGGCGGCGGCGCGGCCGGCACCTCTCCCGCATCGCCCAGAAGCGCCAAAAGCTGCGCCTCGTCGATGACCTCCGTGCCGAGTTCGCGCGCCTTGGACGTCTTGGCCGCGCCCGTGTTCGCACCCGCGATCAGGTAGCGCGTCTTGGACGTGACCGCGCTCTGCACGATGCCGCCCGCCAGCCGTATCCGCTCGGCGTATTCGCCGCGTGGACGCGACAGTGTGCCCGTGAGGACGCAGCCGGCCCCGACCAGCGGCCCTTCCGTGGCGACCACCTTCTGCGGTCCGCTCTTCGGGTCGATGCCCAACTCCGCGAGCCGCGCGAGATAGCGCTGCCCATACTCGCCCGCGAAGAAGTTCAGCACCGCCTTCGCCGCCTCCACCTTGATCGGCAGAATCTTGCGCGCCTTGCCCTTGAGGGCGTCGTTCTCGATCACGTTCTTCAGCACCGGCGAATCGGCCAGATCCGCCAGCCGCCCGTGCGCAGCGGCGATGTCCGCCGCCACCGTCTCGCCGATGCCAGGGATGCCCGTCGCAAAGAGCCAGCGCGCCAGCGGAAGCGCCCGCGCCGCGCCCAACGCGTCCACCACCGATTCGGCGTTCTTGCCGAACCGCCGCCCCGCAATCTCCAGCGTGGCGAGACGCTCCTTCGTGAGCGTAAAAAGATCGAGGGGATCGGCGATCCAGCCCTGCTCCACGAGCGCATCCACCGCCGTCTCGCCCAGCGCCCGAATGTCTAATGCGTTGCGCGAGGCGAAATGCTCCACGCGCCGCCGCAGCTGCGCCGGACAGGCCGGGTTCACGCACCGCAGCGCCACCTCCTCCGCGAGACGCTCCACCTTGCCGCCGCAGACGGGACAGGCGGACGGCATCTCGAACACCTTCTCCTCGCCCGTGCGCTTTTCCGGGATCGTCGATTCGATCGCGGGAATCACGTCCCCCGCCTTCACGAGCCACACATGGTCGCCGATGCGGATATCCTGACGCGCGATCTGGTCGGCGTTGTGCAGCGTCGCGCGGGCGATCGTCGAACCCGCCAGCTCTACCGGACGCAGCTCGGCGACCGGCGTCAGCACGCCCGTCCGCCCGACCTGCACGGTGATGCTCTCCAGAACCGTCTCCGCGCGTTCGGGCGCGTACTTGTAGGCGCGCGCCCACCGCGGACCATGCGCCGTCGCCCCGAGCGTCGCGTAGAGGTTCCGCTCGTTCAGCTTCACGACCGCGCCGTCGATCTCGAAGCGGAAGGTATGCCGCCGCGTCTCGAGTTCGTCGATCGCCGCAAAGACCTCTTCCATCGTGGCGCACGTCCGCGACCATGGCGACACGGGGAAGCCCCAGCTGCGGAACGCCGCGATCATCTCCGCATGCGTCTTGAAGCCCTCGCATCCCACGCCGCCCGCGTTGTAGATGACGATATCCAACGGACGGCTCGCCGCCTCCTTCGGGTTGAGCTGCTTCAGCGAACCGGCCGCCGCGTTGCGCGGATTCGCGAACGGTTCGCGTCCCGCCTCCTCCTCGCGCCGGTTGAGCTGCACGAAGCCGTCGCGCGTCATATAGACCTCGCCGCGCACCTCCAGAACCTCCGGCGCGCTCTCCGGCAGGTGCAACGGCACGGCGCGGATCGTCTTGACGTTGCTCGTCACGTCGTCGCCCACCTGCCCGTTGCCGCGCGTCGCGGCGCGCACAAGCTGCCGCCCCTCATAGCGGAGCGACATCGAGACACCATCGATCTTCGGCTCCACGCTGTAGGTGAAACCGTCCACCTCCCGCCGCACCATCGCGTCGAAATCCGAGAGTTCACTCTTCGAGTGCGTCTTGTCGAGCGACTGCATCGGCGGCTCGTGCCGCACCTGCGCGAACCCCGAAATCGGTTCGCCTGACACGCGCTGCGTCGGCGACGTCTCGGAGTAGAACTCGGGATAGTCGCGCTCAAGCCGCAGCAGCTCCTCGTACAGGAGATCGTAGTCGCGGTCGCCGATCACGGGCCGCGCCTCCACGTAGTAGAGCCGATCGTGCCGATCGATCTCCGCCCGCAGGAAATCAATTCTCTTCTTCGCTTCTGTCTTTTCCATCTTCAAAACGTTTCCGATTATAGCATAAGGCATGCGATTCCGCACAAGGTCTCGCCTCGATCATGCCGTCGCGGTGGACAGCAATGAGGTGAGGGTGGGATCCTTCTCCGCGATCTCTGCCGGCGTCAGACCGTCGATCTCATGCGGGAAGACGATCCATTCCGAACCGACATCCTTCACGAAATAGTCTGGCTTGAGGTTGGTGGTATTCTTCTGCGGCTTCCAGTACACGCACGCGAGACGCATCTCA
>CACZCD010000303.1 GCA_902779565.1 uncultured bacterium | reverse complement strand
CCGCTACATCCTCGGCGACGACGGCAGCGTGGAGGCCATCGAAGGCGCGGTGCTGATCGAGCAGGAGGAGGACGGCTATCGCCGCTACTCCCTCGAGGCGGAGGACGTCTACATCAGCCTGTTCCCCTATGGCGACGACCTGGATGTCGAGACCATCGGCAGGATTCTCGCGAACCTCGCATTTGACGGCGAGGCCGCGTAAGGCGAAAGCACTGCAACCCATCCCAAATTCAACGGGGGGCGGCCGATGGCCGCCCCCGTGAGATTTTTGGACCCTTCACAGAAGCCTGAAGGATCTCAAGGCTGTAGAAAACTGCGCTATTCGGGGAGCCGGATCTCCCTGACAAACCGGACGAGGGCCGCGCACAGCCGGGTCAGCAGGTAGCCCACGATCAGCGTACAGAGGCCGGACAACCAGGCGATGCGCAGCGGTCGCATCGCGATCTTCTGGGGCAGCAGGTAGTTGTTGGCGAAACCGCGGGTAACTTCGACGACGTCGCCTTCGCCGCCCTTGCCCCTCAGCTCTTCAAGAAGAATAACTTTCATTGTGGGCCCCTTTCTTTAGTCGCGCCTGCGACGGTCACCGCGGCCGCTGACTGCGGGAACCGCGTAGGGCATGAGGGCCATCGTGCGAGCGCGCTTCACGGCGTTCGCGATGTCGCGTTGATGCTGCACGCAGGCGCCCGTGACACGACGCGGCTTGATTTTGCCGCGATCAGTCACGAACTTGCGCAGAACCTGCGTGTCCTTGTAGTCGACGTAGTCCACCTGGTCCTTGCAGAACTGGCAGTACTTACGACGAGGCTGTTTAGAATAATCGGCCATTTATTGCCTCTTTCAATCTTAGAACGGGATATCGTCGTCGTACACTGAAGAGGTCGCGTCGATCGACGGTGCCGGAGCCGGGGTCGAAGCAGCTTGATAGCCACCGTCGCCCTGGTATCCACCCTGGTAACCGCCCTGCTGGTAGCTGCCATTGTTTTGATAGCCACCCTGCTGGCGATCGCGCGAAGACATGAACTCGAGCTCGTCGACGATGACTTCGAGCTTGCTGCGCTTCTGGCCGTCGCGCTCCCACTGGCTCCAGCGGAGCTTGCCCTCGATGGCCACCTTGGTGCCTTTCGAGAGGTAGTTCGACAGGCTTTCTGCGCGGTTGCCGAACATCGTGCAATCGACGAAGTTCGCGTAGTCCTCCCACTCGCCCGTCTGCTGGTTGCGACGACGGTCGTTCACAGCGACGCCGAACGACATGATGGCCATGCCAGACTGCGTGCGACGAAGCTCCGGATCGCGCGTGAGATTGCCGCTTATAATCACTCGATTGATGCTCATGTTCGTACCTCTTCCTACCATGTGCCCGCACATGCGGGCAGTCTTTCCGATTAGTCGCGGTCCGCGCGAGCCACGATCATATGGCGCTGGACGTTGTCGTTGATGCGCAGAACACGATCAAGCTCGGCGATGTGGTTGGGATCGGCGTGGAAGTTGATGAGGATGTAGTCACCCTCGCTCAGCTTGTTGATCTCGTACGCGAGTTTGCGCTTGCCCCAGTCTTCCGTGCTATCGATAACGCCTTCACCTGCGGTGATGGTGTTCTCGATGCGGTTCATGACATTTGCACGGCCCTCTTCATCAAGAGTCGGAGCAACAAAGAACAGCAATTCGTAAGCCTTCATCAGCTCACCTCCTTTGGACTAGACGGCCTCGGCTGGTGAAAGCTTGCACCGAGGCAGGTAAAAAACAGCCTGCTCATTTTAGCAAACGCTTACGTCCTTCACAATAATTTCCACATTGGACGCTAAAACGTCACGCTATCACCACGCCATCCCGGTTCCAACATGGTGCCGCACGCTCCGAGTTTTCAACGAACGGCACCTTGCGGAACGCCTGCTACGATACCGACGTAATCCATTGGCGCAACCGCAACCGGACCGTGTTGCGTTCCGTATTGCGCCAACTTGATTCGCCCATAAAGCAAACGGGCGGCGACATATTGTCGCTCGCCCGTCGCGGTTTTTTCTGTAATAGCTCCCTGTGCGAGGGCTATTCTTCCTGTGCCGTTTCCTCGGAGTCCGCGGCTTCATCTGCCTCTGTCGGCGTTTCCGCAGGTTTCTCGGGCGTTTCGCCAACAATCGACTCGAGTGTGAGCATGTAGTTTTGGCACGGTCCGACGTAAATCGGCTCTTTGTGGAATTTGAGGTTGCCCTCTTTGTCGACCTTGTAGATCAAGCCGATCGCATGGCCGTACGGCTCACCCGGCATGCCGCCCTGGGCGATGATCGCGTCGGTCTGGCCCATATCGGTGTCGATGAAACCGTCGTAGCAGAACCCGTAGGTGCGAGCACCTTTCGCATTGGCGACGGTCTTGCGCGCTGCCGCGAAGCATTCATCAGGCGTATTGCCTTCCTGCACTTCGAAGAACAGCGT
>CACZCD010000302.1 GCA_902779565.1 uncultured bacterium | reverse complement strand
AGGCAGTTCCACAACAACCTGCACGGCCACAACCGAATGGGGCAGAGCGCCGCGGGCGAGCAGTTCGGCTTTTCGACTTTTCTCTGCCGCACAAACTACGAACGCGGCAACTACGCCGACTTCCTGCGGGCGAACTGGCTGCGCCCCGAGGAGCTGCCGGAATACGAGAAATACGCCGACGTCGTGAAGCTCGCCACGCGCCGCCACGCCGACCCCGAGGCGATAATCCGCGCGTACGCGACATATTCATACGACGGAGACATGGCGAAGATCACCGACCCGTTCTTCGACTTCCCCTTCTCAGTCGACAACGCAGCGCTCGGCAGATCCCCGCTGTGGCCGCAGGTCAGGGACTGCCCCGATGCCCACGACTGCAGGCGCTGCGGCAGATGCGACGCGCTTCTCGAGGAACTCAAGGCGAAATCGGGGCTTAAGCCAGGCGATTCCACCACCGCGGCGTTCGTGGGCTTCTTCAGGGGATAGCGGCGCCGGACCGGGCGCCCCGCAGGTCATTTGTCCACCGCAATCCCCTGGCAGAACAAGGCACTGCATTCTGCCGGCTCGTCCTGTGTCTTGAACTCGAAGACGACCTGCCTAAACCCGTCGTTCCGCTTCTCATGGGCATTTTCGGGACGTGCCTCGCGAACGGACACGCGACGCTCGCCGGGCGCCCCGTTGGATCCGAAAAGAATCGTCATCGTCTTGCCGTTTTTCCTGAGCTGGGCCATTGGCAGCAAGTCGTTCCAAACTGAGACTTCAGCATCCGTCACCATCGCCCAGCGCACAATGGTGCCAGGCGCAACGCCGCAGACGGAATCTTCGATATAGCAGGCTTCTTCATCGAGGTGGAATCGGCGGACGACGCCCTTCGCCATTGGATAGAGTTCCGAGAGATTGACCTCGACAACTCCGCCCTCCGGCTGCGATATAGTCGCAAAACCCTTCGAATACTGTCCTTGCCCGCCTATCGTCAGCGTGTTGTGACCCTGTGTGCCGAGGCGAAATAGCGTCCACCTGCGGGAGTCCGGCTCGGGAGACCAAAGAGCACTCGCGCCGATGGCACGCTCAATTGCCGTATAGTCTTCAGCACCGAGATCGTAGGCCCAGCGTTCGCCCAGCATGTCGAGGACAAACGTTCCTTCGTCTGCATGTCCGTGGTTGTAGGAAGGCGAACCGCCTTTTGTCGCAATGTATATGCCGTTCGTGTCCGCTGGCGCACCGCGCAGAACCGCCAAAGGCATCTCGCCGCGCAGAACCACTACGGATGGTCCGTTCTTGCCGCATGGCGACGCCACGGCTTTCGACATCCGCGAATAGGCGTCGACCCAAAGCAGCCCGATCGGGAAGTCGCGAGGAACGTCGTTCTCATCCTCTGCGTTAGCCGCGCGGAGAGCGCACATCCTCGCGAAAAGGCGCTTTTCATGGGCATCAACGAACGATGGATCGCCGAACCGGACGGCAAACCACCAAAGCGCCGAAATCTGGGGCCGGGCAGGATGACCGTCCGAAAAGGCGAAGAACTGCCCGGATGGGCCGGTCATGAGCGACGGAAACGATCCCGTTTCGCGGAATCCCGGAAGTTCCGAGAGGCCAAAGTCCGTTCCAAACGCGCTCTTCATCATGTCGAGCGCGAACACGTTGAATGTGAAGCCGAATTTCCAGTAACTCGGCCCCTCGGGAAAACCGCCGTCGGGAGCGACTACTCCTTCCGCCTCCGGAAGCGCCTCTATGACGTCCGCGAGATGAATGGCACAGAGGTCTTTTTCAAGATCGGCCAGCGCGGCGGCTGCGGCGACTATGCCGGCGGAACCGACCTGCACCCAGTTATTGCGCAGCCGCGTCCAGGGCGGATGCGGTGCTGTCGCACCGAGCGCCTTGTCGCGAAGCGCACGCGCCGCAAGGGTGCGGATCTCCGGCTTCAGCGCATCATAGAGCCAATCATAGGCGACGGCAACGCCAACCGACATCTCGGCGACGTCCAGGAAGTGCCCGGGGTTCCAATCCGAAAACGCGGCAACCGCCTCTATTTCGCGTTCGGCCCTGCGCACATAGCGAGTGTCGCCCGTCAGGCGATACGCCATCGACAGCGTCGCAAGCCGCGTAAGTGCCTTGCGGGCCGGTCCGAGAAGACGGTATCCGCTCATCGCGCGTTCAACCGGTTTCGCGGAAAGATACACCTCTGCATCCGCAACGACGCGATCGGCGGCCGGTTTCACAAGCGGGTCGGCTTTCGCGTCCTCCTTAAGGCGTGCGAAGTCCGCATCTGTCGCGAAAAGACGCGGATGCGGGCGCGATGCAGCCGCCTCTACCGCCCTTTCCGCCGCAGACCTCCACTCCTTCAGCTTCGCGGCATACTCTGGCCCCCGCAGCTCCAGCCAATGCGGATTGTCCGGGCCGAGGAGGAAACGCTCTGTGTTGACATACGTCGAATTGCCGCGCACACATTCGTTCGACGGCATCGCCAAGATGCGCCGCTG
>CACZCD010000301.1 GCA_902779565.1 uncultured bacterium | reverse complement strand
TCCGCCTTCACCCTTGCCGATCTTGCCATGTTTTCCTTTCCGCGGCGCTTGTGCGCCGACAGGAGGAAAGATAGCAGAATCGCCGTTCCGAGTTGTAAATGAATTGTAAAAAGATTGTAAAAAATTTGTAAAAGAATTGTAAAAGGATTTTTACAACTTTCCCGGAAATTGTTAGCCGCCGCTACTTTAAGAGGGTCTGTCCCCCTAGAAAACACGTCTCTGCGCAGGGTCTGTCCCCATAGCTTACAGGAGCGATCTTCAAGGGCTGTCCTCGAAGAAAACTCACACTTCACTAGGCATATCCCCTATTCTCAAGTGCGATTTGCAGGGTCTGTCCCCGAATCTTCCGTGAGCGATCTTAGGGACAGACCCTAATTTCAGACCTTGGGGACAGACCCTACACATCCTATGGGCCATTTTCAGGGTCTGTCCCCACAGGGGAAAGGTAATAGTTCAGGGTCTGTCCCCACAAGCGAAGCGGGGCTGTGATATAATTGAAGGTCGAAATTGACAAAAGGATGCAATAGGATGAACGAGATGAAAAAGATTGCCTGTCTGCTCTCTTGCGCCGCCGCCGCGATGGGTGCGTGGTCCGAAACGCTGTGGCCCGGCCCAGACACCGTAATGCGCGCGCAGAGCGATTCCACCATCGCCCCGCTCGCGGATGGCTCCCTCGGCGTGACGACCGGCGTGAAAGCCCGCTGGCCGGGCGTGCGCATGGACTTTGTGAAAAGCGAGGCCGACCTCAGTCGCTTCGGCCGGTTCGTCGTGGCGGTGAGCAACACAACGGACACGCCGTGCGCCGTGCATCTCAGCCTGAAAGGACGCAACTTGCAGGGGCAAGGTCCCGGAGGATACGTGGTGCTGAAACCGCACGCGACAGGAGAGATCGTGGCCTACGCGAACACGCTTCCATGGGAACTGGACGCCCCGCTGAAGCTGGAAGGCATGAATGGACGCCCCACCGGACAGGACAGCGCCGGTGGCGGCGGATTCAACATCCGCCACACCACCTCCTTCCATATCTTCTTTATGCAGACCGGAAAGGCCAGCGGCTTCAGCGTACAACGCGTTTCGGCGGACGGCGACGGCGCACCGCCGCCGAAGGTCCTGTCGGCCAAGACGTTCCTGCCGTTCGTGGACCGCTTCGGACAGTTCATGCACGACGACTGGCCGGGCAAGGTGCACGACGAGACGGAACTCGCGCGCACGAAGACAGATGAAGATGCCTGGCTCGCCACGAACGAAACATCGCCCATTCCCGAATCCGACCGCTTCGGCGGCTGGGCGGGCGGTCCAAAGCTCAAGGCGACGGGCTTCTTCCGCACGGAGAAGGTGAACGGCAAATGGTGGCTGGTGGATCCGGAAGGACATCTCTTCTTCTCGCACGGTGTCGATTGCGTGGGCATCGGCAATGGCACGACCGGCATCGGTTTCCGCGAGAAGTACTTTGCGTGGACACCGGCGAAGGACGACCCTGTGTTCGGCAGATTCTGGGGCAAGTGCACCCGGCCAGCCGCGCACGGCTTCTACAAGGATCCGACGCATGTGCCCTACGACACCTTCAGCTTCGCAAACGCCAACCTGCGCCGCAAGTACGGCGAGAAATGGCAATCCGAATACATCGACCGCGCACACCGCCGCCTCCGCGCCTGGGGACTCAACACCATCGCGAACTGGAGTTGGTCCGCAATCTACTCGCTCCGCCGCACGCCCTACACGCTCGGTCTCGGCACGTACGGCACGCCACGCCTGAAGGACTCCACGGGCTGGTGGGGGGCGCTCCCCGATCCGTTCAACCCCGCGTTCGAAAAGAAGCTGCGCGAACGTGCCCGGGACGCCGCCAAGACCATGCGCGACGACCCCTGGTGCATCGGCGTGTTCGTCGACAACGAACTCTCCTGGAACAGCGAAGCGCGCATGAAGGAGGTGTCAGAGCAATACTTCAGCACCGTCCGACGCGTGTTGCGCGAAGAACTGCCCAACCATCTCTACCTCGGCTGCCGCATCGCGTGGGGCACCGATGTAATCTACCGTGCCGCCGCACGCCACTGCGACGTTGTGAGCGTGAACATCTACAAGCGACAGCCCATCGACAACCTTCCGCCCGATGCAGTGGACAAACCGCTGATCAACGGCGAGTTCCACTTCGGCGCATTGGACCGCGGTCTATTCCACACGGGGCTCGTGGCGACACGCAACCAAAACTCGCGCGCGCAGTGCTATCGCGACTTCGTCAACGCCTGTCTCGACCATCCGCGCTTTGTGGGGACGCATTGGTTCCAGTGGCAAGATCAGGCGCTCACCGGCCGCGGCGACGGCGAGAACTACCAGATCGGATTCCTGAACGTGGCCGACGCGCCGTATCCCGAACTCGTTCAGGCTGCGCGCGATGTGGCGTCCGGGATGTACAAGAGGCGTTACGGCGATCAGAAATAGCCGCCCTTGTCGATGATCTCGCTGATGGTGTCGCCCTGATGCACCCACGCGAAGATATCGACCTCGTTCTTCTCGATGCCCTCCGCGCGCAGCAGAACCTC
>CACZCD010000300.1 GCA_902779565.1 uncultured bacterium | reverse complement strand
CGAGGTGCGCGAGGCGATCAAGTCCGTTGGCGTGGAGAAGGACGGACGGAAGATCGTGCCGGTGGCCGTCGGCAGCGGCGTGGTGAACGATCTCACGAAGCTGGCGGCGGGTGAGCTCGGCATCCCGTACATGGTGTGCGCGACGGCCGCGAGCGTGGACGGCTATTCGAGCTTCGGCGCGGCGATCCGCAGTCCGGAAGGTGCGAAGCAGACGTATGCCTGCCCCGCGCCGCGCGCGATTCTTGCGGATCTCGACGTGATGCGCACCGCGCCCGCCTGGATGGCGGCGAGTGGGTTTGCGGACCTGATGGCGAAGGTGCCGGCGGGGGCGGACTGGATTCTCGCCTACGAGCTGGGCGCGACGGCGTGGCACGACTCCTCCTGGCACACGGTTCAGGATGGTCTCAAGGAGGCAATCGGCGATCCGGAGGGCGTGGCCGCGATGAAGACGGAGCCGCTCACGCGGTTCGTGGAAGGGCTGATGCTCGGCGGCTTTGCGATGCAGGATATGCAGAGTTCGCGTCCGGCGTCCGGCGCGGAGCATCTCTTCAGCCATCTCCTGGAGATGCGCGACCATACGTTTAAGGGCGACATCGTGCCGCATGGCATTCAGGTGGGCGTGTTCACGCTCTTCATGTGTCGCGTGTACGAGCTGATTTTGGCGTTCGACTACACGAAGCTGGATGTCGAGGCGTGTTTGAAGAACTGGAAGCCGCTTGAAGAGCAGGAGCGTATCGGTGCGGCCGTGTTCGCCGGCACGAAGTTCCCGGAGCTCGGTGTGAAGGCCGTGCGCGCGAAGTATGTGGATCTCGAGACCACGCGGAAGCGGCTTGAGGATTTCAAGGCGCGCTGGCCGCAGATCCGGGCGCGTCTTGAAGAACAGCTCGTGCCGTCGGCGGAGATCGAGCGGCGTCTACGCGTCGTCGGCGCGCCCGCCACGCCCGAGGAGATCGGTTCGACCGTCGCCGCCTCTTTGGAGGACGCGAAGAAGACCATCTTCATGCGCGATCGTTACATGGCGCTCGACTTCCTCGCCCTCACCGGGCAGCTCGACAGTTTTGCTCAGCAGGCGTTTGCCGCAACGAAATAAAGGAACGGAAGAATGACAGCTGAAAGCGAAAAGAAGTTCAAGTCCGCGCAGTGGCGGTTCATCCTCTGCAGCATGATCGCCTACGCGTTCTTCTATGTGACGCGGAAGAACCTGTCCATGGCCCAGCCGGGCATGCTGGAGGAGAAGGTGATCTCCACCTACGCCCTCGGCACGATCATGACCGTGCATGGCGTGCTCTACGGTTTGAGCCGGTTCGTGAACGGCTTCTGGGCGGACCGTCTCAACGGGCGCATCTTCATGACAATCGGCCTTGCGCTTTCGGCGTTGATGAACTTTCTTTTCGGCTGTTCATCGCTCACGATCCTCTTTGCGGCGTTCTGGATCCTGAACGGCTGGACGCAGGGCATGGGGTTCCCGCCGTGCGCGAAGATGCTCACGCACTGGATCCACCCGAAGGAGCTGGCGACGAAGATGTCCATCTGGAACACGTCGCACTCGTTCGGCGCGTTCGCGGCGCTGGGGCTCTGTTCGCTTCTCTTCTGGCTGGGCTTCGGTTGGCGCTGGTGCTTTTACGTGCCGGCGGCGCTCGCGGGTCTCGCGGCGGTGTTCTGCTTCTTCTGCGTGAAGGATTCCCCCACTGAGGCGGGCGTGCCGGAGCTGGAGATCGAGGGGGCCGCCAACAAGCCATCCTCGCAGATCACCACGGCGGACCGCCGCCGTCTCGTGTTCGGCAACAAGGTGATCTGGATGCTCGCCACCGCCAACTTCTTCGTCTATATCGTGCGCTTCGGCTTCCTCGACTGGGGCCCGACGTTCCTTAAGCAGTACAAGGGGATTCCCGTGGAGAAGGGCGGTCTCATGATCATCGCCTTCGAGCTTGCGGCCGTCGTCGGCACGATCTTCGCGGGTTGGTTTACGGACAAGGTGTTCAAGGGACGGGGCGCGCGCACCTGCGTGATCTGCATGCTCTTCACCGCGATCTTCGCCTTCGGTTTCTGGTATCTGCCGGATGGAGCTTCCAGCATCTGGGCGACGCTTCTCCTGATGGGGACGGGTTTCTTCATCTACGGACCGCAGGCGCTCATCGGCATCGTGGCCGCGAATCAGGCCACCAAGGAGGCGGCGGCGATGGCGAATGGATTCACGGGCATCATGGGCTATGCCTCGACCATCGTTTCGGGTCTTGGCATCGCCTTCATCAAGGAACACTTTGGTTGGGGGACAACCCTCGGTGCCATCGCCGGGTTTGCCATCATCGGCATGTTCCTGTTTCTGTTTGCGTGGAACGCCAATGCGGATGGATATAAGAGGGTGGAAAGGTGAAAAGGTGGAAAGGTGGTTTTGTTGTTTTCGGTGAATGTTGAGGCACTCTAACGACTATTTTATGAAAAAGCTATTGATAGTGGAATCGCCGGCGAAGGCGAAGACGATTGGAAAATATCTGGGAAGCGACTTTACGGTCAAGTCCTCCGTGGGGCATGTGCGGGATCTGCCGAA
>CACZCD010000299.1 GCA_902779565.1 uncultured bacterium | reverse complement strand
GCCGGGTCCGGCGACTTCCGTGCAGGACTTCTTCGGGAAGTATGTTGATTGCACGATCCCCGCGCTGAAGGGAATCCCGGAGAAGATGGCGGCTGGCGATGTCGCTGGCGCGAGCAAGATATTCGCGGACTATGTGCGCGCGACGCTCGATCCGAAAGGCATCAACCACGATTGGTACGAGGGTTCGCTCACGAAGAAGGGACGCGAGGATCTGAAGCGGCAGGCGGAACGAGTCATGGACTATCGCCTCTCCGCCTGCGGTGTGCCCTACCACTTCAAGGAGCATAAGGTCGATTGGCTCTTCAACCCCACCTACAACGGCTACCGCGAATGGCCGTGGCAGCTTGGCCGGCAGCCGTTCTTTACGCTGCTCGCAAAGTACTACACGCAGCTCGGCGGCGACGAGAAGGCGGCGGAGACGTGGCGCGACATGGTCGCGAGCTGGATCGAGCAGGGAGGGGCGTGTCCAGAGGATGCGCCGCCCGGACGTCCGGTGATGTGGCGCACGATTGATTCCGGTCTGCGGGTCGCGGGATGGTGCAAGCAGATCTGTGCGTTCGCGAAGTCGCCCGCACTCTCCGATGAGTTCATCGTCCGTTTCTTCCGTTCGGTGCGCGATCACGGGCATCGCCTTGAGAAGCCGCTCACCTCGAACAACTGGCGCATCATGGAGCTGAACGGTCTCGTGCATATCGCGATGCTGTTCCCGTTCCTCACCGAGTCTGACGCGTGGCGGGAAAGCGCGTTTCGGGAGTATGAGCGGCAGATGGATCTTCAGATCTACCCGGACGGTTTCCAGTTCGAGCTCGCGCCCGGCTACCACGGGATTCTGCCGAGCGACTACGGGCAGCTGCGCAAACTGTGCCTCATTTGCGGCCGCGAGCCGCCGGCGTTCATCCTGAAAGGGATCGAGCGCGCCTACGACATGTACCCGCACATCACGCGCCCCGACCGCTGCGCGCCGCCGATCAACGACTCTGGCGCGGTGGCGATACGCAGGTTCATGGAGATCGCGAGCAAACTCTATCCGGCCCGTGAGGATTTCAAGTGGTTCGCGACGGACGGAAAAAAAGGGCATCCGCCATCCTACCTCTCTTACGCGTTCCCGTATGCGGGGGCGGTGGCGTTCCGGTCCTCGTGGGACCGGGATGCGGTGTGGGCCTACATGGACTGCTCCCCGTTCGGACGCGGCCATCAACATGAGGACAAGCTGAATGTCCTCATCTCGGCCTACGGGAAGAATCTGGTGGTCGAGGGCGGTTGCTACGCCTACGACACCTCGGAGATGCGCAAGTACGTGCTCTCCACGCGCGCGCACAACACGATCATGGTTGATGGACTGGAGCAATGCACGCGGCGTGGATGGAAGTGGTTGCCGGAGGACATCTACAAGAAGGCGGACTTCACCTTTATGTCCAACGATGAGGTTGATGTGGCGCGTGATGCCTATGTGAAGGGCTATGGGCGTGGCAAGGTTCCCGTGAAGGCCACGCACGAGCGCACCACGATTTTCTTCAAGAAGGTGCCGGTGCTGGCGCCGTTCTTCGTGGTGGTCGATCGTCTGACGGCACCCGACGATAAGCCCCACACCTATGATTCGTTGTGGCATCTTGAGACGAGCGAACTGAAGGTCGCGGGCGTGAACTATGTGGCAGACTTCGGCGGCGGCGTGGGGCTCTCGGTCGCGTTCTCCGATGCGGAGGCAAAGATCGTCGACATGAAGGGCACCCATGATCCGTATCAGGGATGGTTGCCCATCTCGCCGCCCGGTCCGCACGAGCACCGTCCGGTCCCGACGCCCGTCTTGAAGGGGGCGTTCACCGGGGCGAAGCGCATCGTCGGGGTGTTCTATCCGTATCGTGACGGCGCGAACCGCATTGCGGGCGTTAAGGCCTCGGCGGATATTGCCGACCGGAACCTCACGCTGGTCCTGACCGACGGCACGGAACTCCCGCTCATGGAACCGCCCGCATCCCACTAATCCATTACCCTGGCGTCTCTCATGTCATCTTGTGTCGCCTTGACCGGGGGATGGCGGTTTTGATACAATTCGCGGCCGTAAGGATAATTGGATTTCAAACGGGGAAATGACGATGCGAAAGAGCCTATTCGTCTTCTGCTTTGCGGTATTGGTTGCCGCGAGTGAGGCGTTCGCCGTTGCGGCGCCGACGGAGATCGCCGTGAAACTCATCCCGGACCGGCGCGAGTATATCGCCGGCGAGCGCATCCGCGCCGTGGTGGACGTCGCAAATTCGAGCGCAGATTCAATTGATGTGGGAAAGCCCGGCTCGGCGGACATCTTCCGTTTGGAGCTGTTCCGCGCGAGCGACATGGCCTCGCGCGACCGCGTGGGGAACAAACCCTTTGTCGCACCGTTCCTTCTCCACTCGTCGGAGGGGCAGAAGCTCGAGACGTTCCTCGGCGACCACTTTGTGCTGACCGAGCCGATGCGCTATCTGGCGCGCGCCGTGCTCGTGCATGACGGTGCGCGGTTCGAGTCGTCGCTCGTCAGCTTCGACGTCGTTCCTGGTATGCGTGTTCATCGGTGTGCTCT
>CACZCD010000298.1 GCA_902779565.1 uncultured bacterium | reverse complement strand
CGCAGGCGACAAGGTCGACATCACCGGCACCTCGAAGGGCCACGGCTTTACCGGCGCCATCCAGCGCTGGAACCACCACACCGGCCCCATGGCGCACGGTTCCAAGTATCACCGCGGCGTCGGTTCCCTGAGCGCGAACTCCTCTCCGTCCCGCGTGTTCAAGAACAAGAAGATGTCCGGACAGTACGGCGTCGAGCGCGTCACGACCCTGAATCTCTCTGTCGTGCGCGTGGATGCCGAGCGCAATCTCCTGCTGGTCAGGGGCGCTGTGCCGGGCCCGAACGGCGGAACCGTCGTGATTCGCGATTCCGTCAAAGCCTGATGAAGGAGGAACCGACACAATGCCTAAGATTGCAATGCTGAATCAGGAAGGCGCCAAGGTCGGCGAGATCGAACTCTCCGACGCGGTATTCGCCTCCGAGGTCAACGAAAGCGCCATCCACCTGGTGGTGCGCAGCCAGCTGGCCGCCAAGCGCCAGGGCACCCAGTCCGCCAAGACCCGCGGCGAAGTCCGCGGAGGCGGCCGCAAGATCTACCGCCAGAAGGGCACCGGCAACGCGCGTCACCATGGCAACCGCGCACCGCAGTTCACGCACGGCGGCGTCGTCTTCGCGCCGAAGCCCCGCGACTATGTGATCAACGTCCCCAAGAAGGTTCGCCGTCTGGCCCTGAAGGGCGCGCTGACCTCCAAGGTCAGCGAGAACGAGATGATCGTGCTCGACAAGATCAGCCTCACCGCCCCGAAGACCCGCGAGGTGGCCGCCATCCTGAAGAACCTGAAGGTGGAGAAATCCGCGCTGCTGGTTCTGGCCGGCCCCGACGAAACCGTGACCCGCGCGTCCGCGAACATCGCGGGCCTGAAGACCGCCTATGTGAACACCCTCAATGTGTATGACCTGCTCGCCAACGAGAAGTTCATCATCACGGAGGAAGCGGTCAAGCTCGTGGAGGAGGTTTACGCGTAATGAAGAATCCTCATGACATCATCCTCCGCCCCGTCCTGACGGAGAAGGCCTATGACGGCCTGGCAGACAAGCGCTACGTCTTCGAAGTGGCCTTGAACGCCAACAAGATCGAGATCAAGCAGGCTGTGGAAGCCGTGTTCGACGTGAAGGTCGAATCCGTGAACACCCTTCGCACCCTCGGCAAGATCAAGCGGCAGGGCCGCTACTCCGGGCGCACCCCGGAAATCAAAAAGGCCTATGTGACGCTGAAGAAGGACTCCAAGACCATCGAGTTCTTCGACGGTATGGCGCAGTAACAGGGAGGGGTAAGCAAAATGGCGATTCGCGTTTATAAGCCGACTTCCCCGGCAAGGCGCTTCATGTCCGTGCTGACCTTCGAGGAAATCACGAAGAAGTCACCGGAAAAGAGCCTGGTTTCCATCAAGAAGAAGCACGCCGGGCGCAACAACCAGGGCAAGATCACCGTCCGCCACCAGGGCGGCGGCAACAAGATCAAGTACCGCACGATCGATTTCAAGCGCAACAAGGACGGCATCCCGGCCAAGGTTGCGGGGATCGAGTACGATCCGAACCGCACCGCCTTCATCGCGCTGCTGAACTACGCTGACGGCGAGAAGCGCTACATCCTGGCGCCGCTGGACCTCAAGGTCGGCGACACCGTGGTGAGCGGCGAGGACGCCGACATCAAGCCGGGCAACGCTCTTCCGCTCCGCGCCATCCCGCTGGGCACGCTCATCCACAACGTGGAGATCATCCCGGGCCGCGGCGGCCAGTTGGTCCGCAGCGCCGGCAACGCCGCGCAGCTGATGGCCAAGGAAGGCAAGTGGGCGCAGGTCCGTCTGCCCTCCGGTGAGGTCCGCCTCGTGTCCGTCGACGCCAAGGCGACCATCGGCACCGTTTCCAACACCGATCACAGCAACGTGCGCATCGGCAAGGCCGGCCGCACCCGCCACCTGGGCATCCGCCCGACGGTCCGCGGCGTCGTCATGAACCCGTGCGATCACCCGCACGGCGGCGGCGAGGGCAAGAGCCCCGTCGGACTGCCCGCGCCTGTCACCCCGTGGGGCAAGCCGGCGCTCGGCCTGAAGACCCGCAAGCACAACAAGTACTCTGACAAGAAGATTGTCAAGCGTGCGGGCAACAAGTAATAGGAGGACGCATTAATGAGCAGATCGGTCAAGAAGGGCCCCTACGTAGCGCCCAAGCTGCTGAAGCGGGTCGAAGAAATGAATGAGACTGGCAAGAAGAGCGTGCTCAAGACCTGGTCCCGTGCCTCCACGATCTTCCCGCAAATGGTCGGGCACACGATCGCGGTTCACGACGGACGCAAGCACGTCCCGGTCTATATTGTGGAAGAAATGGTCGGCCATAAGCTGGGCGAGTTCGCTCCCACGCGTACCTTCAGGGGTCACGCGGGTTCCGAGAAGTCCAGCGGCGGCAAGTAAGTAAGGGGTGAAAACGCATGGCTACTAGAATTCGTGAAAAAGCGAAGGTCCGCCGCGAAAATGCGGACAGGCGTCCTCGCGCGATCGCCCGCTATGTGCGCATCTCTTCCAGCAAGGTCGGGATCGTCGCCGATCTCGGCTGCGG
>CACZCD010000297.1 GCA_902779565.1 uncultured bacterium | reverse complement strand
GAAGGAAGAACTCCTCGAAATCATCCCGGAGTTCGATGCGATCATGGTGCGCTCCGCTTCGAAGATCACGAAGGAAGTCATCGACCGCGCCACGAACCTCAAGATCATCGGCCGCGCGGGCGTCGGCGTTGATAACATCGACATCCCGGCCGCGACGGCGCGCGGCATCATCGTCATCAACTCTCCGGGCGGCAACACGATTGCGGCGACGGAGCACACGATGGCCATGATGCTCGCGATGTCTCGCAACATCCCGATTGCGAACGAAACGATGCAGAAGGGCGAATGGAACCGCAAGAAATACGTCGGTGTCGAGCTCCGCGGCAAGACGCTCGGTGTCGTCGGTATGGGCCGCATCGGCTCGGGCGTTGCAAAGCGTGCGCTCGCGTTCGAGATGAACGTCATCGCTTACGACCCGTACATCAATGAAGAGCGCGCCAAGGCGCTCGGCGTCAAGGTCGTCACGTTCGACGAGCTCATCGAGCAGTCGGACTTCATCACCGTCCACATGCCGCTCACGCCGGACACGAAGGGCATGATCGGCATGGAGCAGATGAAGAAGATGAAGAAAGGCGTGCGCCTCGTGAACTGCGCGCGCGGCGGCATCATCGTCGAGGAGGACCTTGCCGAGGCCGTGAAGCAGGGACTTGTCGCGGGCGCTGCCATCGACGTCTACACGAGCGAGCCGGTCACGAAAGACCATCCGCTCGTCGGCGTGCCGGGCATCGTGCTGACGCCGCATCTCGGTGCATCGACCGTCGAGGCGCAGATCGGCGTCTCGCTCGACGTCTCGAAAGGCATCATCGCTGCGCTCCACGGCGAGCCGGTCGCGACGGCCGTCAACATGGCGCCGGTCGTCGGCTGGGCCATGAACCGCCTCTTCGGCGCCATGGGCATCCCGGACGACGTCCTCGCCGCCATGAACATGCCCCCGCCCCAGATGCAGGCGCCCCAGCAGGTTCCCGCCGGGACGGGGAACGGCATGAACCCGGCGTCCAATCCGGCGCCGGAGCCTCAGACGCCTGAAGGAGGCATGCAGTGATAGACGTGCCCAAGCCGGAGAAGGGAACCCTTCTCTGGCACTTCTTCAGGTGGTTCAACGACAACGTCAACTTCTGCCACGGGTGGCTCTACGAGTCCGGCTTGGACAAGCCGGACAATCCGGTCTACAACTGGTTCTACGACCACTGGCTGTGGCCGTTTCGGCAGAACGGGTGCCTGTGTTGCAACGCCGTTAGAGGCTTGATATACGGGTTCGCAGCAGGATTCCTTCTAGGGAGGTTCTAATGGCAGCAATACCGCTTTGGGACGACGCGAACGACACGCTGTATTCCAGCTCCTTCTACGTCGTGCCGGGATGGTCCGCCGTTCTTTTCGCGGCGAACCTGTCCGAAGAGAAGGTGCGGAAAAGCGCGGCCGAGTTCAAGGGTTCGCAGATGGCGTGCGTCGAGCGCCTCATCTACGACTGCAAGTACCCCGAGCCGAAGCCCGACGGCTGCGGCCTGTGCTCGCACGGGCACGAGGTGCAGGTGCCGGAGGCGGAGCTGGTGGCTCTCGACTACGTGGAAACCTGCTCCCTGCCGTGGACTCTCGAGCCCTGCCGCAACATCGGCATTATCGGCATCCCCGGCGTGTACCGGGTGCGCCTGAACGACGCCACGGCGATCGGCACGGCGCAGGTGTACGTCGAGTTCTACAAGCACGAAGCCATCGCGCCGCAGGTCTACGGCGCCTACTTCGCATAGGAGGAACGCATGTCTTGCGGAGAGCTTGGCCCCATTGAAGGCGGCCTGATCAAAAATTCGACCATTCAGAACTCCACCATCACGGGTTCCGAGTTCACCGGCGGCGAAGTGCGCGCCTCCGATCTCGTTTCCGACAACTTGAAGAACCTCGCTTCCTGCGACCCGGCGTCCGCGCGCACCATCGCCAACGCCATCGCGAACGACGACACCGCCATCCGCGACATCGCCGACGGCATCGCCGGCGACGAGACGGCTTCCGGCGCCATTGCCGAAGCCATTGCCGGCCAGAATCCCGCGGCGTTCGCGAATCCCGCCGCGGCCGTCGCCGCGCCCGAGCTTCCCACCTACATGTACGGCTCCCGCGACGCCGTGCTGGGCAAGCCTGCCGCATGGATGCAGGTGGGCGACTACGTCATTCCCGTGTACGCGAAGGCGGGCGCATAATGGCTAGGCGCAGGAAGCCGGAGGAGCCGGTTCAGGAAGCTCCTGCCAAGTCTCTGGAGGAGGAGCTCAAGCCAGAGCCCGAATCCAAGCCCGCGCCCAAGACCGAGACGAAGCGTCCCAAGGACGCCGTGCTCGGCTACATGAGGGAGCGCTATGGGAATTATTAGCATGTGCTTCGGATGCTCCGGCTCCGGCGTGAACGACGCCAAGCTGGCCGATCCGAAGATGACGCTGGAGAACAATCCCTACGCCGAAAAGGCCGACCCGCTCCGTCCCCTCAAGGAGATGAACGAGCGCAGGCTCTACCGCGACGCGAAGCTGCGCGGGTGTCCCGTGCGCGGGCAGGCCTATTCGGCCATCATGGATACGAGATACA
>CACZCD010000296.1 GCA_902779565.1 uncultured bacterium | reverse complement strand
ATGATAATTTGACTGTTGGTAGATTGAACAACTTCACTGTGGATATGGAAATTATCGAAGGTCAATATGGTGAAAACACTACTGTTAAAGTCAATGTTACTCCTGGTGTTGGTGGTAACGTTTCTGTTGTGGTTGATGATGTTCTGTCCGTTCGGCATCGTCCAGGTCTTCCGCGAGGTGTAGCGGAGCAGCTCCGGATGGCGCAACACGATCTCGCGTGCAAGCTTCGCCTGATCGAAGCACGTCGTGACGTTGAACGACTTCCAGGGATACCTCTTCGCCGCGTTCGGCGGCAGCCCGTTCGGATTGTAGTAAACCGTATGATCCATACCCAACGACTTCGCGCGCTTGTTCATGCGCAACACAAAGGCCTCCAGCGAACCGGCGGAATGTTCAGCAAGCGCCACGGCCGCATCGTTCGCGCTGCGGATCATGAGCGCGTAGAGGAGCGTATCGACGGACCACGCGACGGGATGCGGCGGCTTCCCCTCGAAAAAGCCGATCACGCTCGGCTCCATGAGAAGCGCCATCGGCCCCGCCGACACGGGTGCGTCAAGACCGTACCGGCCAGCCTTCACATCCTCCAGCACGAGAAGCGCCGTCATCAACTTCGTCACGCTCGCCGGACGCGCCAGACGGTCGGCACCGTCGCAGAAGAGAACACGACCCGTCTTGGCGTCAAGCGCCAAGGCTCCCACATAAGGCGCACGGCGGAAGGCATTGACCGGAGCTGGTGGCGGCGGTGGCGCGTGATGCACTCCGGGCGGCGTATGGTGGCCAACGCTAGGCGATGCGTGGTGTCCCACGCCGGGTTTTGCAGCCGGCTTAGCGGGCGACGGCTTCGCGGCCGGCGCGGGCTTCGATGCGACCGGTTTGGAGAGGGACGGCTTCGCGGGTGATGGCTTTGAAACAGCCGGCTTGGCGGGTGATGGCTTCGCGGCCGGCGTCGGCTTCGATGCAACTGGCTTGGCGGGCAATGGCTTCGAAACGGCGGGCTTGGTGGGCGACGGCTTTGATGCAATCGGCTTGGCGAGTGTCGGCTTCGAAGCGGCGGTCGGGGGAACTTCGGACGGCTTCACCGGCCCCTTCTTGATGGCCGCCAGCGACACATCCGCCATCAACACGGCAACGGCCGTCAAAACTGCGTATACGATCGTTCTCATCTGAATTGTTCCTCCACTCTTTGCGCTTCTTGCGTTAACAGACGGACATTATATCATGTCTGGAGATATCAAGTGTAGCGAAAAGATTATTTTTTCGGCGGCGGGATGTCCTTAGTCACAGGGCCGGTTGAACGGGATTTCCCGCCCTTCTTGCAAAACCCCAGGATCTTGCGCGTCGCGGTGGTGAGTGCCACAGTGGCGGGATCGACGAACCGCGCGCCCGCCCGCGCCTGCTCGACGGAAAGGGCCAGACGGAAATGCGAAAAGGTCTGCTCGTAATCCATCGCATGGGTCAACGTGGGAAGCTCCCAAAGACCTTTCAGAAGTCCTCCCTCCTTGTTCTGCACCAACAGAACGCGTCCCCTTTCATCGGTGACGAGAACCGCCGTGCCCGTGCGGACAGGCAACGCCTTCTTCGGCGGCTTCGCGGGGAAGTCGCTCTGCCGCCCCGCCTTCCGCGCCGCGCACGACCGGGCCAGCGGACACGCCGCGCAGTTGGGCGAAGTGGGCGTGCAGACAAGTGCACCCAACTCCATCATCGCCTGATTGAAATCGCCAGGAACCGCCGCACGCGCCATCTCGCGATCCAACCGATCAGCGAGCTTCTCCCGCGCTCCCTGTGCATGGAAATCGTCAGGAAGCAGCCAATACCGCGCAAAGACGCGCGCCACATTTCCGTCCACAACGCTTCGCCGCACGCCATTGAGAACGCTGGCAAGCGCCGCCGCCGTGTAAGGACCAATGCCCGGCAAAGACCGCCACCCCTCGAATGTGGTCGGCCAACCCTCCGCGACGATCTGCGTCGCCGCCTTGAGAAGGTTCCGCGCCCGCGCATAGTAGCCAAGTCCCTCCCACGCCTTGAGCACGGCCCCTTCCGACGCGGCGGCCAACGCCTCGACCGTGGGGAACATCGCACGGAAACGCGCATAATGCCCCAACACGCCCTGATAGGTCGTTTGCTGCATCATGATCTCGCTGAGCCAACAGGCATAGGGCGTAACTTCGCGCCGCCACGGCATATCGCGCTTCGCCTTTGCGAACCACGCCTCTAACCGCGCCGCGATACCCTGCTTCCGATTCTTGGAACTCGCAACTCGCAACTTTAAACTTTCAAAATGGCGCCCCTGGCAGGATTCGAACCTGCTACCCTCAGTTTAGGAAACTAATGCTCTGTCCTAATGAGCTACAGGGGCCTTGAAATGTGTGTATTATACCACAAAGCGGCAACGGGCGAAACGCCGACCAATTTAGAACGTACTTGATGTTGCATCCACAGCCCGTTTTTGGTAATATACGCGCAGTTGTTTTGAAAAAAACAAAAGGACCATGCAAGATTTACTGGAAAGTTGGCTTGAGCCATTGTCAGAAGCTCCGTTTTCGACGGAGGTTCTCAATGATTTTCTAAAG
>CACZCD010000295.1 GCA_902779565.1 uncultured bacterium | reverse complement strand
GCTGGTGGTGATTGCGATTCTCGCGATTCTCGCCGGTGCGATCACGATGGGTGTGAACGGAATGTTCTACAAGTCGCGGCGGAGCAAGGCGATTGCGCTGAAGAATATGCTGCAGAGCGGGCTTGAGACGTACTATGCCCGCAAAGGAGAATGGCCAAGCCCGATTTCATCGCATGTGAATGACGGAAAGTCGGACGAGATTCTGCTTTCGGCGACGGAGGCCGATAATTGCTTCCGCGAGATCGTGAAGGTCTCTACGGGGGTGAACGCGACGCCTGTCATGGATCCTTCCGGGCTTGTTATTGCCAAGGGCATCGATGATTACGGCTGCACGGATGTACACCGCAACTGGGGGTATGTGACGGATGAGCAGTATGGACCTATTATACCGAAAGCTTTTCAGCACAAATGCAGCGGAAAATGTGCGCGTGGGCGGGATTTCAGGGAGGCCACGAAGAAGGGCTCCAAGAACAAGATTTCGCTTTCGCAGATGAATTTCGGCTACATTGGGCCGAACAACGGACGGTTCTGCCGGTTTCGGCTGTACTACTACCCAAAGGCCGACACCGTGAAGGTGCTGATGCAGCCCGCAAATGAATATTATTCCAGGAAGTACAGGAATGGCTATATCGATGATTAAACGCGCATTCACGCTCGTTGAGCTGCTTGTGGTGATGGGCATCATCGCCGTGATGGCGACCATGTCCATCGGCAGCTATTTCGCCGTCGTGCGAGGCATGACGGATCGTGGAGCGCTTGCGGCCGCGACATCCGTTATATCGCTTGCGCTCGAGAGAGCGTGCATCGATCTCTCGCCGACTGTAGTGTACTTCTACAATGAGCGCGTGCGGGATGCCAATAAGGAAGCCGGAATTGATGCCGTTTATGCTGGTGTGGCCGTCGCGGTGCGGCGGGCGGGACGGATCTCGCGTGTGGACGGGAACAATCTGAACGACGAGTATGCCGATCTTGACCGCACCTATGGCGTTATGGATAACCCCAACAGCCCGAAATGCGAGACGACCCGGCTGTATCGGTTCAATTTATCGAAAATGGAATACTCGTTGGTGTATTCTGAGGCTGTGGAGAGCGCGATTGGCAACGAAAAGTATCTTGTTGAGCAGCCGGTTAATCATAATTTCAAGATGTGGTACGATGAGGATAAAAAAGAGAATCCAGAAAGGATATATGCCTATTCTTTTCTATGCAAGGACAAGCATGGCGTCAACTGGAGGTCGGGAGATGCTTACGGCTATGAATTTGCGCGTGTGCGTCTGCCGGACAATTACATATTCGGCGCGCAGGGCAACTTGCCGTCAGGTACTGATTCAACGAAGTCGTTGGGTACCACAATCAAATGTTACCCCGATTCCCGGGCAACGGACTTGGAGACCATTGGGATCACTGCTAGACGACCGAACGCATGGAAAGAGGTCGGAAACACAAAGAGCGAAATGAAGGATATCTGACGTGAACAGGATTCTACAGAGGGCGTTTACGCTCATTGAGGTTAACCTCGCCATCTTCATCATGGCAGGAGGCGTGCTCGCGATGATCTCCCTGTATTCGCTCGGTTTCCGCGAAAGTAAGCAGGCGCGGGAGGATGTTGCCTCCGCCGCGATTGCGGACGAGGTGTTGAACCCGCTTGTGGTGGCGCTTTCGTCCCGCAAGCTCAAGTGGACCGAATGGTGCTCGCTCGGGTTCCAGACGATTCCGGGGGAATCTATCCAAGTGATGCCAGGCTCAGGCAACATGGGAGGTTGGCTTTCATACGTTGAAAAGCACGGTACGAAGAAGGCCGCCCATTATTCCGTGCCTCAGGATCCTGAAAGCAAGGCGAACGGCGTGTATGGCAAACTTATCAACGCCGGAAAGGATGGCTACAGTCTGCCGTCTTCTCCATACCTGCCGCAGAATATGACGTACGCGCTTGTGGCTTCGCGCGAGAGCGAGACGTCGCCGGTGATCACGCTTGCCGTACGGTGCGTCCGGAAGAATCTGCGCAATACGCTCATGGCGCAGCCGGTGTTTTCCACCGAAGTCCACTTCCAGGGAGATCCAAACCAATGAAACGGGGTTTTACATTGCTGGAGGTTCTGGTGGCGAGCGTGCTGATGGGCATGCTCGTGACGATCCTCACGATGATCTTCAACCAGAGCGCGATCGCCTGGCGTACGGGGAAGGCGGGCGTGGCGGACATGACGGAGACGGAAAGAAAGCTTGCGCGCATACATGCCTACGCCGACAGCGTGGTGCCGTTCACCGGCGGCGACAATTATTGCGTGGTGTCGCCCTGGGACGATGCGGGTATCGACGATTCGGGAGTCAAGAAGTTCAACACGCGCGGAATCCGCAAAGCTTCTGACCTCCGTAAGAGGTTCGACTCAGCCGACTCTGTGAAGGGAGACTTCTATGCCGACAAAGGCGGCAACGATAGTGCGTGGCAAACGGATATTCATCAGGATCTGCTGATGGGTGCCAGCACTGTCCCCTAAAAGCGCAGCAGCGATCTCTGCCAATGGAATGGGAACGGAACCTTTCATTATGCTGATGATGCCGCCCAGACATGCCAAAACGGCAAATACCACCAAAAGGGATATCCGCCGC
>CACZCD010000294.1 GCA_902779565.1 uncultured bacterium | reverse complement strand
GCATTGTTTTTCCTCTTTTTTAGTTTCCAGTTTAGAGTTTAGAGTTTCCAGTTTAGAGTTTGGAGTTTAAAGTTTAAGCTAACGACTATCGACTAGCGACTTGCCGAACCTTTCAACCTTTCAACCTTTCAACTTTTCTACCTCAAGAGCGCTGCGACCGCCGCGCCGACCATCGGGGCCTGCCCCGGGCACACCATCAGCGAAAACGCCACGTTGCGCGGCCCGAGCATCTGGTCGAGTTCCCGCTGGACGATCTCCGGGAAGGAGACGGCGCGCGTCTTGTAGTACGTCGTTCCGTCCACGCATACGCACACGGGCGCATTGCGGTCTCCGCCGCCGCCCGTCTTCACGATGAAGGCCGCCAGATGGATGGCCGTGAGAATCGCCGCGCGTTCGAAGACGGGCGTCGCGAGGCGGCGCGCCATCGCCGCGTCGTCGGGGTTCGCAAACACCTTGTCGAGCGGGTTGGGCTGTCCGTTGTCGAACTTCGCGCAGAAGTTGTCGAGATGCATCGATTCGAGCGACGACATCGCCGCGATCTGTTTGGCCGCGGTCTCCGTAAAGAACCCGACCTTGGCTGCCGCCTTGAAGATCTCAAGGCCGATCGCGCCCAGATACGCACCCGCAATCATCTTCTCAAATACCTGACTGCCCTTGTCGCGCGACTTGGCGTCCATCGCCGCATCGAACTTCGACTGGGCGATCTTCGCGAACCCGCCCGACTCGGAGTTGACGATCATCTCGGCGGGGTAGTCGCCGGGCGCGAGCTTCGGGATATCGGCCGTCTTCTGCACGTAGGCGACGTTCGTGCCGGTGCCGAGGATGAACCCGATGTAGGCCGAGAAGCGCTGGCCCGGCTTCTCCGTGGCCTTTCCGGCCAAGAGCGTGGTGACGGTGTCGTTCAGCACCAGCAGCTTCGAAGGCGTGAACGAGAGGCGCTTCTTCAGCTCTGCGCCGATCCACTGCCCCACGATCTCCGGCGCCTGGATCTGCTTCGTCCAGTGCAGGAGCTTCGCGTCGCCGTCGGGCGCCGCCTCGCAGGCGTAGGAGAAGCAGAAGCCCACCGCCGAATCGGCGGCGAACGGCTTCGTGCGCTCCAGATGCGCCGCAAACGTGCCGTAGAAGTCATCGGGCGCCACATACGCCGTGGTGCCGGGCATCGAGCCCTTCTCAAGATGCTCGATCTTCGCCTCGGTGGCACCGGTCGGGAAACTCACCGTGCCGGCGCGCAGGTTCGTGCCGCCCGCGTCCAGCACGGCGACAGGCGTGTCGCGCTTCAGGTCGCCGGAGGGCGAGACATAGGTGGGGATCATCGCAAGGGACGACGGTTCGCCCTTCAAGCCCGCTTCCATTTCCTTCAGGAACGTCGCGACGAGCGCACTTCTGTCCAACTGCTGTGAGACGAATCCGTTCGCCTCGAGAAAGTCTTCTGGTGTCTGCATGTTTTCCTTTCTTGAAAGCATTAATTGCTGACAGCTGCGGACTATACCAAAAACCGCCCCCCGATTGCAAGCGTTTCGTTTCATGCGTATCGCGAGAATGCGGGTTACATCTGGCTCTGTCTGGTGTGTAAGCATCTGGTGTGCGTGCGTGGTGTGTGTTTGCAAGTCAGGGCGCGGGGAATGCCGCTCGGCACTCGCTTGCGCTCGGCTTGGCTCGCTCTATTCGCGAGCCCCGCTTGCGCGGCGGTTAGGCAACCTCACCCGCCCGTGGCGGAGGGCGCCTGGCTGCGTCCTCGCCCGCGGATGCTTGCGCACCCTTCGGGTTCGGCTTCGCCGAATCTTCCCTCCGAAAGCTTCGCTTTCTTCGGCGCATTTCTCGGCAATCGCCAGATTGCCGTCGGGGGCGAGTCCATCGCCAGGCATCCCGCCGCCTCAGGTGGGTTCGGCTAAAGGCGGCGGCATTCCCCGCCCAGCACATTCGGTCAGCGCTGAGCCAGTGTGCGGCCGTCGGGTCGGCGCACCGCCGGCTACCGCTCGCCCGTCCGGCGTAAGGCGCGTCATCCGCTCGCCGGATACGGCGCGATCCGCTTGGAGCTGAATACAGCCCTCAAGCGCCTCGCAACCGTCCCGGCGGCGTCTGCCGCACCCCGCCGTCCGTGCTTGCTCCGCCTCGTGCCGCCGCCCCTTCTGCCCGCTCCGCGCTACCATGGCACTGGAGAGGATTCAACGGGAAAAAGCGCTGAATTTGCGCATGACGAGCCATGAAGGCATTGGGGGAAAATGTCGCATTGGCGAATGACACTTCATGAATACACTTTGGAGAACAACGGGTCGCACTTTCGCATGGTGATCCAAAATTGCGTCATACAATGGCATGGCCGTACAGAGCGGACATCAAAAGGACTATTGGGGACAGACCCCGCGAAAGACTTGTTTTTCAACGGTTTCGTGGGGTCTGTCCCCACAGTTATGAGTATTGCCCTATACAGAACGGATCCACGAATATGGATGGCAAGAAGATCCTCCGCGCAATTAAGGGGCAACGCGCTCATCTTGCTCACTGTAAGGGGCGCGGAACGCGCACCGCAGAAACGGACATGTGCAACTAGCGCGCCAGCGGACGCGCGGCGGGGAACGGGGCCGGAGCGCGCACGGGCGGCGGGATGCG
>CACZCD010000293.1 GCA_902779565.1 uncultured bacterium | reverse complement strand
TGCTGAAGTCGGTGGCGGTGAACACCGGCTACGCCTGGGACGAGCCGTCGAACTGGGAAGGGGGCGTGGTTCCGCCTGACGGGGCGGACGTGGTCATCTCGAACGACGTGGCCAACACCACGGCCGGGAACAACGTCTGCGTGACGGTTCTCGTGTCGCGCGCGGTGAGCGTGAACTCCATCAAGTTCCACGAGATGCCGGGCGCAGCGAAGACAACCGGCCATGGCGCGCGCGTGGTCGGCACCACCGCCGCCGCCAAGCTCTCCATCGGCGCGGGCGGGCTTGAACTTGTGCCGTATCCGGGCGGCGCGGTGACGGGGTTTGATTCGTCCGCTCTCGGCGGCGCACCGATATTCGACATCCCCATCGAGCTTGCCGCCTCGCAGACGTGGCACATCCCCCACAACGGCAACAACGTGGAGACGGGCCACCACACCACGTTCCTCAACATCTGCGGGCCGCTCACCGCCGCCGCCGGCATCGCGTGGCGGGTGCAAGGCCCTGGATGCATCGTGTTCCGCGAGAACACGACCGCCGGTTTCCTCGGCTCCGCCACCTTCGCGTGCGACGTCACGGTGGCCGATTCGCGCTTTGGCGGCGACGGCAGCACGGTCGCTCTCGTCAGCGGCGTGGAGGCGTTCGGCGGCAACGCGGCGGGCACGCTGAATCCGCTGATGAGCTATTACGGCGAAAGCGCGCTTTCCGTCAACCAGGACATCGCCTTCAGCACGGCCGACGCCGTCGCCTATTTCTACACGCGCGCGCCGGCCGGCTACCTGATGGGCGATACCGAGATGACGGTCTCCGGCAACTGGAGCGGAAACATGCGGCTGACAAGCGACGTCGCCCTCTATTTCGGTTCCGTCTATGGGGAGTGGAGCGGCGTGCGTGGCGGAAGCCGCCGCATACCGGCGATGCGCAAGGATGCGTTCAAGACGGTGATGCGCACTGACATGAGCTCCATACCCACGAAAAACACGGCCGGCGCGTCTTCGCGCTATCCGCACATATACGTCGATAACGTAACCGTGGTTGACGGCGACAACGTGCTCGGCGCAGACAACGCGACAAGGCTGTCGATGCGCGGAAGGCCCGCGCAGGGGACGGTGTGCGGCGTGCTGGCGCGTAACGGGCGCACCGTGAAGTCGTACATAAGCATCGTGTACCGGTCAATTGCGGGGCGCACGACGGAGGGCATCCACTACTACGGTCTTGACGGCCCGGGCGAGTGCACGTTCTCCGGCACGATCTCCGCAGGGCAGAACTTCCCAACCGGTTCGCGCTACTGCCTCACGGCCCCGTCCAACGGCGTGGCCCAGTTCACGGGCAAGTTTACGTCGAGCAACTACAGCCCGCCCCTCAACCACCCGCCATGGCACAACGAGGTGTGCGGGCAGGGGACGGTGAGGCTGAGCGGAACGTTCGAACCCAACTACACCGACTTTGGCGTAAGCAGGAACGACAAGTCGCTGCTCGTGCGCGGCGGCACGCTTGTCCTCGGGAACGCCGATGCGGGCGGCCCGCACCCGCAGGACCTCGGCGCAATCGTGCCGAAGGTGATCCATGTGAGGGCGTGCCTCGACTCATACACCTTCGCGGACGTGAAATCCTGGTCTGCCGGAGCCTACAACTTCTCGACGGCGGCGAAAACCCTGGCGACGATCGACGGCGTGAAGCTGCAGGACGGCGACCGCGTGCTCGTGGTCAGCTCCGTCGGCAATACGGACCGCAACGGCGTCTATGTGGTGAATTCGGCCAGCAAGAAGTGGATACGGGACGAGGATCTCGACACGGAAGCCGAGTTCCTGCCGGACATGCGCGTGGAGGTGGACGAAGGCGAGCGTTTCGCGGGCGAGGCGTTCTATCTCGATCTGCGCGACTTCGATCCGGACTACTCGGACTTCACCTGCTACCTGGCGGACGGCACGTCGTACCAGACGAACCTCTGGACGAAGAGCGGAAGCTACGTGAAGCCGTTCGTGCTGAACAGCCACGTCGTCCCGTTCCACGAGGAGTCGGAGGCGAACCCGCGCGTGTCGCTCCTTCTCGAGGACGGCGTCACGTACACCAACACCGTCAACGTGTGGGACAACAAGTCCGCCGGCGCGACGACCCTCGGCAACTGGACGAACGCGGCGGCGTCCTGCTCGTTCACGGGGCCGATCCAGCTGCGGCGCGACGTGACCCTGTCGGCGAACGCGCGCAGCTCGGTTGCGTTCACCGGGGAGTTCACCGACCTCACGGACGGCGGCACGAACCTCGTGGCGGCGGGAGCGGGCCTGTGCGACGTCACGGCGGCGACGCTCGACGCGAAGCTGGCGCTCGTGTTTGCGGGCGGCACCTTGAAGGCGACGCGGGCCCAGCTGGCGGCGGCGCGCGCACTTGGATGGCGCGAGACGGATGGCGCCGTGGGGAGCTTTGCCGTGGAAGGAAGCTGCGACCTTTCCGGCCTTTCGTTCGACCTTTCCTTCACCGAGACCGCGGACAGGTCCGCCACGTATGTGATCGGCACGGCATCGGGCGGATTCGCCGGCGCGGCGTCCGTTTCGGGGCTTGCGAAGTGCTGGCATCTGGTCGTCAACGGCGGAAGGCTTGAAGTCCGCTACTGGAAACCCGGTCTCATGTTCTGCATTCAGTAGAAGGTGAAGGTTAAAAGGTTAAAGGGTTAAAAGGTTAAAAG
>CACZCD010000292.1 GCA_902779565.1 uncultured bacterium | reverse complement strand
GGTGCCGATGAAGGTCGAGTTCACCGATGTCGGCGGACTCAAGGATCGCGACAGCGTGATGTACCGCGGCATGAAGGTTGGCGTGATCGACCATATCGATCTGAGTAAGACGAATGTTGTGATGACCGTGCGGGTGACCAGCGATGTGGTCTTGCGCGAGGGCTACCGCATCTCGGTCGCCTCACTCTCGCTGCTGGGCGGCAACTATCTTCTTTTGGAGGAGGGAACGGGCAAGCCGCTGCCGTTGGAGACGACACTGTTCCGGGGCGAACCGCCGACGGACTGGATGCGGGATCTCGGGCGCATCGCGAGCAGCGTGGGCGACCTCACGTCGGATGGCGGCCTCAAGAGCATCGTCACCAACATCGAGTCGGTTGCTGCCAAGCTGAACGTCGTGGCCACCCGCATCGAACGCGGGGAGGGGACGGTCGGCAAGCTGCTGTCCTCCGACGAGACGGTGTATAACGATCTGAAGGACACGATCTCTTCCGCGAAGGCCGTCGCGGGTCGGCTCGAACGTGGGGAGGGGACGGTCGGCAAGTTCCTTTCTTCCGACGAGACGGTCTATAATGACATCAAGGATACCGTCGCCTCCGCGAAGGCGGTCGCGGGCCGGCTCGAGCGCGGCGAGGGGACGATTGGCAAGCTCGTTTCGTCCGATGATACGGTCTATCAGGACCTCAAGGCCTCGCTCGGCAATCTCCGCGACGTGACGGAGAAGCTCAAGGACGGCAAGGGACTGCTCGGGAAGCTCACGCAGGACGAGAAGCTGTCCGCCGATGCCTCGACGATGATCGAGAAGCTGGCCGCCGCCTCCACCGACCTCGCCACCGTCGCTTCGCGTTTGGAGAAGGGCGAAGGCACGCTCGGCAAGCTCTCGGCGGATTCGAAGCTCTACGACGAGGTGACCGCGCTCCTGAAGGATGTGCGCCAGATCATCGACAACTACCGCGACACCACGCCCATCAGCACCTTCGGTTCGCTGATCGGCGGCGCGCTCTAAACACGCGGCATTCTCTACGCGACAAAGAAGGGAACGGTCCTATCGAGCCGATAATCAGCGATGCCACCGACAGGTGAAATGCGGAGTGCGGGGGCGAACGGGCGGCTTCTGTCGCTTGATGCCCTGCGCGGGTTCGACATGATCTGGATCATGGGTCTTGCGACCGTGGTGCGGATCGCCGCCGGGTATCTGCCCGATGGACCGGGGAGCTGGATCGCCTTGCAGATGAAGCATGCGCCATGGGGCGGTTTCTCCTTCTACGACCTCATCTTCCCTCTTTTCCTCTTCATGGCGGGGATGTCGTTTCCGTTCTCGTACGCAAGCCAGGTCCGGAAGGGCGCCACTTCCGCAAGAATCCACCTGCGCCTCCTCAAGCGCATGGTGCTGTTGATCCTCCTTTCGATGGTTCATTGCGGTGCGCTCCAGTTCGATCCGGAGAAGTACCGCTATCTCAGCGTTCTTCAGCGGATCGGAATCACGGGTTTCCTCGCGTCGCTGGCCTACGTGCATCTGAAGCCGAAGTTCCGGGTGGCCCTTGCCGTCGGGCTTCTGGTTGGGTATTGGGCGCTGCTCACGTTCTGTCCGTCGCCACTGGCGCCGGATGGTGCCGGACCCTACGTCGCGAACGGGAACATCGTGGATTGGTTAGACGGCTTCCTGTCGCCGCGCGCCTGGTTTGGACACGATCCTTTTGAGGTGCGCGACATTCCGCTCTCCGTGTTTCAGGTGCCGTTGGCCCTGCTCGGCATGTTTGCGGGCGACATCGTGCGGAGCGAACACCTGCCGCCCGCCGGCCGCTCCGCCCGGCTTGCCGCCCTCGGCGCGATCCTTCTTGTCGCAGGCATTGCGCTCGTGTTTTCCGGCTGTGACATTATAAAGAACATCACCACGCCGAGCTTCATGTTGGTTTCCGGCGGACTCTGCATGCTGCTGTTCGCTCTGTTCCATTGGGTCATAGACGTGAAGGGGTTTGTGGCCTGGAGCTTCCCGCTGCGCGTTGTCGGCATGAACGCGCTTGTCGCGTATCTGATCCAGCCGATCGTTCCCTTCGGTTCCATCTCGCGCTTCTTCTTTGGCGGTGTCGCTTCGCTCACAGGCTGTCCGGATCTCATTCTGGCCGTAGGGTATTGCCTCATTTGCTGGCTGGTGCTTCTGTTCCTGCACCGTCACAAGGTGTATGTAAAGGTGTGATAGTCGGGGACGGACCCATGGAATTTGGAGCGCAGAGCTGATATAATTCCCAGACCAGAGGAAAGACCTTAAAGAGTTTGTAATGACAAAAGGTGTCTAAAATGAATGATCATACTTCAAGACGATTGAGAGATTTTGCCGTCTTCTGCGTTGCGGCGGCATCGATGTCTGTTTGCGCGTTCGAGTGTTCGGATGCGGTGAAGGCCAAGGCGCGGGACTTCATCGATAACGAAAAGCAGTTCCATCTAGGATTCCTGCCCACGGAGCAGTCGAACCCGATCACGGCGACCTTGGAGGAGGACTTCAAGCGCTCCACGCTCGCGGGCGTCCAGTGCCTCCAGCGCGGCGACCGGCAGATCCCCATCACGATGCGCCATGTGTTCGCGGGCGAGAAGTTCGCAAAGCTCGTCGATTCGATGGTGGAGACTTTGCGGGCGCCGAAGGGACGCATCATCTTCTCCGGCTGCGGCGCGACCGGGCGCCTTTC
>CACZCD010000291.1 GCA_902779565.1 uncultured bacterium | reverse complement strand
CATCAAGTGCGGCGTGTGCGACGGCGCTTACCTCGACGAGGCGGGCGTGCAGGCGCTGGCCAATACCCCCAGCCGCGAGGTTCTCATCGCGAAGATCATGGGCAGCATGATGAGCTCTGTGTCCAAGTTCGTGTACGTGGTGGAGGCCATCCGCAAACACGCGAGAGGCAAGGCGACCGCCGAAGAGACCGACGATAAGCTCAAACAGATAGAGGAAAACCTGAAAGGGGGAAAAGACAATGACGCGCAGTAAATTCTTGGAAGCATTTGAAACGCTGGATGACTATATCACGGAAAACGGCAAGCCGTGGACGGTAGGCGACGCACGCGGGGAAATCCCATCCGACGTTGAAGCGCTTATTCTGGCGCGCTGGAATTTCGACCGGCTTTCAATCCGCAAAAATTCCGCAAACTATGTGGAAAAGGTGGAGGCCCTCTTCAAGTCCATCTCATATGGCGCCATGTGGAACGTCCTGACGACGTTTCAGACGCGCGACGAGATCCTCGGAAGCTCCGCAGGCGTCCGAGAGGCGACGCGGACGGGGTATGCCGCGCCAAACGGGAACGTTGACGCCTCGTATGTCACAGGGCGAGAGATCGCGAGCGAGAAGTTGCCGATGTCTGAAACGGTCGACCGTGCGCTCGCCGCGCAGGACGGCATGAAGGACGCTATCGAAGAAGCGGCGCGCTGTTTCACGTTCGCGTTTCTGGGGGTGCTGGAATGAGCATGCAGGTTTCCCTCTATGCCGTGCCGCTGATTGATCCGGAACACAGGAACGTCATATTTAACATGCCGGAATATCTGGCGGCGAGTAATGCAGTTACCACCCGCACGCTGGGCGACTTCATTCCCTCATTGTCGAACGACTTCACGCTGGATGTGGTGCCGGTGCCGTTCGGGCGCACGCCCACCTATGCGGCAGTGCCCCAAAACGACTACCGCGATGGCGTGCTGTATCGTCTCCGCAATCTGTATTGCTTCGTTCTGTCGGTGGAGCAGATCACGCCGGATTGTTGGCGGCTGACGCTCCGCGCGGACTGGTGGGCGAACTTCATGGACGGCGAGAACCCCGACATGCGCATATCGGGGTCGGTCGTGCGCTCCACAGCGGCGCGATACCTTTCGCAGCTGGCCGCGGCGACCTACCTGCCGCCCGTGTTCGTCAATGTCTCACAGAGCATCACGCCCGCAGAATCTAACAACTATCGGCTCGGGGCCTATCTGATGTTCACCACATCTGACAGGGTGACAGGCGGTGTGTGGGTGTGTACGCAGTCCACATATGAGGGCGACCTGATCGCGGCCGCCGCGGAAATATTGTCACTGTGCGATACATTCGTCAACTCCGGCGGCGCGACTTCGGGAATTGCCAGCATAACCAATGTGCAGGTGATTCCGTCGGAGCATGTCCAATTCTATACAGGTGGCGCACAGAAGAGCGGATCGGTCACCGATTCAACGAACACTTTGGCGGTGTACTACATGCAGGCCGGATGGTATGATACAATCGGCGTGCGTTTGCGGCGTCCAACCGTCGCCGGATACGCGGGATATAATAACCCGGGCCGTGTGCGGTATTTCGGCAACTTTTCAAAACTGCTCCCAATGCACGACGGGCCGACCGACTTCGGGCTCTGGATCACCTCGCATTTCGCGGGAGACCGTCTTCGCTTCACGGCGGAGTACGACGGCGGCTATGTCGATATCACCGAAATGACCACCGTGCCGACGACCTACAACGACGCGGCGGCAATCGCAATGCAGAACAAGACGTCTGACGCGCTGCGGATCATCAGCAGCGGCGTCGGCCTTGCCGCGGCGGCCGCGGGCACTGTTGCGTCCGGCGGAGCAATGGCGGCGGGACTCATCCAGAGCGGGGCGCAGCTTGTCTCCACGGTGAACGACATCCGCAACAGGCCGAGCAGCACAAAGACCGTGCTCTCGGAGGGCTTCTGGGATAACGTGACATACTTTCATGTGTTCGGCTGGGCGTCCTTTGAGCCGACGAATTTAGAGGAACGCGCTTTCGGGGCGATTGTGGACGGGTACGCATGCTCCGGCGCAATAACAAACCTCACGGTGGCGGATATCTTGTCGTATGCTCCGGCGGACCATGACCCCGACGACCCAGTCCAGCGGAGCGAGCGCTCGATCTATGAACGCATTCAATTTGCCGACGACGTGGCCGTCGTGTTCGGGATGTCCGGCACCAATCCGAACGGCGCGCTGCCTGACTTGCGCACCCTGCAAGATATCCGCACCGCGCTGGTCCGAGGCGTGGCGGTGTGGGGCGACCCTGATGCACTGCGCGTCGGCGACTATGCAAACCTCATGCGGTGGCGATATGCGACATCTTAACCGAGTACACCATAGCATGCAGCCGTTGCTGTCGCGCGGCGCGTTGTTTTCCATCTGTCAAACGGTTCGCGGGTGCGGAAAGTCTTTCCCTATGCTACTGCGCACCATGGCGCGCGTCAACCGCGTGCACCGCTCCGTGGTGTGGCTACGACGGACGGAGGACGAGATCGCCGCATGGCTTGATACGTTCGGGAATGATAAGTGGTTGCGCTGCGCCAAGCTGGCGGGCGTCGACTTCGACCGTTTCAAGCGGCGGAAGAACATCATTTATTACAACGACGGCCGCTTTCTTGCGCCGGATTGGGTCCGCGCTATCCGCGGCGGGGCATTGGTGCAGTGG
>CACZCD010000290.1 GCA_902779565.1 uncultured bacterium | reverse complement strand
GTTGACCACGAGATCCGGCGCGACCAGCGTCTCGCACGCGACATGCGCACGACGGTCCTTCGCCAGGCAGGCATCGAGAATCGCGTCCGAAATCTGGTCCGCCACCTTGTCGGGATGGCCCTCCGAGACCGATTCCGACGTGAACACGTGGCAATGTGCATCCTTTTTCATTCTTCAGACCTTTAAACCTTTATCAAAATTGCATCAGACTTCCGAGGGGCCGTCCCACAGCCCTGACACCGTCGCTCATGGGAGCAGCACGGCAGCGGCATAGGCACGCTTGACGGCTTCAACCGACAGATCCGTCTCGACATAGCGGATCCCGTCGGCGGGAACGGTCAGCTGTGCACCGCCTGCACCGCACGCAATCTCCAAACGCCCCGCCCCCGACGTATGCCAGTAGGCCAACACCCGCTTCCCGCCACGCGTGAACACGAACGCACGCACTGCCTTCGCCTTGTCCGGCGACGGCAACATCTCGATCTCATGCAGCTCGTAGCCGCCCTTCTCGTTCCGATAGAGGTGATGCTCCTGTGTGGAGGACTTGAGTTGTTCTTTCTGCTCCGCCGTCAGCCAATTCTTCGCGCGCACGTCCTCCCAGCGGCGCATCACCTCCATCAGGTCGGCAAGACGCGGATGCTTCCGGTACTTCGTGATATTCATCTGCAACGTCGCCGGACAATTCCAGGCCGCCGCACGGCTCGTGCCGAACTCCCACATGTCCAACTGCGTCCCTATCGTCACCGTACCGTCGCGCAGCTTCTCGCCCGGAAGCCAAAGCCCCCACCAGCCGAAGTCGAGGCGGCTGAAGTTCTGCCGCATCAGCGGCGCCTCGCGCTGCGGCCATTCCACGATCATCGGCTTGAACTTCTCCGGCGGAAAGATGTCAAACGCATTTGCGCCGCCCAGGAAATGCCAGTCGAAATGCGCCTTCGCGGCCCCTTCCGTGAACAGCGGTGGCTCCTTCATCCGCGAAATGACCTTGTACTGCGCGTTCGGCACGTGAATGCCCTGCGGCACGTTCACCCCTTCCGAACCGTCGAAGTACATGAAGCGGAACCCGGCGTTGTAGATGCGGGCGATCTTCTCCGCGATCTCGTCCTGCAGCGACGTGTTCTGGTCGATGTAGCAGCTGGTCGCGCCAAACTCGCACACATCCAGCACACCGCCGATCTCGCCCAACGGGTGCGCGGTGACGGTCGTCTCCTTCTCGCCGCGCCGCACGCCCGTGAAGCGATACGGGCGCTCCGTCGTGAAGCTTTCATACCCGATCAGCTCGCCGCCGAACCGCAGGATGCGCGAATGCTCGTTGGTCGGGCAGGCGGACGGATCCTCCTCAACGTAGATCTCGCGGGCATCCGTGCCGAGCGGACGCGCCAGGGTAAAATGGCGCACAAGGTTGAGGCGGTGATCCGCCACCGGCGTCACGTAGGACGACTTGAACCCGATGAAGGTGTGCAGCACATGCAGTCCCGGCGTGATCCCTGCCGCCTTGATCCGATCCAGCATCTCCTTGACGGAGGCGATTCCATTCACATACTCGTCACGCAGCTCATATCCGCCGATACCAGCGTACCCGCCATTTCCCTTCGCACCCTTCACCAAGCAGGGATAGTACAGAAGCATCATGCGGAAACCGCCTTCCTTAGCGAGAGCAATATGCTCATCGACATTCTTCGGCGTAACCGTCGACGACCAGTAGATCGAGGCGTTCAACTCCGGCCTGCGGCGACTCTCCACGCCGAGCGGGAGTCCACAGCCCCGCTCCATCGAATCGAGACAATCCAGAAACGACGCCGTCTCCGACGCCACGATTGCCGCCGTCGCGCCCACCAGCTTGAGGTCGCGGTCCGCATCGGCGGTCAGCAGACGGAACCCGTGGCGCGCTTCGCCGTTTATGACCGTCATCGGACCTCCGCCCACGACGGCCGTCGCCGCGCGATCATCCCACACCACGTTCAGCCAGTCGCCAAAATTCAAACGGTTCTTCACCGGTAGTTGCACGAGCCTGAAACTTTTCACGGGAGGTGTGGTCATCTTGAGACCACCATAGTCGGAACTCTCCACAATGAAGCCCGCCAGCTCGAAGAGGAGATAGTCCTTCTCCACGCGCACCTTCACGCGCACCTCGTAGGGCGCCGTCTCAAACCCCACGATCAGCTCATCGCCCACCTGCCGGACGCTGTTCGCCGGATAGGTCGTCTGCGTGTTGGGGTAGGTGAGCTTGATTTCGTTGTTGAACGGGCGGTCCTGCGTCACGGAAAAGAGCGGCAGCTGCTCGGTCGGATCGAGACACTCCTCACCCGACGGCTTCACCTGTAGCGACTGCACAACGGCATTGTCGCCGACGATCAACTTCAGCCGCGCGTTCTCCAGCACGACGGCACCTTGCGCACTTGCAACCGACAAAGCGGCCGCAAAAGTCGAAAACAGTATCTTTCTCATGGCTGTGAATTATACCACAAAGCCACACCTCACGGCCACCCCCCGCGGCCGGAACTTTTCAAGGACAGAGCCTACGAATACCTTTTCGGGGACAGACCCCGCGAATGGCCTTTTTTTACAAGGGAGTGGCTCCTTTTACAAGGAGGTTGCGTTCTTCGCTGCAAGCCGAGACAGCCGACTTTTACGGGACAGACCCACGAAGACTTTTGGGGGACAGACCCCGCGAATGGCTTGAGGCTAAAGGGTTTGCGCACGCGTATCATGCCTCAGCCTCCTTCTTGGCAAGCCTCCATCCGTGCGTG
>CACZCD010000289.1 GCA_902779565.1 uncultured bacterium | reverse complement strand
AGCCGGTGCTTCTCGGCGCCATCGGCGGCGGACTCGTCGCCGTGACGGGGAGCGGATGCTCCGCGCTCACGCCGAGCGCGAAGACGCAGACGATGAGCCTGTACGCCATTGGCATACCGGGCATCGCGGTTGTCACGCACTCCACGCAGGATGCGGACAACAAGGGTGATGACGAGAACAGGCCGACGCAGGAGAATCCCGTCAGCGTCGATGTGCCGATCAAGTGAACCCAGCGGAGCGTTCCCCTGCGGGGACGGGCGTTGTCCCCTGCGGAGGGGTGCGCCCTTCTCTGTACGGGGGTTTGACTTCCCTTGTACGAGGGTTTGGGTTTCCCTGTACGGACGAAAGGCTTTCCCTGCGCGGGTGCGGAGGGAAGTGGTTAGTGGCTAGTGGTTAGTCGTTAGTCGCTAGTGGTTAAAGACCAAAACAAAGAAAGGAAAAACAAATGACAGTAAAGTTCATGACGGTGAAAGGCTCGGAGAATCTGGGCCGTGCGCCGTTCTATGTCGGCATCCCGCAGCATGAGCGGACGATGTCGAGACGCGAGGCCTACGAGCACATCGCGGCGGCGACCGGCTACACGCCGACTGCCGTGCGCGCCGTGTTCATGGCTGCGGCGGAGTACGTGCGCGAGAACCAGCGCAGGGGCAACATCACGTACCTTGACGGCGTGGCGTCCATACGCAACTACGTCAGGGGCGCGTTCGAGGGGCTGGCCGGCCCGTGGGTCAAGGGGCGCAACGTCCTCATGGTGAAGGCCGTGGAGATGGAGCCGTTCAAGTCGATCCTCGCGGCGGTCGTGCCGCTCAACCGCACCGAGGGCGCGAAGCCCGCGATCAACACGGTCTTGGACGAGACGACGCTCGTCTATGACGTGATCACGGGGACTGACGTGTTCTCCATCGCGGGGGCCGATCTCGCGCCGGACACGACGAAGGGCGACGAGTATGTCGCGCTCGTATCGGCGCAGGGAGTCGAGACCAAGGCCGAGATCACGTTCTCGGATTTGCAGAACGTAAAGGCGCAGCTCGCGTCCGCGCTTCCGGCGGGCGAGTACACGCTCAAGGTCTATACGCGCAGCGGATTGGGCGACCGGTTTGGCGTCCACGTCGCGACGCGCAAGGTCATGGTTGCATAAGCAGAAAGGAGAAAGACAATGGCAAGACATGAAGTTGTGATACACGAGAACACAAGCACGGCGACGCGGGAGTCCGCGCCGTACCTCGGCAGCTACATCGCGAAGGAGACGGTCGCGCTCACGGAGTTCGCGGTGGCGGTCGGCGCGAAGTGCGGGCTTCCGGCGATTCAGGTGATCGCGATCATCGGCGGGGCGTTCGACGCCATCGCCGCGCTGGAGCGCGAGGCGCTCGTCCGCGTCCACACCGACCTCGGCGTCGTGTGCGGCGTCATCACGGGCTCGTTCCCGACGGCGGACGCCGCGTTCGACCCGACGCGCAACGCGCTGGAGCTGGCGCTCCGGCTCGACGATACGCTCAGGCTCGACCTCGCGGACACGATGCCGACGATCATCACCGATGCGAACCTCACGAAGCTTCGCGTGGATAACGTGATGGACTTGGAGGTTGAGCGTCCGATGAACCTCATCCACGGGCAGCACGTCTTCCGCGTGGCGGGGTTCAACATGGTGCTTAACGACGAGGGCGCGGCGGCGTACCTCCAGAACGCGCTCGGGACGACATTCCCGCTCGTCATCAACCGCGTGACTTCGCACCAGCTCTTCACCGCGCACACGGCGGAGCTTCTGCCAGGCGGCGACTACAAGCTCGTGGTGAAGTCCCGTGCGGGCGACGCGGCGGGGCCTTTGCAGACATCGTTCCGCAAGGTCAAGTACCTGCGCGTGGAGGATCCGGTGCCGGAGACGACACCGGTGGTGACCTCAATCGTCTCTACGGCTGCGGGTGCCATACCGGGTCAGCTCATCAAGGGCGAGGAAGTCATGATCTCTGGGCGCAACTTCGGGTATGACGGCTCGGAGTTGTCGGTGAAGTTCACCCGCGAGGACGGTGTGGAGGTCTGGGGAAGCGTACACGAGATGACCGATGTGTACTTGAAGTCCGAGTGGCCCACCGGACTCGACGATGTACTGGACAATTCCGAGGTTACGGTCACGGTGACGCGCCACAGCGGCGGCGAGGATCACACCTCTTCGCCGGTGACGGTGACTGTCGTCTCGATATAAGGGCGGTGGCAGACGGAGGTGCGCGATTGCGTAGCGGATTGCATTCGCGGACGTGCGCACCCTCCGTGGCGGCGGGCGGCTTTCGGGCCGCCCGCCTTTTTCGTGGGATTGTGGACGGCGGAGCGTCCACATCTGGACATGGGGATGGGGGCATCGCGCTGGGTGGTCTTCGGGCCGCCCGCCGTTTTTCGTGGGATTGTGGACGGCGGAGCGTCCACATCAGGACATGGGGATGGGCGCTTCGCGATGAGCTTTCTGCGGGCGGCAGATTGCGCGGACTCCATTCGCTGACGCTCATTTCGCCCGCTAAGACTGAACGGCGGGCAGATTACGGACTTCACACGGGCTTCTGACGGACAGCACACTGGCGAGCGACGGGCAAGATACGGACGATTGACGGGCGGCACACGGGCATGCGATGGGCATGGAACGGACTTCACACGGACGCGGCACGGGCGGCGGAGTTGAGAGGGTCGCTTGTCGTGCGGGAAGAGAGGGGCGGAGTGTTCGCGGCGGCGTTCAGTCGTTTGTCGGTTCGTGCCTCTGCCGTTGGTCGTTCGCGCTATGGACGCATGGCGGACAAACCACGGGCTTGCGACGTGCGAGCGAGGGACAGATTCG
>CACZCD010000288.1 GCA_902779565.1 uncultured bacterium | reverse complement strand
CGGACATCCATCCGCAGAACCTCTACCCTTACGCCGCCTCTTCGATGCTGCCGATCTGGAATCTCACGGTGTCGCGTCCGTTTGGCACGTGGCGTGTGGTGGCGCTCTTCAACTTCACCGATGCACCGCGCACGTTCGACGTGTCGTTCGCGAGCCTCGGACTTGACCCCGAAAAGAGCTATACGGCGTTCGAGTTCTGGAGCGGATCCTGGGAAGGGCTGATCAAGGGCGGCATCGGCTGTGAGATTCCCATGCGGACCGTGCGGCTCTTCGCGTTGTGGGAGGCGGCAGACCATCCGCAGTTCGTCGGCGACGACCGCCACATCACGCAGGGCGCGGTCGAGCTGAACGACCTCAAGTGGAATGCGGCGGCGCAGACCTATACGCTTGACGTCAAGGCGATCGGAGGTTTCCCGTTCACCTATTTTGTGCGTGTGCTGGACGGCTTCGATTTCAAGTCGGCCTCCGCGCCGAACGGCGGCAAGGTCGGGACGAAGATGCGTGATGACGGTCTTCTCGCCGTCACAATCTCTGCCGAATCCTCTCAGGACGTTTCCGCAATCCTCCAGTTCTGAATGCCATGAACAAGTCACTCTTCTATATTGTCGTTGTCGCCGCGATCGGCGGATTCCTGTTCGGTTTCGATTCCGGTGTCATCTCCGGTTGCGAGAAAGCCATACAGACTGAATTCGGCCTGTCGGCGTTCTGGCATGGGCTGATCGTCTCGGGTGCGCTGATCGGCACGGTCATTGGCGTGTTTACGGCGGGGCGTCCATCCGACCGGTGGGGGCGCAAGCCGACCTTGTGGCTGATGGCGGTGCTGTTTCTCGTCTCGGCCGTCGGCTGCGCGTTCACGCCGTTTGACACGACGTGGGGCCCGCATCTCCTCGGCTGGTTCCGTTTCGTCGGCGGACTCGCCATCGGCGGCGTTTCCGTCGTCGTGCCGCTCTACATCGTCGAGGTATCGCCCGGCGCGTATCGCGGTCGGCTCGTGGCGATGAACCAGCTCAACATCGTCTTCGGCATTTTGATCTCCTACGTCTCGAACTATCTCGTGGCGCGCTTTCTGCCGCACGTCGATCCGAAGATCGTCTGGCGCGTGATGCTCGGCGTGGAGTGCGTGCCGATTGCGCTCTTCATGGCGCTTCTGGCGACCATCCCCGAATCGCCACGCTGGTTAGTGCGGGCCGGGCGGACAGCTGCCGCGCGCGGCGTGCTGGAGCGGATCGGCTACCCCGAGATCGAGCGCACGCTCGGCGATATCGCGGAGTCGCTGAAGGAGGCGGCGGGAGGCGTCGATGTGGCGCTCTTCCAGCGGCGCTACTTCAAGCCGATCCTGCTGGCGTTCCTGATCGCGTTCTTCAACCAGGTGAGCGGCATCAACGCGATCAACTACTACGCGCCGCGCATCTTCCAGATGATCTTCGGGGAGGGGAGCGAACTTGCGGCCCTCGCGGGCACCATCGGCGTGGGGGCGGTGAACCTCACGTTCACGGTGCTCGCGTTCCTCGTGATCGACCGGTTCGGGCGGCGTGCGATGATCATCGGCGGCGCCTCGATGATGATCCTCATGCATGGACTTGTCGCGTGGCAGCTGTCGCTCCCATCGCCGAACGCCGCGATCGCCGTTACAGGCATCCTCGGTTTCATCGCCTTCTTCGCGATCTCGTCCGGCGCTGTCATCTGGGTGTACATCAGCGAGGTGTTCCCGAACGCCGTGCGCGCAAAGGGACAGGCGCTTGGATGTTTCACGCACTGGTTCATGTGTACGCTCATTTCGTGGGCGTTCCCGGCGGTCGCCGAACGAGCCGGAACCTGGGCGTTTGCGTTCTTTGCGCTGATGATGGCGGTGCAGCTCGTTTGGGCGGTTTTCTTCATGCCCGAGACGAAGGGTGGCACGATCGAGGACATCGAACGCCGCCTTGGAATCAACAGGTAACAGGCGACGGAAATGACAGAGAGAATCAGAAGTTTGCTGGAGCGGACGTTCGACAAGGAACAGGCGAAATTTCGGCGGAATGTGGACTGGAAACCGCTTTTAGAGCGGTTCATCGCCGAAGGGATTGGCGACGAGGCGCGGGCGAGGATCGGACTGGAGGAGATGCTGAAGGCCGAGACGCCCGCGTTCATGGAGGGCGAACGGTTGGCGTTCATGCGTACGGTGAAGCAGATACCAGACCTGCATACCGATGCGGAGATGGAGACCCGTCGTGCGTCCGGCACGGCATTCGGCGAGAAGGGCGTGGTGTTCAACCTCACGGCGGATTTCGGGCCGACGATCCGCGATGGACTTGAGGCCCGGCTTGCGGAGATGGAGCTGCGCCTTGCGAAGTGCCGCGCGGAGGACGATGCAGAGGGCGTGGAATTTCTCGAAAACGCGACCCTTTCCGTCCGCGCCGTAATTTCGCTTGCCAACCGGTATCGATCCGCCGCCGAGGAGAAGGGACTTGACGAAATCGCGGCGACGCTGGCGCAGGTGCCGCGCAAGGGCGCGCGTACGTTCCACGAAGCGCTCCAGAGCCTGCGCATCCTGCACTACGCGATGTGGTGCGAGGGGGAATACCATTGCGGCTTGGGTCGCATCGATCAGTATCTTCACCCGTACTACGAGGCGGATATCAAGGCGGGACGCCTCACGGACGAGACGGCGCTGGAAGAACTGGAGGAGTTCTTCATCGCCTGCAACCGCGACAGCGATCTCTACATCGGCGTGCAGCAGGGGGATAACGGTCAGTCCGTCATGCTCGGCGGTGTCACGCGGGACGGCAAGCCTGCCTTCAACGATCTTTCGCGCTTGTGCCTCAAGGCCTGCGGCGAACTGA
>CACZCD010000287.1 GCA_902779565.1 uncultured bacterium | reverse complement strand
GTTCAAGCGCGGTCTTCATGGGCGGCGTCATCAGCTACGACAACTCCGTGAAGCAGGGCGTCCTCGGAGTCTCCCCCGGGACTCTTGCCGCTGTCGGCGCGGTGAGTCCCGAGACGGCCGAGCAGATGGCCGTCGGCGCGCGCAGGATCCTTAAAGTCGACTATGCCGTTTCCGTCACCGGCATAGCGGGTCCCGGCGGCGGCAGCGCCGAGAAGCCGGTCGGCCTCGTGTGGTTTGGCGTCGCCACGCCCACAGGCACAAAGACCGAAAAACGCGTCTTCCCCGGCAATCGCGCCGAAGTGCGCGCCGCGGCCGTCGAGCACGCCCTTTCGCTGCTCCTCGCCGCAGCGGAATGACGCCTTATGCCATATCCGCGGCAGATGCGCCGCGCAATATGGTATACTGTCTGTGTCATGGACGCACACAAATCACAAACCGACACAAACTCCCCTTCGCCAACGAAGGACGACGAGGAACGCTGCTCGCGCTGCGGCGCCATCCTGACTGGAAAGAATGCCGGTGACGAGGTTTGCTACTGCCCAAACTGCGGTGACTTCGTCGCGCCCCTCGATACCGGCGAAAAGCCCGGGCTTGAGGAGCGCGCAGACATAATCGCGCATCCTCCGCGCGGCGTCTCGCTTGGCAGAGACGCAACAGGAAACATCGTTGTGCGCGACAGAATTCCGCGACGCTGGATCGTGGCGGCCATTGTTCTGCCGTTCGTGCTTGCGCCAGGAGCCTTTGTCGTTATCGACAACTTCAATTCACTGGACTCTGGCGGCAAAAGCATTGCGGAAGGTTTTTTCGGCGTCCTCGTCGGCAGCGTGGCGTTTTTTATCTGGTTTATCGCACTTTGTAGACTGACAGCCCGCCGACTTTCGCTGGGGCAGGCGGCAATCGTCGTAGACACACTTTGGCTCGGATTTAGAGTACGGTGCCGTCGCTTCGTACCGCACGAAAACGCAACCGCCGGCTTAGAAAAGATATGCAACGACAAAGGACGCGTAAAGGCAATATCCGTCGGATTTTCCCTCGGCGTATACAGTCAGCTCCTGCAGCAGGTCATCTGGAGCGAACGAGGCAGGCGCAACGAAGCACGAGCGGCCTTTGTCCACGCTGTGCTTGACGCGCACCTCGGCAGGGCCGAAGGCGGGACACCCTTCCTTTGCGCTAAATGCGGAGCGTCGATTCCGTCCGAGTGCATCGACGCGAAGTCCGAATGCCTGACGTGCCCCAGCTGCAATTCCGAATGGTCGTGCCAATATGCGCATTACTACCGTGCACACGCCTACCAATCACAGCCAAAGTTCATGCCTCGGAGCGTGGAAGAGACGCGCAACGGCTTCATCTACCGCCCGAACGCATGGTGGAACGGCGCTGCAAAAGACGCACTATGCAACCTTACAGTGTTCTGGGCCTTTGGTTTCATTCCTTTGAAGTTGGCGAAGCGGCTGGCGATCGTCCCGAGCGTCGCCATCGCCTGCGCTGTTGCGGCGACCGCCGCCGCTTCGGTACTTTATTTCATTCTCCGCATGCTATGGGGACGGTTCGCCTTCCACCGCATCACCCTCGAAAACGGCAAAGGCGTCTATACATGCGGCTTCGGAAAGTTCGAGAAGAAGACTGAATTTGTATATGACCGAGAGACCTACCTCTCCATCCAGACTCGCCTCTTTAACAATCCGCCGTCAGAATATCCCATTGCCATTCTCATCGGGAACGACGCATCCGCCGAGGAACAGCCAAGTCCTCTCGCGATCTTCCGTCTGCTTCCAGGAGAATTCTATCCCTGGGCCATCGGACGCCTCTTCTGCGCTGCCGCCGAAATCGACCCGCCGGACAATGACTAAACCTCACCACGCGGCAGATGCGCTGCGGGCGTTTTAACCACGAAATACACTAAATACACGAAAAACGGGTATATCGCGGGGCTGACCCCGAACGCTTCTCATAATGTCGTTCGCCTTTCAACAAAATCAGGCGAAATGACCTCCCTTGAACAAATGGGGAGACACCCCTTTGGTGCTGCGCTTTTTGTCGCCCATTCCGATGTTTTCTTTCACTCTCCTCATTTCAACGGCATTGGGCATATTATAGCGAAACTGCCGCGCCGCAAAACAGCCTCGGTCATTAATTAGAGACGTTGGAATCGTCCGTGACAAGGATGAATCCGACGTCAGCGATTTCCCAGCGGCAGCCGGCGGCGTTGCAGATGAGCGTCAACGCATCGTAGAACGAAATGTCCGCGGCAGACACCTGCGGCATACGCCTATAATGCGCCGACAAGGGTTCCTCCTTCACGCAAGCTTCATCCACACCATCTTCTGAATCGTCCTCTTCTCCCGAATTCGCGTCCTCCACCGGCCCTTTGTAGACAAAACTGATTCCACGACCCGGTGTTTCTTTAGACGCCTTTCTTAGGAATTCAAGGGCGTCGATTATTGTCGTATCAGGCCCTAGCGACAACCTTGGTATCATGATGCTCTTCATGCGCGCAATCACCTGCGCGTCAATCTCACGTCCGCGGACAACCTCGACTTCGTCCAGCGCGCTCTCCAGCTTGCGCAGATCTGCGATCAGTTTGTCAAGTTGTGCGCGCGCCGCGCGCGCGTCCTCCTCTACGCGCATGAACTCGTTGCTGACGCCGAGCCTGTCGCAGATTGCACGCGTTGCGGCATTGTCCGACATGCGCGTGAAACGATCGGACAACCTGTCAGACCTGTCCCTGACTTGCTCCACCATCTTCTGCATCAGCTGAGTCTCTTGCTTGCGCGGCAGGCTGAACGAAATGACAGACTTCATGTTCATCACCCCTTTCTTTGTTTCAACATTATACCAAATCTGCGGCAGATGCTTGCGTTCACACTCAATACGGCGCCAGTATGCGCTCGTACTTCATATCGTTGAAGTCATGGAGTTTCTTTGGCTCGCCTTCGATCTTCTTATCGTGCAAATCGAAAATCGCACCGCCCTCGGCAAAGACCACTCGTTTGCGCGGCTTGTCGAAGTCCGCCCAGGACCAGTTTGCGCCGTCAACGACAGTCTTGCCGGCGGCGTCGCATATCTCATGGCTTTCCCAATAACATCCATGGCCGGCCGCTGGCCGGCCACAGTGAAACTGCTTGCGAAGTGTCAGTCCGCGAGATAGCGTCTTCTCAAACACATCAAGCGCCGCCGACCGCGAAGTCCACTTCCATCCGTCACGGACAAGGCGAGGGAAATATACCATTGCACACTCGCCCTTGCATTCTCCCCATCCTTCGCAGAGCTTCGGCGGAGCCACTTCGACAAATCGTCCGCCTGCGCGTTTCACGTCCTTCGTGTGCGGCAGATGGTTGATGGCCACGCGCTTGTTGTCGACGAACAGTCCGCCGCCGTTCCATCCACTGCCGTTGAACCAAAGGTCAAACGCCTTGAGATAGGGCACCCGCGATACGGCCGTCCAGCTGCAGTCGTAGTATTCGCCCGCGCGAACCTGCCGCTCAATTTCTTTGCTCGTCTTTGCATCGGCGGCAATCTCGTCGCGCCGACGGAGGTAGCTTTGATACTTTTCCCACGAGAAATTGCCCGTATACTCTCCAGCCCTTTCGGCGATGTATTTGTCTATCGAACTGGCCCTTCCGTATTTCGCGGCGAAATAGACGAGGTGACGTCCGTCTGGGGAGATGTCGCACCGATACGGATAGAAACTTCCATAGAACCACTGGCCGAGCTTGAACTTGTCCGCCTTCAAGTCCCAT
>CACZCD010000286.1:685-4052 GCA_902779565.1 uncultured bacterium | reverse complement strand
AGTTTAGAGTTTGGAGTTTAGGGTTTAGAATAGAGAAGAGTGTTTCAAATGAGAAAGATTTGCATCGGCATTGCGGCGGTCGCACTTGTCGCGAGTGCGGTGGGGGGTGAGCTTGATCGCCGTTGGGTGTGGCTGACGGATTCCCTCGTCAGCACCGATTGCGTGGAGCGGGTGTCGGGCCTCGTGCGCAAGGCGAAGGCGTGCGGGATGAACGGTGTGATGTTCGGGTGCGGCATCGAGTTCTACAAGCACTGGCCGAAGGTGCGGCGCGACCGGTTGGCGCGGATCCGGGCTACGTTCGACGACAGTGGCCTGGAGATGATCCCCGTGATGTGGGCGCTTGGGTATGGTTCGATGCAGAACTACGGCGTCGATTACGTCGAGGGCGTGCCGGTGGAGGACGTACCGTTCATCGCGCAGGGCACGAACGCCGTGTGGGACGTTGCCCTCATCAAGAAGGTGGACGTGAAGCCGCACCGCCGCTACCGCTACGCGTTCGAGTTCCGCACGAAGGGGCTTGTGGGGGAGAAGCCGTTTCGCGTAATCGCGCGCGATGCCTGCCTTCAGCAGTATCTTGAGAAGGAGACGATTGACGTGCCGTTCAGCCCCACGCAGGATTGGACGCCGTGTGCGCTTTCGTTCAACAGTATGGATTCCAATTCGTATTACCTGTATATCGGGTTCATGGCCGGATGGAAGGAGGGGGATTTCGAGGTGCGCAACGTCACGCTTACCGAGGCCCCGCCTGGAAACGTATTGCGCCGGCCGGGTGCGCCGACCGTGCTGCGCAACGTCGCGACGGGCGAGACGTACGAGCCGGCGCGCGACTATGTGGTGCCGAAGGTCCGGTATTCCGTCTCGCGGCAGGACCTGCCGCCGGTGACGCTCGCCCTGCCGCCGGGCAGCCGGATCAGGCCGGGCGACCGCCTCCTCCTCGACTGCTACGCACCGGCCGTCGTGAACGGGCGGCAGGTCTCGATGTGCCTCAGCGAGCCTCACCTCTACGAGAGCCTCGAGGATTCCGCCACGCATACCGAGGCGGCGCTGCACCCGAAGCGTTGGATGATCTCGATGGACGAGTTCCGCAACGGCGGCACGTGCGCCGCCTGCCGCGCGCGCGGCCTGACGATGGGCCAGATGTACGCCGATGCCGTGACCAAGGCGTACAACATCATCCAGAAGGTGCATCCCGGCGCGGAGGTGTACATCTGGAGCGACATGCTCGATCCGAACCACAACGCCGTGAAGACGTACTACAACTGCCGCGGTTCGTTTGAGGACGGATGGAAGTGGGTGCCGAAGGATCTGATCATCTGCTGCTGGTACGACCGCAAGAGCGACCTCTCCATGCCGTTCTTCTCGTCGAAGGGCTTCCGCACACTCGCCGCCGCGTACTACGACGAGAAGCCGCCGTTCAAATGGTCGCGCCAGTGGCGGGACGTGGTGCGGCGCACGGACGGGGCGATTGGCATCATGTACACCACCTGGCGGCACGCCTACGACGACCTGCCCGCGTTCGGCGAGATGCTGAATAAACAGACGGAGAAGTGAGGAGACGGGAGATGAACTTGACGCGCAAAACAAAAATGCGGATCGCAACTGCACTGGCTTGCGTCATCCTCGCGGTGTGTGGCGCCGCCGAGGATCGATGGGTCTTCATGCCGTGCAATTTCTGGGGCAAAGGCGCGGACAATCCCCACTCCCTTGAACACTTCACGAATGTCGTGGCCCGTGCGAAGGCCGCCGGATACAACGGCGCGCTTCTTTCATGCCATCTTGACCTCGCGCACCAGTGGCCGCCTCATCTTGTCCGGCAGCTCACGGCCGCCAAGTCGTTCTGTGACGGCATCGGCATTGAGATCATACCGATGATGTGGGACGTGGGATATGGTGGCGACTGCCCCGGCAACTGGTTCGAGAGCCGCGAGGTCGCCGACCTTCCGTACGTACGGCGCGGCGGCAAGGCGGTGTTCGATCCGCCGCCGGTGACGGTTGAGGGCGGGGCGACGGAGAACCTCATTTTCGAGGGAGGAGCCGCCACCCGCGGAAAGTCGCCGATGCGCGTGTACCGGCGGTTTACGCTACGCAAGGGCGTGCGCTACGTGATCTGTGCGCGCGTCCGCTCGACGGGCGTGCCGGAGAAGGACAAGTTTCAGTTCATCGGCTTCATCCCGAGCATCCCGAAGAAGTCCGCCTACTACAGCGCCCCGAAGCACGCCGCGGATGGCGAGTGGCACGATCTCGTCTTTCCGCTTGAGGCGCGGTCGGACGAGACGATCACGCTTGCCTTTGGCCATTGGGGGAACGAAGGGCGGTTGGAGATCGCGAAGTTTGAGGTGCGCGCGCGCGGCATCTGCGGCGCCACGCGGCGGGCGGGGATCCCGTTCACTGTGAAGGACGCCGCGAGCGGCTCCCTCTACAAGGAAGGGCGGGACTATGCCGAAGTGCCGCCGATCGCCGTGCGCGGCGAGGGTGCGGCGTTGGGACCGTATCTCGAGCTGGAGATTCCGGCGGCGAGCCGCATTCCGGAAGGGCAGCGCCTGCTCGTCTCGGCGGAGATACCGAACCTGTTCCGGAGTTCCCACGACCAGTACGCCGCCTGCATGTCGAATCCCGATTACTACGCCCGCATGGAGACGTGCGCGCAGAGAGTCCAGGAGCTGCTGCGGCCGAAAAAGTGGTTCTTCTGCTTCGACGAGCTGCGCAGCGCAAACACCTGCGCGGCCTGCCGCGCCCGCAAGCTGGACATGGCCCATCTGATCGGCGACTGCCTCACGCGTCAGCGTGAGATCGTGCGCCGCCTCTCGCCCGACATCGTCTGCTATGTGTGGGGGGACATGCTCGATCCGAACCACAACGCCAATGAGGGCTACGCCCATACGCTTGGCAGCTACGAAGGCATCGCGAAATGCATTCCGCAGGATCTTGTGATCTGCCCGTGGTACGGGAAAAAGGCCGCTCTGCAGACGGCGTATTGGGCGGCGAACGGATTCCGCTGCCTCGCCGGCGCCTACTATGACGACAAGACGCACAAGAACGCCCATGCGTGGCGCAAGGAGATGGAGACGCATCCCGGCCTGTTCACGGGGTGGATGTATGCGACTTGGCGCAACGACTATTCCGAGATGGAGAACTTCCTCCGGGAAGTCACGCCGCGGAAGTAGTTGCCCGTTCTGCACATGTGATCAATCGACAAGCGAAGTGTGGTGGCGTAATGAAAATGGAGGGGAAAAGATTGCTGGCTACGATGTTCACCGTGATCGTGCTCGTCGAAAGCGACCACGGCGGCCTGAAGTTCATCGTGAGGTGAGGCGATGCTGATCCTCTCCGTCACCATCGCATTTCTGACGCTCGGCGTGCTTTGGCT
>CACZCD010000286.1:0-665 GCA_902779565.1 uncultured bacterium | reverse complement strand
ATCCTCTCCGTCACCATCGCATTTCTGACGCTCGGCGTGCTTTGGCTCGCGGCGATACTGAACGAACACGACATGCACCCGATGCGGCGCTTGGCGGAGTTGATGAAGCGCCCGGCGCTGGAGGTGGCGCTTGTGGCGTTGGTCGCAATCGGCATGATCCACCACGGCGCGACGAAAGGCACGAACGGGGTGAACGGCGCCGGCGGCGAAATGGGCGGCACCAACGGCGTGCAGAACATGGGCGGCGTTTTGACAGGATTAATGGGATTGACGGGATTTGGGGACGGCGGAAGCGCACCGCCATCCCTCGACCTTCAGCCCTCAACTCTCAACCCGCTGCCGCCAACCACCAATTCCGACTGGCTGGCGTTCGGTGGGTACGAGGATTGGTTCTACCTTGACGGAGGCGGATGGTGCTTTCGGTTCGGGTCGAATCTCGTGGAGCGTCTGACGGTGTTTTCGTGCGGCGAGATTTCGCCGGCGCCGTATGACGAATCGAACCGCATTTCGCTTCTGGGGCTTCCGCTTGCGGTTTTGCCGGCGGCGAACTGGCATCTGAACGGCGGCGAATCGCTCTTCTGTCACGAGGAGACGCCGTCGAACACGCTGCTGCTCACGTGGAGGAACGCGCTCGTGAACCGCGACACGGATTTGCCCGTGACCGT
>CACZCD010000285.1 GCA_902779565.1 uncultured bacterium | reverse complement strand
TGCTGTCCCGTATAATACTCCAATGCGTGGCAGTCTTGCAACTCCCCGCAAAGACCTTCCATCCCTTAAATGGAAGACGCAACTATATTACCAGACACATCCACGCGCCACGTGCCGCAATCCTACCGACATGTGCAGATTGCCCGATTATGGTATAATACGCGCCAACATTTTGCATGGAGCAAGATGCCAAATCAATCAAGGAGTCATACATGAAGAAGATTCTGATCATCGCGGCAATCGCCGCCGTCACCGTTGCTTTCACCGGTTGCGAGAAGCAGGAGGAGAAGCCTGGCGCTGCCACGCTTTCCGCACTCAAGGGCGAGGTCAACAAGGCCGCCAAGGACGCGGACAAGGCCGCAGCGGACGCCAAGAAGGAAGCGGACAAGGCTGCCGCCGAGGCGAAGAAGGCCGCCGACAAGGCCACCAAGTAACTTAAGCCTCAGGGTGGCAACGCAAGAGCCGCCCAAAATCCGATGGCGGTTGGTCAAGCGACACCACCGCCATCGGTTGTTTTTTTTCTCGCCTATCGGTTGTGTTGCCGCCGCGAAGTCACTACCCTGTAATACGCGCCACCTTCTGCCTCATTCCCCCTTCTTGCGGAAGGTCTTTGTCGGCGTTCTCCATCTCAATTTACAGAAAGAACACTTGCATTGTCGTTTGACTTCCCCTGTACGGGGGTTTGACTTCCCCTGTACGGGGGTTTGACTTCCCCTGTACGAGCAAAAGTCTCAAATTGATTCACTGCTCCCCCTTAACCACGGATAATAAGAAAGTACAACTTTCAAATTATTCCTAAATGTAGCGGCCGGTCACGCTTTGGGGACGGGATTTGATCTCAGATGGGGTGCCGGTGGCGACGATCCGGCCGCCGGCCTTACCGCCGCCGGGACCCATATCTACGATCCAATCTGCCGAATGGATGACGTCGAGGTCGTGTTCGATTACGATCACGGTGGCGCCGTTGCCGATCAGATGACGGAACACCTCCATCAGCGTGCGCACATCGAGGGGATGAAGTCCAATCGTCGGCTCGTCGAAGACGAACACAGTGTCTCCCTGTCCGCGTCCCATCTCGCTGGCGAGCTTGAGCCGCTGCGCCTCGCCGCCGGAAAGACCCGGCGTCTCCTCTCCAAGCGTCAAGTACCCGAGGCCGATGTCGTGCAGGATCTGAAGGCGGCTTTTGACGAGCGGAAGGTCCGCGCAGGCTTCCAGCGCCTCATCGACACTCATCGCCATCAGTTCCGGGAGGGACACGCCCTTCCGCCTGACGGCAAACGCCGCCTTCGCGTACCGCGCGCCGCGGCAGTCGGGACAGGGGATGTCCACATCCGGCAGGAACTGGACATCCAGGTTGATCTCGCCCGTGCCGTCGCAGGTCGGACAACGCAGCGCGCCCGTGTTGTACGAGAAGTCGCCCGCCTTGTACCCGCGTTCCTTCGCGTCCGCCGTACGGGCGTAGATCTTGCGAAGTTCGTCATGGACGTTCGCGTACGTGGCGACGGTCGAGCGGATGTTGATGCCGATGGGCGTCGCGTCGATGAGCTTCACCTGCGCGATGCCGGGCGCGGAAAGCGCGCGGACATGCGCGGGGAGTGCGCGTCCCCCGATCTGCGCGGCGAGTCCCGGAACGAGGCTTTCGAGGATCAGCGTCGTCTTGCCGCTGCCGGAAACACCCGTCACGACCGAAAGCTTGCCCTTGGGAAACGCGACCTCCAGCGGTTGCACGGTATGGATCGCGGAGGTGGAGAGCCGTATCTCACGCGGAGACGCGGAGGCGCGGAGTTTGGCCCGTAGGTCATTTGCGATCTTTGCGGCTAAAACGCCCCCTTCGCGGTCACGCGGGACGCGTGACCCTACCGGCTTGGCGCTCTTTGTGTTCTTTGTGGCTAAAAACGGCCCTATCATCGACTTGGGGTTCTTCGCGATCTCCGCCACCGTTCCCTCCGCGATGAGGCGGCCGCCGTTCGCGCCAGCGCCGGGGCCCAACTCCACGATCCAGTCGGCATGCGAGAGGACCTGCGTGTCGTGATCCACGAGCAGGACCGTGTTGCCGTCGGCGACCAGGTCGTCCATCACGCCCGTCAGCCCCTCCAGATTTGACGGGTGGAGTCCGATGGACGGCTCGTCGAGGACGTACAGCACGCCCGTCGTCCGGTTCCTGACAGCCCGGGCGAGCTGCATGCGCTGGCGTTCGCCGGTGGAGAGCGTTGCGGCGGCGCGGTCGAGCGAAAGGTACGAGAGACCGAGTTCCATCAGCCGACGCGACGTATCGTGGAACGCCTCGCAGATCCGTTCCGCCATCGGACGCATCGGCTTGGGCAGGGAATCCGGAACGCCGTGCACCCAGTCCTCCGCCTCGGCCAGCGTCATTTCGCACGCCTTGTCGAGCGGGATGCCGCGCAGAAGCGGCGCGCGGGCGCGTTCGGAGAGGCGCGTGCCGCCGCAGTCTGGACACGGTCCCTCCTTCAGGAACTTCGCGACGCGCTTCATGCTCTTCTCGTCCTTCACGTTCTTGAGCGCGTTCTCGACGGTGTGGATGGCGTTGAAGAAAGTGAAGTCCATCTCGCCGGAACGCCCGTCCTTCTTGATCTGATAGACCATGTGGTGCTTTTCCGGCGGCGCGTGAAGGACGATGTCCCGCTCCCGGTCGGTGAGGTCGCGCCACGGCACATCCGTCCGCACGCCGAGATGGTCGCGCGCGATGTCCTTCATGAGCGACCACATGAGCGACTGCCACGGCGCGACGGCGCCCTCGTCGATTGTGAGCGAATCGTCCGGCACGATCGTCGTCTGATCGACTTCGCGCACCACGCCCGTTCCGTCGCAGCGTTTGCACGCGCCCTGCGAGTTGAAGGCGAGCTCCTCCGCGCCGGGCGCGAAGAAGCGCGCGCCGCATTCGGGACAGACCAGCTCGCTCTCCGCC
>CACZCD010000284.1 GCA_902779565.1 uncultured bacterium | reverse complement strand
CAAAGGGTACGAAGCCATCCCAGCGCGGCGATATCCGTCCGCAGAACGCGCACCATTGCCTCGTCGAGCGCATCACCAATCTCCGCCGCACCGGCTTCCGGCAAAGCGGCAATCACCGAGACAAGCTCCCGGTCAGTCTCCGCGACGGTTTCCGTGCCCGTCACCGGCGTTTCGTCCGGGAACGGCGAAACGGTCCCGATCTCTTCGCTCGCCATTTCGGACAGGCGGTCACGGTCTTCAACCGACGTGCGCGACACCTTCACCAAAAGCGACTTGAGCGGCATCGACAGAACCACCTCGTGCGTGCCAAAACGCTTGGCGGCCGCCTTCAGCGCCTCCACGGTCGCCGCATACCGATCTTCCGGCGACTGATCGGGGGATTGGCCGTTCTCATCCGCCGCGGACGCCGCCCCTCCCGAAGCTGCTTCTGAAGAATCATCGCCCGCCTCGGGCGACTCGCTTCCCGTCGTCGGCCAGAATTCACAGTCGGCAACAACCCACTCCGCCTTGTTCTCCTCCAGGCGGATTCCGCGGATCCCTTCCGCTTCAACCCCGATGACTGTTATTGCCGTTTTCACTTTTCGTTAGTTGGTAGTTGATAGTTGGTAGTTTTCCTCACCTATCACTTACTGTTATGCGCACCGCGCAGGTCTCTGACAGCCGCATCGACATTGGCGAAGAGCTGCGGCAGCTTCTTCGCGGGAATCGTGGAGAACGCCAACCGGATCAACCCCGAAAGAACGATCGTCCCCGTCGAATACTTCTCGATCAGATGGCGACGCACCGTCTCCGCCTCCACCCCCTTCGGCTTCACGCACATGAAATACCCGGAGTTGAACGGCATCGGCTCGAACGTCTCCGCATATTCCGGATGCGTCTTGAGGAGCCCCCGGATGACGCGGTAGCGGTTCTTCAGCACCGCGTACTTCTCGCGCTTCTGGCGGATGTAGTTCGGATCGGCGAACGCCGCGATCGCAAGATGCTGACCGATCGAGGACGAATTGGAGATCGACGAACGCACGTCACCCGCCGCCTTCGCCTCGAACGCCTTCAGCTGATCCTCCGAAAGCCCCTTGCCCGCGAAAGTGATGAACCCCACGCGCATCCCCCACACGTAGTCCTCCTTCGTGGTGCCGTCAAGCTTCACCGCCAGCACGTTCGCATGGAGGTCGGAGAACTCCGCGAAGAGCGATTCCTCATGGACGCCCTTCTCGTACACAAGACCGAAGTAGGCGTCATCCAGAACCACCACGATCTTCTTGCCCTTCGCCGCCGCGGACTTGACCGCCGCCACGATCTTCGGCGCGTCCGCAAGGGTCGCCGTGTAGCCGGTGGGGTTGTTCGGGAAGTTGAGGATCAGAATCTTCTTTTGGCCGGGCCCCAGCAGGGCCTTCTTCATCGCCGCCGCATCAAACGCCCCGTTCCGGAAGGTGTTGAACATCTCCAGCTTCGCGCCGACGGCCTCACCGAAGATGAGCGCGTAGTTGTCCCAGTAGAGATCGGGGACGATCACCTTGTCACCCTTGTCCGCAAACAGCTCCGCGCAGACGCGAAGCCCATGCGTGAGGGCGTTCGTCACCACAGGGTTCGAGAAGGCCTTGCCCTTGAGCGAAGGATTCTTCCGCACCATGAAATCGCGCCAGACCGCCCGGAGCGCCGGCAGACCGAAGCTGCCAGCGTAAAGGAACGCCTTGCGGCCCAGGTTGATGTTCTTGGCAAAGCAGTCCATCACCAGCGGAGAGCCGTCCTCCTCGAACGCCATGCCGATGGTGGCGTTGATTTCGCAGGCCTTCGCTTCCGCGCCCTGCCCCAGAATCCCACCGTAGGGGAAGTATAAACGCCGCCCTTCAGCGGAGAGAAAATCCGCCGCCGGACCGAGCGTTTTGTTCAGTCGTTTCGCCAATATGTCCATAGGCGGGGAATTATACCATATTTCGCGAGCGAAATGGCGTTATTTCAGTGGTCATCCTTCGAGCGATTGACCGATCGTCTGTTGGGGTCCGGCGGCACCAACGTTGGAGAAGTCCATCTTCGCGAGATCGATCGTCACGATCCCAAGCGGCTTCATCGTTTTCCACGCGCCCCGCGTGAAATCCGGGATCTCCACCGGCGCGCCGCGCTTCGCCTGCGAACGCTCCGTGATCTCGCACAGGCAGCTCCAGGAGGCGAGATCGTAAACGTCCATGTCGAGCGGCAGGCCGTTCTGCAGGCAATACACCCAACGCATGTCCATCAGGAAGTCCATGCCGCCGTGTCCGCCCGCCTTCTTCGCCAGTTCGCCGACCTGCTTCCAGAGCGGATGCCTGTACTTCTCGCGCAGCGCCGCCGTGCGCTTCCGGTCGAATCGCTCCTGCCAGTCGGGATTGCGGACCTCATGCGGTCCTGAACCGGGCTTATCCTCCACGTCGATGCGGAGCGGGTAGTCCATGAAGATCCCATGCGTACCCTGGATCGTGTTGATCCGGCTGTACGGGTGCGGAACCGTGCAGGAAAGATTCAGAAGGATTATCTTGCCGTTGACGGTGCGGATGAGCGACGAGTTGTACCCGCCAATCAGATATTTCTTGAACGTCTCAAGATTCTCGCCGTTCCAGCGGGGATCACCCTCGCGGATGAAGTCGGCGATGGACTTCGTCTCCATGGAGTTCAGGTAGTCGAAGCGGTCGCCCCGGTTGATGTTCATGTACTGCGCCACCGGGCCGAGTCCGTGCGTGGGATAGTAGTTCCCACGGTGCTCCTGATACCACTCGGCACGGAACTCGCTCAACTTGAAGCCGCGCGTCGTGCCGCTGTGCAGGTAGCCGGCCTCGCCATACACGGTTTCGCCGAGCGCGCCCGTCCGGCACATGTTGAGGGCGAGCATCTCATGTTCGCCGTAGCAGCAGTTCTCGAGCATCATGCAGTGGCGGCGCGTCTGCTCGCTCGTCTCCACGAGCTCCCAGCAGC
>CACZCD010000283.1 GCA_902779565.1 uncultured bacterium | reverse complement strand
CGATTCGGAGCGTCGCATCAATCGCTTTGCTGCTGATACTCGGCGGCATTGACGGAACGTGCGGGCCGAACCGTTTCGGCCCCGATCCAAAAGGGCGCAAGGCGCTTTGTGATGTTGGAATGGAGGCGGCGCAATGATGAAACGTACTGTAAGGTTGGCTTTGGTGTTGACCCATGCGTTTTGCGGGGCGGCGGTGCTTTGCGTCGCGGAGGGGGCAAGCCGTCCGGTGCCGCGCGAAGCGCTCAAGGCGAGGCTTGCGGATGGGCCGGACGTGATCGGCATCGTCCATTGGGGGCTGAACACCTACACCGACCGTGAGTGGGGCTACGGCGACGAAGACCCCGCATTGCTCAACCCCGCGAAGTTCGATGCCGACCAGATCGTCCGCGCGTGCCGGGACGGCGGAATTGGCGGACTTGTCATCGTAGCGAAGCACCACGACGGATTCTGCCTTTGGCCGACGAAAACGACGGCGCACAACATACGCCGCTCGCCATTCTGGACGAGCGGCAGGGAAGAGGGAACAGGGAAAAGGGAAGAGGGGAGAGATTATGTGAAGGAAATGGAGCAGGCCTGCCGCCGCGCCGGAATCAAGTTCGGGGTGTACATCTCGCCGTGGGACCGCAACAGCGCGCACTACGCCACCGGAAAGTATGTGGAAATCTACCATGCGCAGATAAAGGAGATTCTCGGAGGAGGATACGGCGAGGTGTTCGAGATGTGGTTCGACGGCGCGAACGGCGGCGACGGCTGGTACGGCGGCGCGCGGGAGAAACGCAAGATCGACGCGGGCTATTACCGCTTCGACGAGGTGTTCCGTTTCGTGCGTGAACTTCAGCCCCAGGTAACGATATTCTGCGGCGAGGAAGATGGCGACTTCCGCTGGCCCGGAAACGAGCGCGGCATCCTCGATCCGGATTCGCGCGCCACGGTCGATCCGAGCGGCGGCTATGCGGACGGACGGTACGGCAACCCCAACTACAAGGCGATCATCAACACCGGCCTTGCGTCGGGAAGCGTGTTCAAGGTCTGCGAGGCGGACTTCCCGCTCCGCAAGGGCTGGTTCTACCACGAGCGGGAACGCGGCACGACGAAGCGGGCGGCGTACCTCGTGCAGCGATACGTGGGGACGGTCGGAAACGGCGGAACGATGAACATCGGCGTCGCGCCGAACAGGGACGGGCTGCTGGCCGATGAGGACGTCAGGGAGCTAAGAGGATTCAAAGAGATCCGCGATGCGCTCTTTGCGCATGAGGTAAAGGGCGGCGGCAAACCGTTCAACGTGGTGGAGATGCGCGAGGACCTTGCGAACGGCGAACAGGTGGACGGCTGGCGGCTTCTTGCGGATGGACGCGAAATCCTTTCCGGAAAGGCCATCGGCAACAGACGCATCCGTCTTCTCGCCGAGCCGATATCGCCAGCGAAGATCCGCCTTGAAATCACGGCTGACGGCGGGAACCCTCTGCCTGTTGCGGTGAGGTGCTTCCATGCCGAACCGGAACTTGTGAAGACCATACTGTCCGCCACGGGCGACTGCGGCGAGACGGACACCGCGAAGAAGGGATTTGGCGGCAAGAGGGAGTAGACAAGAGAAACCTGTGTCGGATATGAAAAGTAAAGCGGTTGCGTCCTTGCTTCGGTATCTGCTCTGGCTGGTTGCCGGAGTGGCGGGGACGCTTGTGCTCCTTTGGTGCGGGGCATCGGCGTATTTCCTCATCGCCGGGCGCGACATCGCGCCGCCCGACTTGAGCGCATATCAGCTTCCGCATCCAAAGCTCAAGCCCGACGAGGACGCATATACCTATATGAGGGAGTATGCGAGGGGCGTCAAGACCAACCTGAACTGGAATGCTGCACAGGCTTACATCAGAGGCACAGCGAACCGTAGGGACTGTGAGGGGATAGTCAAGGACATCCTCATCGCTGAATCCAATGCCTTCCGTTGCGCGAAGGGCATCATCGCTTCGCGCGGAATCTCCACGCCTTCCGTGAATGAACGGTATTCATCCGCATTTTGCATCTCCCTATGCCTGCGTATGGTTCACAGCTATCGGTTGAAAGCGGTGCACGAGGCCGCAAACGGCGACATTGCCGCCGGTCGCGCAACGTTGCTGGAGCTGTTCCGCTTAGGCAGCCGCGTAATGGAGCTGGACGAAAGCATGGCGCAGCTGCTTGGGTTGGCATTTCGGTCAGTTGCATTAGGTGAGATGCAGCAGCCCCTGTTCGCGCCAGACGGCGACGTTGCGTGGCTTGCGGAAATGCAAAAGATGGCCGAGAGCATGACCGTTGGCGATGTCGAGCGTGCGAAACGTGCGGCGGAGCTTCAGCTTGCATGGGGTGCTGCAGATGGCTTTTGGGAAGGACGGGCCCAAAGGGCTTGCCGGCGGTTTGTTTCGGCATCGGATCTCAATTGGACACTTGGCTACGAAAGGTTTTCATTCCAGAGGAACAGGGTTCTTGTCGCGATGAAGGAAGAGACGGATCGTTTCATCTCAAAGCTCGATGCGCCGTATGACGTGGAGTACGCCCGCAGATTCGATTTTGGGCGCCGGAGCCAGGCCCCTGTGAAACACGTGAACTATTGTACCCCGCTTTGCCGGAACTGGATCGGGAAGTGTTGCTTGCAGGATGCCGATTTCGGGGGATCGTATGTGGGGCTATTCCAGCGACGTTCTGTGGCGCGCTCGATGGAGACGGTGTTTGCCTGCCGCCGGTACAGGGCGAAGCGCGGGCGCTATCCCGAAAAGCTCGACGAACTTGTGCCGGAGTTCATTGCCGCCGTGCCGTTGGACCCGTTCGACGGCAAGCCGCTCAGATACAACAATGAGCACCATTACGTCTGGACGGTAGGCGAAGAGCTCGCCTTCAACGGCGATGTCGATTTCACGCCGGAAGGCAAGCCGATGTGGATTTCCACCAGAAGCCGGGATTGCAGGTATGTTGCGTTC
>CACZCD010000282.1 GCA_902779565.1 uncultured bacterium | reverse complement strand
CGAAAAAGAACTCTCCAAGCTTCACCCCAAGCCGTTTCTCAATGTCGGCCTTTACGTCCTTCGCCAGGGCGAATAGCTCTTCGCGCGTATTCTGCCCACTCCATGAAATCTCCGCCAAATACACGATCTTCGATCTCGGCGCAAGGTTTAGCATCATCCACTTCTTTCCAAAATAAGGCTCAATTACAAAGTTGCTGTACCAACACAGGATCACATCGTCAATTGCATCCTTCCCACCTAGACGTGACACCTCATAGGCATTGCCGAACGTGCATCCAAGGAAGGTGAACGGATGCGGTAGCACATCGCCGCCGTCATGCGGCTTGCGCACCGCCTCGTCATGCGCCCGCCTCTTCCGCTCCTCACGGCGCCGGAGAACATCGTCCTTGAACATCAGATCGTCATCCGTCAACGGGCGGCCAATGGCCTTTTCGATTCCAGCTCGACACCATGCACGGAATTCCTCCGAATAGTCGGCCCGTTCGTCTTCGGAGTCCTGATACGCATGCTTTATCCTGCCCTGAAACGAGAGCCGTAAATGTTTTAGTTCCCATTCCCACTCGTGATAGGCAAGATTGGCATGATACACTATGTTGCTCGTCGCTTTTTGCCCAGGGGAACGCTTGTCTTCCGGCGCCGATGCCACACGCCTGTCGATGTAGTCTCGTTCCCAAGCCAATTCGGCAAACCGTATCTTCCATGCATTTTCCGGCAGATGCCGCATGCGCCTAAAGATATCATCGCGTACGAAATCGCCCACCACCCTAACCAACCAATTCTGCTGATTGTAGTCACGACTTTTCGGATCGGCTTCCCGCAGTCTGGATGCGAGGCCCGAACGGAGTCCCATTCCCTCTTCACTTTCAGCAAGCGAAGCGTCCTTGCGAAGCGCCACATCCACCGCCGTCAACAAGGCACGCGCCCTCCCCCCATCGTCTGCGTGACAGTTGACGCAGGTCGTGCACTGAATAACCGCAACAAATGCGGCGCCAATCATTCTATTCATCGACATTTTGCATTACTCCATTTAAGAATGGTATGCCGTTCGTTCCGCGCACGGCTTCATTGCCGAACTTCCGCAAGGTGACCGTACCGTCGGAAGTGACGACAGTCTCTTGCCGTGTTCCTGTCGCGAACGTTCCGTATTCGGAAGCCGTTTCTGATACGTTCGTCACGTTCCACCCAAACGGATCCTCCCATATCAACTGACCGTCCTGCCACCCAACCGTGGTGTCATTGCTGTGGACGAGCGTTCCGTCAGCACGCATCCTCGGCAACGAAATGGATACGGCTGGAATGTCCGTCATAAAATAGTTGTTGTCGTTAATCTTCCGCCATCTCCCCGCTCCACAATCCCGATTGTGGTGCCAATATGCGGAGAAGTATGCGTTGGTGAAATACCCGGAAGGTCCTCCCAATTCATTTGGCACTTCCTCAACGGCTATGTTCTGGAACGACACCGTAAGCGGCAGAACATACAGCTCAAAGGCCATTCCAATGTAGCCAGCCAACCCCTCCATTCTCCCATATCCAGTGGTGCGCTCATTTCTAGCTTCAATTCCCCGCGGTGCCAAAACCGACAACCTTGGGGTGAAATCCACATCCCCGATGATGGCCCGCAATGGATCTGATGCCCCATAAAGCGGACAGATGTAACTCGTGCCATTGACACGGTTGCTTATCGCTCCATGGCACGCCATCCATGTGACAAGCGGAGCTGCCGGCGATTGTGTACAATGCACAACTTCGCACACGCCTAACGCATGCCGACCGCGCGCCTTGTTTTCCGGTGCCAGATTTTCCGGCTCTACCGTGATTCGCACCGCCGTCACACGTTTAGCTCTGGATTTCACTTCGTTACCTGTGAGATTCTCAATGATCTTCGCCTTTGTGACGGTTCCGCGTATATTTGGACTGGCGTTAGTCGCCTCGCAGTATCCCTCCCATTCCACAGACTCGTACGGGGGTACCGAACTTGGCATCGGATCGCTGCCCGACACCATCTTGAGTTCGCTTCCAAGGATAAGCTGCAACGTTCCGCCATTCTCGCCACCGTACGCATGGAGCGTGAGCTTTGTCCGTGTTGACGGCGGCGGATTGGTGACGATACCCGGCTCGACCTCATAAGGCGCTTCGAATATCAATACGTCCTTGTCGAACGACACCGACACGCTCGGCAAGTCTGGATCGGGTTGATTGGCGTTACCGCCACCTGGCGAGTTGCCTCCGCCACCGGAGTTGGAGTCCTTCACGTCTATACTGATGTTTTCGGAGTGCCCTTCGTACGAGCATTCACCTTCGGCGGAACAGTGTTCGCAGCTGCATGTCTGGGAATGGATGAGATCAAGTCCGTCGCGCACAAGGCAGCCGCAAGAGCACGAATCACCGCCGGAACGCATCGGTGGGGCGCCTCGCATCGGCGGGGCGTTGGTGTCCGCGATGCCGTGCCATGTGACCTCGCCATCAAGCCAGTCCGGGGTGACGCGGAGCGCGTAGGTGGTCGCTTCGGGCGTGGCGTCGATCTCCTCCAGCGCGAACTCGACCGGCCACTGGACCTCCACCAATCGGTCGGTAACGTTCGTCGCGGAGAACGCTTCGCCGAACTCGAGACGCTCCACGGTCCCCGTGTCGTCGGCAAGCGGCACGAACGGCGGCGGCACAAGCCCGAACGCCCCGAACGCCGTCTCCGCGCTCACCGCGTACTTCGGCCCGATCAGGAGCGGCAGCCGGTTCGTCTCGCCCGGCATCGCCACGATCTCGTACGCGCCAAGCAAGCCCCTGTTCGTCTCATCCGCCATCGGCTCCACGCGGATCTTCGCAGGCCCCTTCTCCACCACGACGTCCGCGCAGTAGTACGTGTTCGTGTTGCCGCCCGCGATCCGCGCGTACACCTCATCAAGTGCATTTGTGCCATCGATTGCCGGAGCTGCGAACTCCACAAGCGTGACAGCGCCCGTCATGAGCGCACCCGTCTCCGCCACTCCGTCACGCCAGATCTGCGCCTCAGCGTTCGACAGCGCGCTGATGT
>CACZCD010000281.1 GCA_902779565.1 uncultured bacterium | reverse complement strand
CGAGTTCATCCTGTGCAAGAACCCCGTCGCCTCCCTTGTGCAGCAGGCCGGAACGGTGACCTTGCCAAGGGAAGGGGTGATGCCCACGTCGTTCACGATGAACGCGGGGACGCTTCGCGTGGAGAAGCCTAACACCGTGCTTGAGGGGATTTCGTTCACGAGCGGATGCACGCTTGACCTTCGCGCTACAGGCACGCGCGTGGATTCGCCCGCCGCTTATGACGGGCTAAGCATCACGCTCGCCAAAAACCTGTGCGTGGGCGGCGCATACGCGCTGCAGTCGGACGATGCGGCGTTCCTCTCGCACGCGAAATCGGCGATCGAGGCGACGTCTCCAGAACTGGTGGTAACCATCGAGGGCGATGGCGTAAAGGTGGTGCGCATGACGGACAACACGTTCGACGCCACGGTCTCGAGCGACCTCACCGACACGACGGCATGGGGCGGCGGTCGCGTGCCGGTAGGCGAAGACGTGATAATCTCAGGTGCGGGGACGGCTCAGTTGACGGCATCGTCGCCGGCGTTCAAGTCGATCAAGATGCAGGATGGCGCGACTCTTGCGGTCTTAGGCGGCACTTTGGAGGAACCTGTCGAGATCCCGCCAGTGTCGCTCGCATACGATGCGAGGCTGCTTGTTGAGGGCGGAGCGTTTGCGCAGTCCACCAACGGGATAGACTGCGTGGCGACGGCGGAACACCTGCCGGTGCTCGAGATCGCCACGAACGCCACGCTCACGCTCCAGACGCCAGGGCTTCCGAAGACGAGCACTGCCTGCCCTTGGGCGATGGGCACATTGTATGATGATTACGGATTCCGCCTGTACAACGTGAGCCTGAAATGGTATGGTCAGATACGGATGCCGAAAGAGCGCACTTCGGCATGGAATGTCATGTCGCAGGGATTGATCGGCTGGGCGGCGAAGGGGGACACCACTTACATCGGGCTTGACTGCCAGGGAGGAACGCTCTACCGTAACGATACTTGCAGCTTTACGCCGCTGATGATCGTGTATCCTGAAGTCGGCGGCACGGTGATGCCCGTAGGGACGCTGCTTCTGCGAGACTTCCACCGCGAAGGCGAGGGCGAGTTCGTGGGGAACGGCACGCAGTTCGGCGTGAACAGCCCCGCAAACGTGAGGGTGCCCATATTGGTGGATGGCAACACCCTGTTGAAGGGTGATGGATGGAACAAGGTTGACGGCGGCGCAGACGTAACGTTGCGTGGCCCCGCCCGCTGGGAATACGAGCACGACTTCGCCAACGACTACGAATACAGACGGTACATAGAGCTTGGATCGGGCAAACTCACGCTCGAGGACGGTGGCTACCTTGGAATCACACCCACATGCTACAATAGCGACTACTTCGGCATACACAACATTGGAACGGAGGAAGGTGCGGTTTCGCTCTGCGCGAAGGATTCGTACGTCGGTTTCTGGGAATGGATCGGAAACGGCCAGACCATTGCGCACATCGAGGATTCGTATATCATGGTCGGCCAGCTGTACAGGGTCAAGGCGGAGCAGGGCGCAGACTCGCGCTGGAGGCAGATGCCGCTCTTCGAGGGGTTCAAGTCCATCGAAGTGCCCGAAGGCAAGACGATGTGGGTGACGGCGACGAACATCTGGCGTGGAGCTTCGCATTGGGATCTTGTGCACGACTGGGACCGCGTGACGAAGTTCGGCCCGCCGATCATCGGCGGCGGCAACGTGTCGGTGACGAACGCGCTGAAGGGCACGCAGGCGAGGTATTCGATGACGGCGATCATCACGAACAGCGAGAACACGGCGACGGGGCTTGCGACGGCGGAGCCGCCAAGCGAGGCTGGCGCGAAGTCGTACCTGCTCTTCGGCGACGGCGCGAACTGGGCGGGCACGGTTGTCGCGAACGGGCGCGTGGGGCTCACGAACCTTACGGCGGAGGCGGCGGCGCCGGTGTCGGTGACGTTCGGGACGCTGCTCTTCGAGACGAACTTCCCGGTGAGGCTGTGGAAGAGCGAGGGCGAGACCACGAACGACGTCATCAACATCACGGGCGGCGTTTCGGGATCGTTTGGCCTCGTGCCGGAGTTCATGGACGGCTACGAGCCGGAGGTGGGCGATACGTTCAATCTCGGCGCGTATCCGGCTGAAGCGGCGCTTCCGAAGCTTGCCGCCGGCCACAAGTGGCGGCTCGCCGTGGAGGAGCGCGACGGCGCGACGGCGCTCGTCCTGCGCTACCTGCCGAGAGGCTTCACGTTCACGGTAAAGTAGCGGATGGCGCGTCGGCGCGGAGCGCCGCGTGTTTTCCTTTCGCCGGGAAGGGGGTTTGTGGTATCATTCACGGCGTTACGGGGCATGGTGCCCAAGCGATTTGGAATCTTTGGGGACAGACCCTGAAATCGTCCTTGGTTTGACGGGGACGGAAAGTGTGCTCTGATAATTTTGTGGCTGGAAGTTTGTGCTTGAAATGTTGGGCGTTTTTGGTATTATAGCCGACATTTCTACGAAACAAGCGGAAGTTTTATGGGAAACAGATCTAGTCTGAGGTGTATTGCGACCGTTGCGGTTGTGATTTCTTGGTGCCTTGCAATGGCTGAGGAGGTGACGACGGATACCACGGTATCGTTGACGGCGAATTCGGATACGAGCTACGAGATTGCAGACGGGGTCACGCTCACGATTGACGTTACCGGCATGACGAACACACTCTCCGGCTGCATCACGGGAACGGGCACGGCGAAGCTCCGCAAGACGGGGCTTGGCACGCTTGCGCTCTCGAACGCCAACAACTCGGTGCCGGGCGGCATATTCGTCGATCAGGGAACCATCCGCGCCGATGCGGAGGGAGCGCTCGGCGACGGGCCGGTCACCATCGCGCAGGGATCGACCAACAGGGGCGAGCTGCAGCTCAATGCCCAGGGCGGCACGTTCAACAACAGCATTACCGTTACGGGTACCAGCAGCAAAGGTTACTATTCGCTCTCAGTCTTCAAGAATGCTACGCTGAACGGCGACATCCAGGCCAATACTTCAAATCTTTACATACAGAACTATCCCGTCAAGGGAACGAGCGCCGGCAAGAACTTCCAGACCGCCATCTACAACGGCAACGTCACGACTCCTTCCGGCAAGATCTTCATTTTACGCGCCTACGGGACGAATGTGTTCAATGGCGTGATCACCGCTGGCTCCTGCACGTTCGGGAACGCCTCCTCCAACGACGGGCAGATCTATCTGAACAATCCCGGGAACCGGTTTTCCTCCTATACGACCTACCGCCCCATCATCCACTGCGGCGACACCAATGTGATACGCGATGCGTCTGTGCAGCTTGAGAATTCCTCCAACCGCCAGTCCGGCGCCCACGCTCTCAACATGCATGGGCACGATCAGCGCGTTAACTATCTGCTGAACACTTCGACCCAGTCTTCGACCACTGCCGGCACTTGCCCGATCACGTCCGATACGCCCTGCACGCTCACGCTTGTCGGCAAGGTTTCCGGCAACTACCTTTCCGGCCACATACTGCAGAATGCAGTGTCGCTCGTGGTCGATGCGGAGAAAGCCGATTTCGTGCAGTGCTTCACCAACGCCTATGCCGGTGTGACCACGACCCATTCGACGACCGGCACGATCACGGTGAAGAAAGGAACGCTGAAGATAGGCGGCGACAAGACATCCTTCTCCGGCGTGCCGCAGGTGACGGTGGCGGATGGCGGCACGCTGCATGTCGATACGTGCGGCCAGATCGTGTTCGTGGCCGTGACTAACTTCATGGTGAACGGCAGCCTGATCGTGGGGGCGGACGCAAGTGCGCCGTTCATGGCGGGCGTCTCGTCGCTGACGCTCGGCGAGGGTGCGTCCTTTACGGTGAACACCGACGTGAAGAGCAGCTTCTCCGATGTGCTGGTGGAGCGCGATGGCGCGATGACGAAACTTCCTGTCGGCGACTACACGTACCCTGACGATCGCGTGCCGCAGCTGAAGGCGGGCGGATTCAGTGTGGTGGGTTCGGGTTTGGTCATGGAGGCCAT
>CACZCD010000280.1 GCA_902779565.1 uncultured bacterium | reverse complement strand
CTCGCGCTTCGTCACGCTCTTCGCCTCCATAACGCCGCCACCCGACAGCTCCACCATGCCGAGCGAATCGATGCGGTCTGCAAGCATCACGCCCGCCTCGAAGCACGGTCTCGCACCATTCCGAACCGAAATCCGCCCGCATCCGTCCGTGCGGTCGGTATTGTTGCAGCTCTTCGGCGCAAACGCCAATACAGCACTCTTGAACGTTCCGCCCGCTATGTGCACCATCCCAGTACCCTGTCCGCCAATGAACATATACGACGATCCGGGCAGCATCTCGAACTCGCCGCCCGTCTGCCACATGTGCCCGCTCGAACCTTCATACTGGCCGAAGACAGGGTACATCTTGTGTTCGGATCTGCCGCCCGCAAGTTCGTAGTATCCCATTCCCCAACGCCCTTCGCCAAATGCAGCCTTGTTGACGGCGCAATGCACAAGCCCACCCTTCTGCACAAGCATTCCGCACGTGTTCGTGTACATATACGCCGCACCGACCCACAAGCCGTTCGAGAGAACCGCGCCCGGCAGAATCCACGCCGCCGCATGGCAGTTCTTGCCGTTCGAGACATACAGTCCCTTGCCGGCAGTCGACGTGATACCAAATACCGTGTTCGTGCCGACAACGCATGTGGCGTATCTGTCCGCGTTGCCGCCGATGTACGGATAGCTCGTGATCTCCGCATAACCCATGTTCTCGAAACGCAGATGGCTACTCTGGTTTAAGCTGAACTGACCCATTTTGAAACTTGAGGTCGCCGGGTCCTTCGCCGAGTAGACCAGGTTTGACAAATCGCCGTATACCTTAAAGATCCTGAACCCGTCAGGATAGTCGCCCTTCACAACCTTCCGCCCTCTGCCGGCCGTATAGATGATCTGATCGGCGTAGCTCACATCGTCAGGGTCAAACTCCGGCAGCTCGCAGACGGATTCCTCGCCCTCCTCTGCATAGATGCCAACGTTCCACTTGCCCCCCGCACGCAGTTTCCTGAACGCCTGTCCGATCCGCTCCGGCTTCCACCCGTACTGACGGGATGCATTCGTGCTCGAGAAATAGATGCCATACGAAGTGCCGGAAGACACCTCCGATATCCGCCCGTCGGTCTCCCATCCCGGCAAGGTCACCTCCGCCATCGATATCAGGCGCCCCCCCGTCACGTTAAGTATGCCGGTGTAGGTGTTGGTGCCGTGGAAATAGACATAGCCGCCGTTCGAACTTGCTATCTTGATTTCCGATACGCCTGAGATCGGGCCGAGAAGATGGATGTGACGCCCATTGGAGTTGATTGTGACGGTACCACTGTCAGGCAGCTCCACCGGACCGTACCAGAAGAAGTCTCCCCTCCCCTCATAGCTCTTGGCAGATATGCCGTATGAACCATTCCGGATGCGTAGCGTCCAAGGGACCATGTTCGTATGATGATAGGAGTTGGCGTAAGCGTAGGCGCCGTTCGTGAAGGAGATCGTGTTCTCGGGACCTCCTGGAAAGTCGCAGTTCTGCGGCAGCTCGATCGCATGGTTCGTGCCGAGACCATCGAATATGATGTGGCCGGGATTCACCATTTCGCTCGGCTGGAATGTGACGATTCCCTTCGCCGTGAGCGTATGATTGCCCAAGTCAACGGGACGGGCGGTAAAGGACATGCTATGCGAGGCGGCATCGGGCATATAGACTGTAGCATCGGCGGTGAGCGTAAGCCGGCCGAGATTCACGTTGTCGGCTGAAGCGCCTACGAGCGCGCCGCCGAAATCGCCATAGCCTGTGCCGGCAAGGCGGATATCCTCATCGGCGTAATAGTCCGCACGGGCATATCCCGCCACCCTGAGCGTGGCACCGCTCTCCACAATCGTAGGTCCGTTCGTCGTGCCCAGAAAACCGGTGCTGCCGGGGAACTGGTACACGCCGTCGGAGATGCGGATGGTGCCCTTGAAAGACGATATGTCCGCCCTCGTCGCGATGTGGAGCGTCCCGCCGCCGGTCTTTTGCACCTCATCGTCCTCGCCGAGCGCGGCGATGGCGGTCTTCTGCGCGGCGGTGAAGTTCGTCTGGACGTTGCCCGTCGGCACATTCACCTCATACACGGTGCCAAAAGCGGCACCGGCAAAGATGACGGCAAAGCAGCTGGCGAAAATCTTTTTCATTGTCTTGTTCCTTTCGGGAATGAACCCCATTTGACTTACGGTCGATAATGTACCAAAATGATCTCTTTGGTCAAGCATCAGTATCTATTATCTCACCAAGAAGACAGAACCGCGCTCGTACGCCGCAGACCACACCGTTCCGCGCTGCCTAACCGTCCAGCAGCCCTCAAGACCCTTGAACGCCGGCGCGCCTGCAGGAACTCCGTTCGGGCAGCTGATGAGCGCGTACTTCCTTCCCGGCACCGCACTTGTGAGATCCGCCGTGAGATCCGCCGGATAGCCGACGCCGGAGCCAAGCTCAAGTGTCGCACCCGCCTTCACCGTCACCGCCGAGCCGGACGGAATCGCATCGGCCGACTCCAACGCAAGCGTTCCCTGCTCCACCGTCGTTCCGCCGCCGTAGGTGTTCGCCGCCGTGAGCGCGATGCGTCCGGGTCCGCGCTTCGTCACGCCGCCCGTCGCGGCGTTGGCCGCAACCGTCACCGTGAGCGGCACGTCCGGACGGTGTACGTTCCCGCACCAGTGGAGAACCGCGGTCGTGTTCTCCGCCGTGTAGCCCCAGCCCGGCGAGGTGACGACGATGTTCGTGATCACGTCATTGTCGGAATCGTACTCCACGACCGCGGCCGCACCCACGCCGTCGCCGTAGATGAAAACGAGCGGCGCGCAGTGGTACGCGTCGAACGGCTCCGCCGGAAGCGCCAGCGACGCGATTCCGCCGCCCGTCGCCGCCTGAAGCGGAACCGACACGTTCGCCGACACCCCTTCCGCCGCCTCAAGGATCGCGCCCGCCGCGTACACCGTGGCGCGATCGACCGCCGAATCGCCTGTGCCGAGAAACTCAACATTGTTCGATATCGCGCACACTCCGCCGCCGTTGAAGTTCACATATGCCTTCGCGTTGCCGGTG
>CACZCD010000279.1 GCA_902779565.1 uncultured bacterium | reverse complement strand
TGTGCAAGGGGATCGCATTGGCCCGTAATTGCGCGCAACTGTGGGGACCCTACGAAACCGTTGAAAAACAAGTCTTTCGCGGGGTCTGTCCCCCATGCCCAATAGTCGTCCCCTCCCCGTGCCATGGTAGAGCGGAGCGGGTGGGAGGGGCGGCGGCACGAGGCGGAGCAAGCACGGACGGCGGGGCACGGCAGACGCCGCCGGGACGGTTGCGAGGCGCTTGAGGGCTGTATTCAGCCCCAAGCGGATCGCGCCGTATCCGGCGAGTGGATGACGCGCCTTATGCCGGACGGGCGCGCGGTAGCCGGCGGTGCGCCGACCCTCCGGCCATACCTTGGCTCAGCGCTGACCGAATGTGCTGGGCGGGGAATGCCGCCGCCTTTAGCCGAACCCGCTTGGGGTGGTGGGATGCATGGCGATGGACTCGCCCCCGACGGCAATCTGGTGATTGCCGAGCGGGGCGAGGACACAGCCAGGCGCCCTCCGCCACGGGCGGGTGAGGTTGCGGCGGCATTCCCCGCGCCCTGACATCAAACACACACTACATGCTTACACGTCAGACACGGCCATATTCTCTTTTATTCACTATCCCATTATCGGTAAAAGTACTACGAGGGGACTGTCGAAAAGCTGTGATGTGCCATGGTTGGTGGTTTGTGGTATAATTTTATGCTATGAAAACAAAATCACTCCTCTGCGCCGCACTTGCGGCGACTTCCGCTCTGCTCGTCTCCGCCGTTCAGGCGAAGCAGCTTAAGGTTCTGATGATCGGGAACAGCTTCTCGATCTGCGTGCTCAAGGAGATGCCGGCATGCGCGGCCTCGGCGGGCGAAACGCTCGACCTCGCCTCGCTCTATATCGGCGGCTGCCCGCTCGATAAGCACTGGGCGAATGTCGAAAAGGCCGGCGATCCGAATTTTAAGCCCTACGGCTTCAGCTACAGCTACGCCTCGGTCAAGGACCCCAAGGACGCGCCTGTGGCGAAGCTTGGCAAGAATACCAACATCCCGCAGGCGCTCGTCGCCGACAAGTGGGACATCGTCACGATTCAGCAGGCCAGCCCGAAGAGTCCGTTCCCGGAGACTTACCAGCCCTATGCGGACAACCTGATCGCGAAGATCCGCGAGCTTGCCCCGCAAGCTGAGATCGTGATCCAGGAGACCTGGAGCTACACGCCCTACGCAACCGGGAATCTCAAGAAGTGGAACATGACCCCTGAGACCATGCACGCCGCCATCAAGAAGGCTTACGGGATTCTCGCCGCCAAGCACAAGTTGCGCACGATTCCCACGGGCGACGCCGTGCAGCTCTACCGCCAGAAGCTGCCCGTCAACTACGGCAAGCTCCTCACGCCGGCGGAGATCGCCGCGATCCAGAAGCCCGGTCTCGTCGATTTCCATGATGACCCCGCCGGCAATTCGGCCTGGAAGAAGGGGCGCAAGGGTCATAAGGACGCCGATGAGGTCAAGTTGCGCCTCGATACGATCCATCTCAATGCGAAGGGGAACTATCTTCAGGCCTGCACTTGGTTGGCGGCCCTGTTTGGCACCGATGTGACGAAGCTGGCCTACGCACCGGCCGATCTTGAGCCGGAAAAGGCGAAATTGATGCGCGCCTGCGCTGCCGAGGCCGTCGCCGCCGAGATTGCGGCGCGTACCGGCAAGACGCGTTGAGCGATTCTGCTCTCTGCCCCGAGCGATGAACGTGCTGCTCCATTCCTGTTGCGGACCGTGTGCCTCCGCCTGCGTGCCGCGCCTGAAGGAAGAGGGGCATGATGTGACGATGTTCTACTCGAATTCGAACATTGATACGCGCGCGGAGTTCGAGAAGCGTCTGGAGGCGGCGCAAACGCTCGCGGCGGCGGAAGGCGTGACGCTGGTGGCGGACGACTACGACCACGCGGCGTGGCTCCGCGCGGTGGCCGACGGCTACGAGAACGAACCCGAGAAGGGGCGGCGGTGCGAACGGTGCTACCGCTACAATCTTGCCCGCACGGCAGCCTACGCGGCGGCACACGGGTTTGAGGCGTTCACCACCTCGCTGACGGTGAGCCCGCACAAGCCGAGCGCAAAGATTTTCGCATCCTCCGAGGATCCAACGTTCCTGCGGGAGGATTTCAAGAAACGGGAGGGTTTCAAGCTTTCGGTGCGCCGCGCCGGGGAACTGGGACTCTACCGGCAGACCTACTGCGGCTGCGAATTCTCGAAGCGGACATCCCGGGAGGAAGCGACATGATCCTAGAATTGAACGGCATCGACGTGGAGTGCATCATCGGCGAACGGGCGGAGGAACGCACGCGCACGCAGCGTCTGCTGGTCGATGTCCGGTTGGAGATCGGCGATGCGGCGGCGGAAAGCGACGTGCTTTCGGATACGGTGGACTACGCCGCGCTCACCGAGAAGGTACGGGCCGCGCTCGTGGCGGCGAAGTGCCGGATGATTGAACGCGCCGCCAAGGTCGTCTGCGACCTCTGCCGGGAAGATTCGAAAGTTCGCGCCGCGACGGTGCGCGTCGTCAAGTCGGGCGCCGTCGCGCATCTCGCTTCGGCCGCCGCCACGTATTCGTCGCCGTCTTATGGTATAATCCACGCCCCATGAAACCTGAAGCGAAGATCTTGGGGGGCTGGTTGCCGGAGACTGACGCCAGCATGCGGATGAATTCGTCCACGGTGACGCTCTTGTTGCACAGGATATAGACACTGCCGCCTTTGGCCTTGTCCCCGGCGGCGACGGTGCCGAACGCGACGTCGCGCACGTCCACGAAGTTATAGCCGCCGAAGGTCATGGTGATGGGGAACGCGCCCTTGGAGAACATGCGGATCATGGAGCCGACGGACGAGACCTTGAAGTCATAGGGCCCCATGCACGCCGAGGGCTGGCAGACGACGGTCTCGAGCCCTTCCCCGTTCGCGGCAAGGACCTTTGCGGTGGCCTCCGCCTTGGTTTTGGCGTAGGCGCCCTCCAGCGTGTCGGGATCGTAGGTATAGACCTCGTGCATGACCTCGTTGTCCGGCAGCGGGATATAGGTGTCCACGCTCCCCATATACACCAGCTTTTTCACGCCG
>CACZCD010000278.1:1709-4803 GCA_902779565.1 uncultured bacterium | reverse complement strand
TCCACCGTCTCCAGAAACACGAACCAGCACCAGAGCGGCAGATAGAGGAGGCGTGCCTTTCGGCCCAGAAGAAGCGCCGGCGCCGAAAGCAGCAACCCCCACTTCAGCATCACGCCCAGAATGTTCAAGGCCTCCAGGAACGGGTTGTCGAAATACTCCTCCAACTGGGAGCGGGCGCCTTTCTGGAGAAGAAGATCCAGCAAGACCACCGCCGCGAACACGGCCACAAAGGGACCGGCGGCGGCGAGCAACGGCCTCAGTCTGTTCTTCATCGCAGCCCCAAGCCCTCAAGGACTACTTGAGCCGGGCGGATTTCACCAGAGTCTCAAGCTGGTCGCGGTCGTAGTTGGAAAGTTCGGACGAACGCTTGCGGAGCGTCCGGAGGGTCGCACGGGCCTTGTCGAGCGCACCCCGCGCGATCTGCACGCGCGCCAGCGTGATCTGCATGCGGATATCCTCGATCTTCGACTCCGTCTTGGAAAGCTTAATCGCCTTCTCCACGCACTTCTCGGCCTCATCGAGATCCTTGCCCTGATCGAGCAGTGCGGCGCCCAGCGTCTCCCACGCCACATAGAGCTTCTCCTGATTCTTCACGGCGGCGCGGGCGAACTTCTCGGCCTCTTCGTAGCGCTGTTGGCGGCGCAGCACTTCGGCCAGATCGTTCTGCGCGGCGGCGATCGGCCGTTCGGCCTCCACGCTCAAACGCAGGAACGTCTCGGCCGTGGAGTAGTCGCCCTCCTTCAGACGGAGCGAACCCATCACATAGTTGGCGAGCTTGTCGTGGCGGTCACGGCGCAGGATCGTGCGGGCATGACGCTCCGCCGCTTCACCGTCGTCCAGCTCGATATCAAGGCCAAGTATCATGTCGGCCGCCACCGAGACGTCTGGACGCGACAGGGAGGCGATCACGAGTGCGTCACGCGCCTGCTTGCGGAAGGTCGGTCCCTTCCGCATGTACACGAGTGCACGCGTCATCTGCACGAAGTAGTCGCGCGGATCGTCCGAGACGGCCTCCATCTTGGGCAGGATCAGGTTCTCGAGCTCCTCCAGGATCTTGGATTTGGCGGACGCATCCTTCGCATGGTCCATCTGCTGCAGCAGCACGCCGGCGAGAAGCGACCAGGCCTGCAGGCTCTTCGGATGGAGGTCGGTCACCTTCTGCATCTCCATGCGCGCACGGTCGAGATCGTTGTTCATCATCAGGAGAAGCGCCGTCTCGATGCCGGCCGATTCGCCGGTGGCGGTCTTGGCGGCCTTTTCGAGATAGCTACGCGCCTCATCGGCCGAACCCTCCTGGAGCGCGAGACGCGCCAGACCCATGAGGGCGTCCCGGTTGGAGGCGTCGGAGGCGAGCACCTGCTCATACACGGCGCGGGACTTCTTCACCTGGTTGCCGCTCGCGTAGATGGCGGCCATCATGTTGAGAAGTCCGGTCTGGCGGTCCGCCGACACGAAGTCGATGGCACGCTGCACCTGCGCGATGGCGTTTCCCGTCTGCCCGGAACGCGCCCAGGCATAGCCCATGCGGGCGAAGATCTCGGGGCTGCGGATGTAGCCGTAATAGCGGGAGAGAGACCAAAGCACGTAGCGGCGCTTGGGGTCATCGACGATCGCCTTCAGCTTCCGCTCGATCTCAAGCTTCTTCGCGACGGCGCACTTGATGCCGGCGCGCGCCATCTCGAATTCGTTGAAGAGCGTACACACGTTGTCGGGGTCGATCGTGTTCAGCACCAGCTCGTAGATGCCGAACGCCTCGTCGTTGAGGTTGCTGTCCTGAAGGAAGACGCCCAGATTGTTCCCCACGAAACCGACATGGCGACGAAGCTGCAGACGGAGCCGGTCCACGGGATCGTCGTTGGTGGCGATGTTGCGGGAACCCTCCTTGTTCCGCTCCGTCCAGAGGATGGTGGACATACGCTCCCAGAACGCGCGGAAATCGGCGGCGAGCTTCTTTCCATCGACGGATTTGACGTCGCGTGCGCCACCAAAGAGGATGTTCTCGGGCACCGGCATGCGTTCGGCCATGTACCAGAAGTCCGGCACGCCGAAGATTGCCGCCTCCCGCGTCACGTTCGTATCACCCGCGAACCAGTCTTGTATGAACGGCAGTACGCCGAGACGGATGGACATCTTCAGGTTGGCGCGCCCCGCCGTGAGTCCGCGCTTCTCGACCAGTTCGGAAAGCTCGTCAAGATAGGCGTCGTTCATGTCGCGCTGAAGGCACACAAGGTTCAGCTCCTTGCCGGCCTTCGCCGCCGCCACGCGCAAATGGTCGTCCAGCGTACCGTCCGTGACGAACCAGGCGCGGTCATCCAACGTGCGGATGATCTCCTGCGCGCAGACATCGGCGAACTCGCCGCGACCGCGCGCGCAATTGAAGGCGTTCACGAGCGAGGAGAGCGCGATGATGACCACCATCGCGAATCCAACGGCCGGCGCCGCCTTGCGGCCGATGCGCACGGCAATCTCCACGCCATCCTCCTTGTACTCCTTTGAGGGAAGCGGAATGCGCGCCAGCAGATACCAGTAGGCGGCCAGATAGCCGGCGACGAGCGCGGCGAGCGTCGAGGTGGCAACCGGCGAAACGCCCCACGGACGCAGGATCGCCTCCGGCGCGAGCGGCGTCGCCATGGCGAGCGCCACGCAGAACGTCATCGCCAGATGGAACACGTACTGGCTCCAGCGACGGTCGTTGTTGAGACCACGCCCAGCGGCGAACACGCAGGAGATGGCGGGCAGGACCGTGAGCGCCACGACAGCCAGCCAACCCGGACGCGTGAACCAGGTGCGCATCTCATGGATGGCGTCCTTCAGGATGTGCAGGAACACGTCGAAGGCCGACGAGCAGCTGGCGGCGGTCGCCGCCTCGGTGCCGAGAAAGCCGCCGGCAACAACCTTGATGTAAACGATGAAACCGATCAGGACGGAGAGCAGGTAGAGCGCCGCCGATCCGTAGAGTCCGCCCCCGTTCTTGACCAAGACGAGCATGAAGGCGAAGAACACGGCAATCGAATACGGAATGAAGATTGGGCTCTCCACCAGACCGAGCGCCACGAACACGCCGCCGAGAATCGCAATCGGCAGCGCCAGCCTC
>CACZCD010000278.1:0-1653 GCA_902779565.1 uncultured bacterium | reverse complement strand
CGCGCATCGTCAGAAGCGCCCACATCACATCGAAGATTCTATGCTCAAGATGGGTCGAGCTCTGCCACACGGCCGTCGAGAACACAAACGCCAGGGAGGCCACCAGCCCGGCGGCGAGCGAAGCCCCCTTCGCGAAACGCATGCTATCCTCCTGCGACGTCACCTGCCAGACGGCGAACGCCATCAACCGACAGATGAGATACGCGGAGACCACACCGCAGACGAGCGACAGGGCGTTGACGCGAACGGCCACGGAGGTGAGCGCCCCCATGCCGCCGAACAGCTTCACGAAAAAGCCCCAAAGCGGAAACTCGGGGAAGTCAAGCGTGTCGATGCCCGCCCACTGCACGAGATGACGTGCCGAGTCGCCGGGGAACACGTAGGTTGCGAGTGTCAGCGCATAGGCGACCGCCGCCACACCCGCGACGGCAAGCGCGGCGAGAAAGGTCGCGCGGCGGAAGGAGCTGTCTTCTGAACGGAAGTTTGACATGTGATTTCCCCAGTTAGTGGTTAGTTGTCAGTGATTAGTATGGGACGGCGTCCCGTTGCAGTGGGCGGATATTATCCGCACCTAATTAGCCTTTTTTCAGCGACCTTATAAGTGTACTGTTGAGAAAATCTCTGAAATCATTGTACCTTCTTGTCTCGCGGAGACTGTACCTTACTATCTCGCCGCTGTTTCTTGAGAAGCACAGTGACTCATCATGTGTCACACCTATTATAACAAGGTCATTGGGGAGCTGTTCATGTCCGACTATAAAGCGTTCAAGTGGGAAAATCCTGTCATAGGCAATGGTACAGCCATTTGTAAAGCCCAACCAGTCCCTTATCTGCTCGGGGAGACAGATATCATGATTCTGCTCCCATGCGATGATTTCACTTTCGGTTACAGGCGGAGCAAAGTTGAACTCATAGTCGTTTTCGAGTTTCCAGCACAGACCGACTATCTCGGTTATTTCAGCGGTAAGGCTGTTTTCTGGTATTTCTGGGATAAACATATCTGAAACTCTCCTAACCGGCGGATAATATCCGCCCCTACATGGCTCAATAATATCTCTTCAAGCCGATTACCTTGCCGAGGACCTCCACCTCGTCCACGATGATAGGCTCCATAGTGGTATTTTCGGGCTGAAGGCGATAGTGTCCCTTTTCCTTGAAGAAGCGCTTTACGGTAGCCTCCTCATGGTCGATGAAGGCAACGACTATATCGCCGTTTTCAGCGTAGTTCACGCGCTTGACGATAACTATATCACCGTCGAGGATACCTGCGTCTATCATGCTCTCGCCGCGTATTTTCAGTGCAAAGAGCTCCTGAGGGTCAACACCGGGAGCTTCAAAGCCGATGTAGCCCGTGATGTCCTCAACTGCGGTGATAGGCTGACCTGCGGTGACGGTACCCATAACGGGCACGGAAGTGGTGCCGCTGTTAGGCAGGCGCAGGGTGCGGTTTAAGTTTCCTGTCTTTTCGATAAGTCCCTCACGGACCAGAGTCTCTATGTAGCGGTGGGCAGTGGACGTGGACTTGAAGCCCATAGCGTCCATTATCTCCCTTACCGACGGCGACATTCCGTCGCTGAGACGTGCTTTTATATAGTTGAAAACAGCGATTTCCTTATCCTTCAGCATAGCTTATTCCTCCGAAAGCTTTTTCAG
>CACZCD010000277.1 GCA_902779565.1 uncultured bacterium | reverse complement strand
CTCTCCTTTTGTTGTTTGATTGGTTGTGTAGTGTACCATGAGCCGATGAAATGTCAATCACCTCACGGCAGGGAAGCCCCCGCCATCGCCGTCGAAACGGCCTTCTCAAACGCCGCCGAGAACGCGGCGGAATAGTCGCCGTCCGCCACGTCGGCCGTCCCTTCTCCATCGAGGAACTCCTTGACCTCGCGATTCTCCACAACGGCCAGCGAAAGGGAGACGCGCGCGATGCGCCGCCCCTCCTCGCGGCAGTCGAGCGAAAGGTCGTTGACGACCGCCTCCACCGTCGTGCCCGTCCGCGCCGTGCTCGACGACGGAAGGATCCGGCCGAACCGCCCGCTCTCCGACAGCAACGCGGCGAGCGGCGCGCGCAGCAGGGACGAAGGCGAGGTGGCGAACACGTTGTAGGCGTCAAACGCGAGGGAGCCGTCCTTGCGCCGCACCGCCATGGCGGGCTTGTCGTAAGGTGCCGCCACGGAAAGAGAGCCAAGCCGCGCGACCTTGGTGACGTTCACCTCAAGGGAAGGCTTGCGCGGCGCCGAGACGACCCAACTCTTCGGCTGCGGCGGCGCCGAGACAAGGCAACCGGACGCGAGGGCGAATGTAAAATGAAAAATGTAAAATGTAAAATTGAGCTTCACGCTCCGCATTTTCCATTCTCCGATTTTCATTTTACGCTTTACATTTTAAATTCAACATCAGTTTCCCGTCTCAAGACGCGCGGCGCATCGCTCGGGGAGGCCCGCCGCGCGGTCGCGCGCCTGCGCCGACGCGACATCATAGGGAATGCGGCGGAAACGGACGATGCGCGTGCCGGCATCAAAAACCGCATAGCTGGCGCGAGGATCTCCATCTCGCGGCTGACCCACGGATCCCACGTTGATGAAGTACTGATGCCCCGGCAGAATCTTGAACTCGCCGTTCTCGAATCCGCGCGGATCGTAGTGTACGGCGCCGAACGCCGTCTTCTCGTACACCACCGGCACATGCGTATGGCCATGGAAGCAGAGCGGCGTCTTCTGGTACATGAAATGGCTCCGCGCCTGAAAGTCGTCGAAGATGTATCCCCAGCGGCCCGGCATGTCAAGCGTGGCGTGGACGAGCGTCATGCCCATGACGGGCTTGGACATCGGCAGGGACCGGAGCCACTCCATGTCCTCGGCGGAGAGATGCTCGCGTGTCCAAAGCACGGCCTGCGCGGCGGCGGGATGGAAGTCGGCCAGGTTCTGCTCGAAGGCCACATAGTAGTCGTGATTCCCGCAGACGACCGGCGCCTTCAGCTCATCGCGCACGATGCGGATGCACTCGGACGGGCAGGCGTTGTAGCCGACGACGTCCCCTGTGCAGATCCAATCCGTCACGCCCTGCGCGGCGGCATCCTCCAGCACGACGCTGAGTGCGTCGATGTTTGCGTGCAGATCGCCGAGAATCCCGTAAACCTTTGCCATCAGAGTGCCGTCAAAGTTTGAGTATGGCCGCCGCGATCTGAAGATCCTCCGGCGTCGTGATTTTGAGATTGGGCTTTTCCGTCTCGCAGATCTTCACCGCTTCACCGGCGATTTCGACGGCCTGCGCATCGTCGAAGACCTCCTTCTGCTCCTGCTCCACCGTGGCGTAGGCCTTGCGGAGCATGGAATAGGGAAACGCCTGCGGCGTCTGCACGGCCCAATACTTCGTTCGGTCCACCGTCTGCGAAACCGTAATGCCCTTCTCCACGATCTTCACCGTGTCGCAGATGCGGCAGCCCGTCACCGAGGCCACGCCGCGCCGCGCAGACTTGATGACGTCGGAGATGACCTCCTGCGTCACGCACGGGCGCGCGCCGTCGTGGACGACCACGATGCGCGTATCCGAATCGACCTCCTTGAGCGCGGCCTGCACGGAGTCCTGCCGACGCGTTCCGCCGGGCACAATCTTTGAAAGTTTCGAGATGCCGAACATGCGCGCGACCGCCTTGGCGGCCGTCAGCTGATCCTTGCGCACGACAAGAATAATCGAATCGACATCAGTGTTCTTCTCGAAGGCCAAAAGGCTCCAGGCCACGACCGGACGCGAGCCAAGGTTGAGGAACGCCTTGTCTACGCCACCACCCATGCGCTCGGACTTTCCGGCCGCCACTATAATTGCCGTCACCATACTGACAAAAACTCCTTAAATTATTTGGCGCAATTATATCACAGATGCCACCTAAAAGTCAAAGGGATTGACGTCCGCGCGAACCATCAGCATTTCCCTCCCAAGATTCCTGTCACCGGCCCTCTGCCTTGACCGGATGGGGATCCTTGACGAGACGGAAACGGCACCCGTCGAAGCGCACGTTCTCGGGATAGGTGGCGCCATCGGCGATGAGCACAGGCGAAAGGTACGACTCCGCGTCCACGTTCCTGAAGAGAATGTCGCGCAACGTGGAGTTGGCGACGGGCGAACCAGCCATCACACAGATGGATTCGGTGGCGTTGCGGATCGTCACGTTCTCGAATGTCACGTCCGAGATGTCCACCCCCACCTTGCCGCCCGGTTTCGGCGAGCCGTAGCAGCATTGCACGTGCAGCCCGCGCCCCGCGCCGCGGATCTCCATGTTCGAGATTCGCACGTTGCGGATCGTGCCGTTTCCCACTCCCACGCGTACGCCGTCCGCAGAGACGCGGCAGACGATGTTCGATACGCGCACGTCCTCGCACACTTTGGACGGATCCTTGAGCCGAGCCGGAGCGCCGCGTATCGCGATCGCATCGTCGCCCGTCACGATGTCGCAGTCGCCCAGACGCACGTGCCGGCAGGAATCAACGTCGAAGCCGTCCGTGTTGAGGTTCCTGATTCCGTTGCGCACGGTTACGCCACCGACCGCGACGTGCGCGCAGCCGTGGAAGAAGCAGCTCCAGCACGGCATGTCGCGCAAGGTCACGCCTTGCACGGCAACACCCTCGCACTCGATGAACACTATCCCCTGCCCGGGACGGCGCTGTTCCGAACGCGCGCCGCGCGGACCGATTGCGCCGAGCCGCCATCCGCGCGTTCCGAAGTAGGTCGGCTTATCGTCGAAGAACGCCCGTCCGTTGCCGTCGATCGCGCCGCGTCCGGTAATGGACACGTTGCGGCGC
>CACZCD010000276.1 GCA_902779565.1 uncultured bacterium | reverse complement strand
CGATCAGGACTTCATCTTCTGGGACGACTACAACTCGGTCACGGCCATCTATTCGACACAATGGGATCGCTCCAAGAAAATCCTCTCCTGCACATTCGGCGAAATCGAGGCGGTGGGCACGGTTGGCTTTTCCGGTTACGCACGGTTCGTGTTCGGCGGCAAGGTGACCACGCCCAAGCTTGATCTCACGATCCTGCGTCTGGCGCGAAGCTACGATAAGGAGCAATACATGGGAACCGCCGGCAACATGCATGGCGGGTTCGTGTTCACGACCCCATGTGCGATCGGCGAGATCGTTGACAACCGCCGCTACCTCTGGTGCGCGGCGGCGAACGTGCTGCCGGGTACGCTCCTGAGGCACGCCAACATCAACGGCAGCGCTTCGTACAACAACTTGGTTATGTCCGGATTCAGTCCGACCACGGCCTACGACCAGACGCTTGGCGGTCTTGCAAGCGACCCGCTTGAGGACAGCAGCACTGCTGATTGGAAAGTCGTCGGCTCCGGCTCCAAGACGCTGACGATCACAGGCATCGACCCTGACGAGGGTGAGACGGAGAAGGAACTCGTGACATCCTCCAATATCGATGGCGCCATGAGCCTGACGGTCAACGCCTACGACGGATTCACGCAGACCGTCTCGAACCGCACCCACACGATCTCCAAGACGATACGGGTGCAGAAGGGCGCGTTCCGTGCGGCTGGCTTGGCGAAGTTCCCGAGCCTGACCGCCATCACCATAGATGCGGGTGCGTCGTTCCTTCACGATTCGGCTGCCGAAGCGGCATTTCCGGCACTCAAGAACCTGACGGTGGAGGGGAGCTTCGTCGTGGGGCCTGACGCGGCGGCGGGATTCATGGCGACGAACGGTTATACTGAGATACGTCTCTCGTCATCCGCGACGTTCACGGTACCGTCCGGTACGACCTTCTACACGACGAGCCTCTATCTCGACGGGTACAAACTTCCCATCGGCACCTGGTCGCATGCTAATCTGCCGGATGTGCTCCCGGAAGGCGTGGCGATCGTTTGCAGTTCCGGGACGGCTGTGGGGGATTCACTGGAGTGGTCCGGCGCGGCGGCGGACAACCTGATGTCCACACTTGGCAACTGGAAGGATTCGCCTGCGTCTATCGACCTCTCGCACTATACGCTTGGTGCGACGGTGAAAGGCGATGGCGAAGAGATGGTCTATGAGGAAGGCACGAAGATCAACAAACTGCTCTTCAGGCGTACGCCGGCATCGACGCCGTTCACGATACGTCCGGCGACTCCGGGAGCTTCAATGGAGATCGCGGGTCGTTTCGAAGTGACGAACGCCGCCCAGCTCATCCTGAAGGATGTCTCGATCGCAACGCCAGGCCATAACGACCAGGGCGCGGCGGCGCAATCCACGACAGCACCCCAGATGTACATCTATCTGTTCCCGAACCCCGACGTAGCCGCTTGCGCGGCGTCGAACAACGTGTACAGGAGCGGGAACTATCTTCCGGTGGTGCTCGACAACGCGACCATCGAGAAGCCCGTCTATTCCATCGGGAGTGGTTCGGGCATCACGCAGTTCTACTGTCCGTCTGGCACTACGAACGAGTTCAAGGGGCAACTGTGGCACGCATCGGGCTGGCCGTATTTCAGAGTCTCGGAAGATGCGCAGCTCACCTTCTCCGGCGGTCTGCGCGGCAGCATCCTCATCCGCAAAGTGGGAACAGGTACGATGGTCGTCAAGGGGAAGCCTTTGACCTCCTCGTCGTATTTCGGGATCTACAACGGTAATCTCGTGTTTGACGTGGAGAACTGCACGTTGAAGGGGTCTAATTCCGGTGAAGGGATGATGCTGGAGCGGAATGAAGGCAACAGCGAAATCGAGTTCATGCGCTCGTACTGCTTCAACGGCGATGCAGCGCTGAGCATCCTCGGTGACAACACGAACCAAGGAATTGTGGAGTTCCATTCCACGACGCAGCGAGTGACGCGTCTCTGTGGGCTTACTTGGCGCAACACCGTGTCGATGCGCGGCGATCCGGGTTCGCTCTTGGAGGTCGTAGGCGGATGGGGCAAGGACCGGACCAAGTGGGATGATAAACTTGCCGTTACGTACAAGCTGCTCACGAACCGTGTGGACATTGCGGGCGCGCTTTCGTTCCGCTTAAGTGCCACGAACGAGACGATGACGTTCTACGCGAAGGATTTCTCGACGTGCGGCGATCTTGAGGTCTCCGCCGGCACGCTCAATTTCAAGAGCGATGCGAGCTGGACGAACGGCACGAACGTCGCGGTGAACGGCGTGGGGCGGCTCAAGGTGGCGAAGGGCGGCACGTTCGGCGGCAAGTTCGCGGAGCTGTCGCTTGCGGACGAGGGTGTCTTCGAAATTCCGTCCGGTCAGTCGCAGACGTTCCTGAGCGTGACCACGAACGGCGTGATACTTCCGAGCGGACGCTACACGTCGCTCCCGAACGGCGAGGGCGACTTCCTCGCAGGCGGCGGCGAGATCGTCATCCGCCGCAAAGGTGTGGTGTTCTCGATCCGGTAGTGGTTAGTTATTAGTGGCTAGTGGTTAGTGGTTAGTTTGGAGTTACCAGTTTGGAGTTTAGAGTTAGTGGTTAGTTGTGAGTGGTTAGGGAGTAGGAGGTGTTGTGAACATGAAGAGTTGGATGATGTTCGGGACGATGGCCGCGATGGTGGCGGCGCAGGCGATGACGTATAGCGAGTTCAAGGCGGCGATTTCCGCCGCACAGGACGGCGGCACGGTCGTCCTCGAAGATGACGTGACGTATGACAGCGCGCTGCCTTCCATCGCAAAGTGCATCACCATCACGAGCCCAGCCGGAAGCACGAACACGTTGCGCCGGGCCTCGTCGTTCAGGAGTGCGTTCATCTCCCTTTCCGAAGCGGCGGCGGATCTCACGTTCACGAACGTGGTCATTGACGGAAACAAGTCCGCAAGCAGCACGGCAAGGACGATCACGATTACGGGCGGCCGGCTCACGCTCGGTGCGGGCGCAGCGATCCGGAACTTCGATTTCAACACCAGCGGCGGCATCTATGTGGCGGCCGATGGCGTGTTCGTGATGGACGACGGCTCGGAGATCTCGGGATGCGACTACGGCTATGGCTCGCATTTCGCGATGATCCTTCTCGGCAACCGCAG
>CACZCD010000275.1 GCA_902779565.1 uncultured bacterium | reverse complement strand
TCGCCGCCTTAAAAAGTATTCGACCGTGTGCCGGCTCGGTGATCGATATCACGGTGCCCGCCGATACCACGTTCCCGCTCTCCTGTAGCCTTGCGCGCGGAACGTCAGACTCCAACTACAACGTTGGCCACTTGATCAAGCGCGGTGCAGGTGAACTCGATTTGAACGCCGCCGGTACCATTTTCACCGGCAGCAACTACTACGACTACTACTGCGAGATGACGGTGGACGAAGGGGTTGTGAGGGTGGTGCCGAACGAGGTGACGGCCTACATCCACCTCGGCAAGGTGACGATCAACGAAAACGGCACGCTGTTCACCGCCAACACCGTAGGCAACGTCAAGGACAGCTATACGATGTTTAGGTATCTGTACGGGAGCGGAACCATCACGAATGACACCGGCACTGCAAGCGCCCAGCGCATGAGGGTGGACAAATACGCGGATTTCTCCGGAAGGATCACAGGAAGGATCTACTACTATTCGGCGGGGTTAGCTCGGTTCACCGGAACGGAATCGACGTTTCCCACATTCGTGGTGTACCAGAACTACGGGCATGAGTTCCAGGAGAGTTATGGATCCATCGAAGTTGCGAAGTTCGGCATGAAGGCTGTGGATGGCGTCTATACTCCGTCCTCTATAGGCTATAACGGCACGGTGCTCGTGCGCGACAACGCGGCGGCGATACGGTACATCGGCAACGGCGAGACGACCGACAAGGATCTGCGCTTCTGGCCGCAGACCACCACCTATCCGCTCTACCTTGACGGTGGCCCGTACGGCGGACTCCACTGGACGGGAATATGGGGGCACCGCGACTCTGACACGAGCTACGATTACAGAATGCTGCGGCTCATACTGCAAGGCTCGAATGCACAGGATTGCGTGATGTCCGGTGTAATAGAGGCGCGCACCAACAAGGACTATCCCGGCACGAACTACACTTTCTGCATCACGAAGCAGGGAACGGGCACGTGGAGCATAAAGCATAACAACAGCTCGCGGATGCATGGCGTGTGGCGGGTCGTGAACGGCACGCTGAAATATGACACGATCGCGGAGGCTGGGGTCAATACCGCGCTTGGCAGTTCCACAATGCTCTACAAGGACCTGAGTGGAGTGCTGGCGCTCAACGAGAACAAGGTCGATTACGCCTTCTGGCTCGGTGGCGGCACAAGCACAAACCGCGCAAACCTCGAATACGTGGGAGCGACGAACTGCGTCTCCACGACGCGCCGTTTCGCCGTCACCGGCACGGGTGCAATCCTCAACAACGGCGGCGGATTCCTGCGCCTTTCGGATTTCTTCGCCACGAACACGCCGACAACGCTTGTCCTCGGCGGCACGAATAAGCTGGACAATGTCGCGGATGGCATCGCCGACGGTGGCAACGCCAAGATGTCCGTCGTCAAGGAAGGAAGCGGCACATGGCGGCTTGGCACGAACTGCACCTTCACGGGCGCGATTGATGTGAAGGAGGGCAGGCTTGAGATCGGCAACCCTGAAAAATACACCTACTACTGCTGGTCGATCAAGGAGAATTTTTATACTAATCTTGCATCCCGAACCGGCTCATCCCAGCAGACGGTACGCTTGTATTCGTTCGGACTCTTTGACGACGAGGGGACGGACTGGGTGCAGAATCTTTCCAATGATGGATATTACACGATTCATACCGATGGCCGCTTCAAGTCCACCGCCTGTGTCAAGAATGCAAGGTATGCCACATTTAACGTTGCCGCAAATTCTGGCGTGAGGCCCGGCAGCTACCGCATGGGAACAAGTACCGACCAAGTCTACAACGGATCGCACGGTTTTACAAACCTGTTCATGCATGTGGACTACATTACAGACTGGAATCGGACTACTCAGCAACTGATTCGCGAAACGAATTCCGTCAGCTGGATCGTTTTCATAATGCGTCCGCATGAAAACGCAAACCCCATCACTTCATGGGACTATGTGAATGCTTGGAATTCCGATTATCCAAACCAGCTGATTCGCCTTTCAACGCTTGAGGCATCGGTTGACGGGGAGACGTGGGATGAGATCGCCAGAGTCGAGCGTATAACCAAACCTTCGTCAAGTGGGAGGTGGCAATCCAATGAGGACCGGTACGTAGTTGGCTACACGACGCATACGACGGGCATGCCGATTCCGTCGGGACCGACGAATAATGCGGTGGCGTTCGCGGCGTCGTCCGTTTCGGTGGCGGCGGGGGCGGAACTCATCGCCCGCACGCCGGAGAAGCCCGTCATCCATGCGCTCACCGTCGATGGATTGGCGGGTGGTGGAACGATCGATGGCTTTGCGTTCGCGTCCGACCTGACGCTCTCAATAGACAACGTGGCATCCGCCTCCGGGCTTACGGTCCCGATGACTTTCCGGAATGTCGAGGGGTTGGAGACTTCCGGATGGACCGTGTCCGTGGGCGACAAGGTAAAGGCCGGTTTGCATGTGAGCGCCTCGTCCAGTGGGTTGACCATAATCCCTACCGGCATGCAGTTCATCCTCCGGTAATTCCGGCATGATACCCATAAGGGAAACATCAACACGGCGGCGCTTCTGCGCCGTCGTGTGGTATAATTCGCGGATATGAAAACAACATTTCGACGTCTCATTTGTGTTTCGGCCGTTGCGATGGCCGAGTTGGCCGTTCTCGGTGGCATGAAGGCGAATCCCTGTCCGCACTCGTCGGTGTGCGAAGCGGCCGTCACGTTTCGGCCCGGCGAATCGGAGGTGGTGATCGAAGCGAAGGCTTCGCCGGTCGTGGCGTTTGCGGCGGAGGAGGCGACGAATTTCCTCTCGCGCGTGCTGGGCGCCCCCGTGCCGATCGTGCACGAACCCACGCCCGGGAAGGCGTCGCTGATATTGGGCTTGAACCGCTGGTCGAAAGCGGCGGGGCTGGATCCCGAGAAGCATCCACGCGATACGTATCTCATCCGCGCGGGGAACGGCAAGGTGTTTATCGCCGGCGAGGACGGGAAGGTGAATCCCCGCCGGGCGGGCGTGTTGTCCTATCCGCGCGGTACGATGTTCGGCGTCTATGCGTTCCTTGAGGACTATGCGGGGTGCCGGTTCTACTTCCCCGGTGAATTGGGTGAGGTCGCGCCGCGCCGCGCGGAGGTGACCGTGCCGGCGACGGATCGAGCCGTCACCCCGAACTGCCTCA
>CACZCD010000274.1 GCA_902779565.1 uncultured bacterium | reverse complement strand
CCGGGGTGACGCGGAGCGCGTAGGTGGTCGCTTCCGGCGTGGCGTCGATCTCCTCCAGCGCGAACTCGACCGGCCATTGGACCTCCACCAATCGGTCGGTGACATTCGTCGCGGAGAATGCTTCGCCGAACTCAAGCCGCTCCACGGTTCCCGTGTCGTCGGCGAGCGGCACGAACGGCGGCGGCACAAGCTCGAACGACTCGAACGCCACCTCCGCGCTCACCGTGTACTTCGGCCCGATCAGAAGCGGCAGCCGGTTCGTCTCACCCGGCAAAGCGACTATCTCATACGCGCCAAGCAGGCCCCTGTTCGTCTCATCCGCCATCGGCTCCACGCGGATCTTCGACGGCCCTTTCGCCACCACGACGTCCGCGCAGTAGTACGCATTCGTGTTGCCGCCCGCAATCCTCGCCTGAACCTCATCGATCAGGTTCGTGCCCGCAATTGTCGGTGCCGCGAACTCCACAAGCGTGACTGCGCCCGTCATGAGCGGCACCGCCTCGGCCAGGCCGTCACGCACGATCCGCGCCTCCGCGTTCGAGAGAACGGACACATCGCACATCGTGGTGAAATCATATCGCAACGCCGCCGCACCGTCCGGGAACAGCTCCACCTGAACGGTCACGGGCAGGTTCGTGTCGCGGCGGACAAGCGCATTCTCCCACGTGAGCAACAGCGTGTTCGACGGTGTCGCCGCGTGCCAGAAGAGCGAGCGTTGAGGATTGAGCAGATGCCAGTTCGCCGCCGGGACAATGGAGAGCGGAAGGCCGAGAAGCGAAATGCTGTTCGATGCGCCAAACGGTGCAGACGCGATCTCCCCGCACGAAAACACCGTCACGCGCTCCACGAGATTCGACCCGAAACGGAAGCACCACGCGCCATCCTCCACGCGGAACCAATCAACGTACCCGCCGAAAGCAAGCCAGTCGAGATTTGTAGTTGATAGTTGATAGTTGGTAGTTGGTAGGGCTGGGAGCCCCTGCCCGCCGCCGTTCCCAAATCCTGTCAATCCTGTTAATCCTGTCAAAAAACCTCCCACATTCTGCACGCCGTTAGTGCCGCCTATTTCGCCGCCCGCACCATTGACCCCGTTCGTGCCTTTCGTCGCGCCGTGGTGGATCAGACCGACGGCCACCAACGCCACGAGCGCCACCTCCAGCGCCGGGCGCTTCATCAACTCCGCCAACCGACGCATCGGGTGCATGTCGTGTTCGTTCAGCACGGCCGCGAGCCAAAGCGCGCCGAGCGTCAGAAATGCAATGATGACGGAGAGGAACAGCATCACGTCACCTCATGATGAACTTCATGCCGCCGTGGTCGCTCGCCACGCATACGATCTCGCCGGGCGCATCCACGCCGCGCCGCGTCACCTTCGCCAAGTTCCAGCCGCGATTGTACACCCACCGCAGATCGCCGCCCAGGACGTCCACGAACTTCGCCGCCCCGTCGCAGACCACACTTGCCGACTTCGCGCCCTCCTCGCCGGCGGCGAAACGGAATGCAATCCTTCTCGCGGCGTTTGTCGCTCCGCTCGCCTCCCGAAACCTGTCGCCGCTTTTCACGTCCTCGATGAAATAGTCTCCCGCCCGCCATCCGACCACAAGACCGGTCTCGCGCTTGGAAAGGTCGCCGTTCCCGTCGTCGTCGCGCCCGAACGCCACCTGCACGCAGTTCGACGCTGTGCCCGTGAAATCAAGCACCGTCTCAAACTCCCTGACATCGGAAAGCAGCTGTGCGCAGGGCACGTTCGTCCACACCTCCGTGTCCGCATGCGCCGGCTCCGGCAGCTGCGGCATCACCGCCCCGAACGCCGACGCGCACATCAGCGCACATGTTATTGTTAGCATCTTCATGCCACGAATTATACCACACTTCGGCGGCGGTTTGATGCTCCTTTCACTTCTCCTTTCAATTCTCAGAGTTCATAAACTGTGGATATCTATTCATAACTCCCGGCTTTCGCCTACATGCCAGGTTTGGTAGAATTGAGGGCATGATGAACACGTGGGCGAAGATCAGGGGCGCGTATGTACTCTCACGCAGGAACATCGCGCGGATCATCGCGGCGATCGCCGCCGCGATCCTCTCGTTCCACACCGCTACCACCACCCTCTCGCCAGCCGACGAAGCGCTCAACCATCGTGCATTCAGCGCGTTGGACAGTGTTCACCACATCGAGGAATCTTTGCCGGCCACGGAATCCCGCGTCGCCGTAAGCGACCACGTGTTCGGCGAGCTTTCGGAGCTGTTCTTCGCGTTCCGGCACCTCCTCCCACACAGATCCGGGCAAGGAGCGACACGCTTACTCCCGACCATGAACTCAACGCCTCGACGCTATTCCACGCGAAAGACCATCTCCGTCGCCAAAGCCGCCGAAATAACGGGATTGGGGACAACGACCATAAAGCGGCTTGACAGAGACCCCAAGAACACAAACTATCCCGGACGGAACTCCACACCGCAGATGCTCGCGGCATGGGCGAGACTTTACAGACAGAGCAAGCTTGCCGTCGGCGAAGTGCGTGCCGCCAACCGTCCGTGTCTCGGGTATCGGCGCACCTGACCACACTCGCTGACACGCTCTAAATTGGACCACAATTGGACCACCCCTCAAAAGTTTTTTGAGGGGCTTTTTTATTGGCTTTCGCTCACCTGACCAGCTCTGAATTGGACCACAATTGGACCATTTTGCGCGTATGGCGAAATCCTCGAATGGTTCGGGGATACGTCAACAAGGAAAACGTAAAATGAAAAGAGTCAAGGAACTGATCCAAGACATCAAGTGGTTCGCGATCGCGCTCTACGCGCTCGCGTTCATCCGGGAAGGAGGCGAGGCATGAACGGCGGACGGAACCCGGACATGCGCGGAAGATACGAGTTTCCGCCGCGCCCCACCTCGAAGGAGGACATCTACGAATCGGCGTGCCCGCCCTGGCTCATGGCGTGTGCGCTCGTGGGCAAGTACGACCGCTGGCAGGTGAACACCTACCGCAAGCTGTTCAACGCCATCGACGACGACCTGCTCTTCCGCGACGTGATGGAGCTTACGCGGATCATCCTCGACGAGTCGCGCAACATCATCGCGCCGCCCGCGTTCCTCGCTGCGCAGTTCAAGCTTGCCGCCGAGGGGAAGGAGGTGTACAGATGACCCGCGCCAAGTTTAGTTTAGTGTTTAGTATAGGGTT
>CACZCD010000273.1 GCA_902779565.1 uncultured bacterium | reverse complement strand
TCGCGGATCGCGGCCACCGTGGCGCCAATGCCGGCCGCCACCTCCGCCTCGTCCTCCTGCGAATTGTTCGTGCCGACAAGGAGCGTGACGCACCGCGCCTCGTAGCCGTCCAGCTCACCGTTCCGCACGCGCCAGAGCGCCTGCTGGAACTTGTCCCCGCCATAGCCGAGATTCAGCACCGAATACGTCCGCCGGAGATCCTCCAGCACGATGTCGCCCGGCGGGCGGTCCCATTCGTGCGTGATCGAATCCCCCACCATCACGATGTCCACCACGCGCCCCTTGAGGGCGCGGATCTCGTCGCGTTTCGCGCGCAGGCGGTCATACCACCAACGCGTCGCATTCGGACCTCTCCCGCTGCGCCGCCACAGGTGCGAGCCGCCCTCCTCCGAAGGCCTTTTTGCCGCCGCATCGGCCCACCGCACGTTCCGCTGCTTGTCGCAGAGCCACATCAGCTCGCGGTTCGCCGCCGCGTTCCGCGCCGCCGTCGTCGCATCGTTCGTAGAGAGCGGCACGATCGTCACGGCCTCACCCTCAGCGCGCGCCGCGCACGCGGCATCGACCGCCGCCCCCACCGCGAGGATCGCGTCTATCACCGTGTCGCCGCGGCTTACGGCCGCATCGCCCGAAACCTCCGCCGCGCCGCACGAACACGCCGCCAAACACCAAAGGATCAGCTTCTTCATGCCGTCCATCCCTTACCGAAACACCAACGATGTGCCGCGCGCATATCGCACGGAGAGCACGCCGGCGGACGAGAGGCGAATCCGGTAGGGCCCCTCGGCATCCACACCGTTGAACTGCACAGACCACCCTGCAAGGTTCTCGCTCCCCGTCACCGCGCCGCTGATCCGCGCCAGCGGCTGGTTCAGCGTCTTCCTGTCCAAGCCGGATGGCGCCAGGATGTTGACACTCCCGCCCGTCCCGAAGCTGCAGTCGCCGCAGATCGCCAGCGCGTCCGTCGCGCCCGCCGTCGCACAGAAGCCGCCGCCGTCCTCGATCACGACATTGTTCACGGACCCCGTCCCCGCCACATACGCGCCGGCCTTGACGACCACGTTTGACGACGTCTCGAGCAAGCTTCCGTCCAGCTGCAGCGTACCTTCCTCCACTGTCGCATCGCCGTTCATCGGCGCATAGGTATTGCCGCTGCGGTTGAACTTCGCCGCCGTGAGGCGCATTGTGCCAGCGCCCGTCTTGCGGAACCCGAACGCCCAGTCGTCGAGCGTGTACTTGATCGCCAGATCCTGCCGCAGGAAGTAGTTGTTCACGGCGAACGGACGGTGGATGGTGCAGTCCACCCCGCCGTCCCCCGTTACGTCCTCGATGTTGAACTCCGTCTGCGGATAGCCCGCCAGCATGTAAGCGGTGGTGGTGATGGTGTTTGCAGCTCCGTTCGACCACGGCCAGTCGAACGGCTTGTCGCCGGTCACGCGGAACGTCCCGGCCACCATCATCACGCCATAGCCGCCCATGCCCGTCTCCTCGCAAAGCCGGGCGTTGCCAGTCACTGTGAGATTCGGGATCACATCTGCGGAGCCCTGCCTTATCTTCAGCGTGCCGTCAATGTAGAGCGTTGTGACACCGCAAGTGTCATTCGTTATCTGCGTGTAGCCGCCCCACGTGTTGCGGTGCGGCAGGTAGAGCGTTGCGCCGTTCGAGACGGCGATGGTGCGCGCAACATTCTGCGCACCCATCCACGAAGTCCCGGCGGCGAGATTGCGCCATTGCGCACCATTCGGGGTCCCAGTGCTTGGGCCGATGACAAGCGTGCCTTCGCGCACCACGATGTCGCCGCTGAGCGAATTGAGATGGTTCGTGAGCGCCATCGTGCCAGGACCTGTCTTGATGAAGCCAGCGGCGATCCGGCAGGCTTCCGTGGTGTTCGTGTAGCGGTCGCGCAACTGAAGCCCCATGATGAGATCGTCGCCTTCCCCCTCCACCACGTCCGCCACCTGGAACTCCGTGAGCGGCGAATCCCAGAGGTTGATCGCGGCGGCATCCAGTCTTCCCGAATCCATCGCATCCCACGAATACGGCGCGCCCGAGCCGTTCAGCGTGATCTTCCGCGGGAAGATGAACATCCCGGGTCCGAACCGACGGGACGAAAGATTCACTGTTGTATGCCCTTGGTATCCATTGAAGTCGAAAGCCTCGCCGTCGTTGAATTCCAGCTCCGGCATCATCGTGAAACCGTTGATGCCGTTCGAGTCGATATGGAACTTGCCGCCCCGTTCCACCGTGATCTTCATCTTCGGCTCAACGGTGTAGTATTTCGACATGCCTGCCCAGGATCCGCCGTTCCCGTCCGCGTTCATGCCGTAGATGCTCATCGAAAGCGTGCCGCCATCCTTCACGATGAGTGGCTTAGTGTCGGTGAACCAGTAGCTGAGAAGTCCGTAGTATGCGCCAGAGGGTCGTATGAAAGACATCTCACCCTCCTCGATCGTGAGACTACTCGGCTTGATGAAGAGGCGGCTGGTTGATGAGGTCATGGTCACCTTCCCCGAACCGCGCTTTGTCCAGGCTCCATTGTGCCATCCGAGGAAGTTCCCGCCGTCCGTATTGGTGAACAGCATCTCACCGTCAACGTCGAAGAGGATGCTCGCCGGATTGAACCCCTTCCCGCCGTTCATGCCGACGGCGTTCACGCTCTGCGTGATGCTGACCGTGATGCTATCATCGGCAGGCACGGAAAAGATGAGGTCGTCCGTCGACCCGGTATCGCTGGCGGCGAACACCGCCTCGGCGCCCGTCGCCTGGTTCGTCCAGTTCGCCGTCCAGGTGTCGAACATGGTACCGTATTTTCCGGTCCACACAAGCGTGTCGGCGAAAGTCGCGCCGGCAATCGCACAGGCCAGAGCCAATCCAACCGTATGGGGTGTTCTCTTTTTCATTTCCTAATCTCCTTTGGGGGTTCACTGCTGTATTCAAGCCCTTCCACCTCGCGCGGATGGTCGGTGGCGCCCATCATCGGGATGAACGTCCCCACCCACTGCCGTCGCCAGATCCAGTTTACCTCGTGCGGCATCGGCAGGTCAAGCCTCACATGGTTCCATCCCGCCTTCAACCGGATGCGCGTCGGTTCGCGCATGTAATATTCCTCATTTCGGTACGGCACCTCATCCAGCATGTGCATGTACTTGATGAGCGGCACGTCTCCGCCCGGCTTCAGTCCCGCGTTCTCCCACTTCGGCGGTGCGACAGGTTCC
>CACZCD010000272.1 GCA_902779565.1 uncultured bacterium | reverse complement strand
AACCGGTTCGGCGCAAGTTGCCGTCCCTTAAGCGCATCAAGCTCTTCAACCGAATACACCGGCTGCAGAACGCATCCCGGCATCGGCTGCGCATACCCTCCCAGCGCGAACCCGAATGCGCGCCAGATCTCCTTCGCCAAACGGTCGCGGAGCTTCACCTGGTCGCTGCCCTGCGCAAGCGCCGCCACGTTCACAATCGCCATAGCATCCTCCGGATAGACCGCCAACGAAGGCGCCCCCGGCACGTCAATAAGCGCCAGCACCGCCGGATGCTCCTTCGTCCGCCGCGCCGCCAGCGTCGCGTATATCCTGTCCCCGCCGACGGCCGCGCCGCGTTCATACACATACGGCACATGAAGGAACACGTTCGCCCCTTTCAAGATGTTCGTCACCGCCGGCTCGGCCTTGGTCCTCAGATCGAGAAACAAAGCCTTTGGGCCATTCGGATCCGGCTCCACCATACCGCCCGTCCGCGCGTTGAACTCATCCATTCGGCTTGGCGGGAATGGATAGGTGACGTCCTTCTTCACCTCCTCGCCGAAGACGATGGCGGCTGAAAGCGCCGCGAGGCACACGATTTCTATTCTCTTCATTTGTCGTTCTCCTTGCTCTCTGTGTCAAACTGCGGCGGCACCTTCAGCTCCGGCAGCCCAAGCTCCCGGTGCTTCGCGTTCCGCTCCTTTACAAACTCACGCACGGCCTCGCCGTTCCCCTCCTGCACAAGCTCCCGTAGCACCGTCATCGACGCCACGCGCTCGTTGTTGACGCTCTGGTTATGCTCGCGAATCTGCTCGACCGCCTCCTCCAGCGTGCCGCCCGATTTCAGGAAATCCCTTATCTCCGCCTTGGCCGCATTCATCCGCTGCTTCGCCTCGACCACGTTTTCCGGATCCTCCGGCTCGATCTTCTCTTCTGTCGCCAACGCCATAGCAATGTCGGAATCCGAATAGCGCGCCTTCAGGATCGCCATGTTCAGCGGGAAACCGCCTGGACGCATGGCCGAGTGAAGCATCCGCTCGAACGGCCGCTTGAAAATCGGATTTGTATCGTGGACCACCTCTGTACCGTCCATGAGTGTGATCTTGCGCCCCTTCATACCGGAGCCGGCACGGATGATGTTGTTAGTATCCGGTGCAGGTTTTGCGGACTTCATCTCGTTTGTCGGTGCCGTGGACGGAGTGTTTGCAACATGCACCGCCGCCGTCGTCGCAGGCGCAGGCGTCACTTCCTTCGGTAGCGCCGTCTTCTTCGTCGGCTCGGGTTGGGATGGTGCGTTATCCTTAACGCGCCGCTCCATCCACCACCACACCCCGCCGCCGAGGACGCACAAAATCAGAAGCGCCGCAATCCATTTCCCGGCGCCTCCCCCCAGAGAATCGGCAGTTCTCGCAGGAACCTTTCCATCGATTCGCTCCGCATGTTCCGTGCGGCGACTCTTTCTCTCATCACCGCCACGTCTCTGCGTGGGGGTCTTCGCCCCCTTGGGGCTCCCCTCCTTAACGCTCATCGGCACGATCCCTCGTGCCTTCATCTGCGCAAAGCAGTCCGTACGGCTTGCGGCCTCCACCACATCCGTCGCCAGCGCGCCATTCGCGCTCCGATATGTCACCGTAAACTTCATGACTACCATTTCTTTCTTGCCCCGTATTATACCACACTTCGCAATCCCTGCGCCGCCCCCCTCAAAATCCAAACACAAAACACGAAACTCTAAACTCCCGACTCCCCACTCCCTCTACACACTCTACACATTCTACGCGGTTCAAAACTCCAAACTCCAAACTCTAAACTCTAAACTCCAAACTCTAAACTACTCCCCTACAGCAGCTCAACGACCCGCACCCCCTCCACACTTACGGCACTCGGATCGGCATAGTAGCGCATCACCGTGCGGATGTCGTCACCGCTGATGGAGGACGCCATCTCCGCACCGAACTTCTGGTAGATGTGGTCGATGCAGATCTTGCGCAGCTCGTAGCACGCCTTCCCTCCCGTGAATACCTTCAACACCCGCAATTCCCTGTTGAGCCTCTTATAGACATCTTCTGCGCATGGTACGACAAGCTGCGCATTACGCACCTCGTTCTTCTGCCAACCCCTTCGCTTGTTGTAGGGGATGCCGGCATCATGGTACTCGCACAGACGTTTCCAGATTTCAGGATGCACGGGCCAGGCGACGGTACGCCCAGACGACAGGCGCGTCTTATGAGGCGTATAGCACAGAACCATTCCGCCGGGCGCATCCCTGTCGCCAGACGAACCCAAAGTTTTCGTCCGCACCGTAATCTCGCATCTTCTCTCGCGGAAGTCCGACCAGCGCAGGCGCACCACATCGCTGTTGCGCATGGCGAATTCAAGCATCAACGTGGCCAGAACCCATTCCCTGCGATCGGGACGCTTCTCGAGATTGCAGTACCACTCCTTGACCTTCTTCAAGACGGTCGAATCAGGGCGCACATACCGGGGTGACTGACGACGGCAGGACGGAATTTCAAGCGGCGGAATGCGCCATTGCTTCCCGGCGTAGTAGCGAGGCGTCCATCGGGCGAACAGCTTCCGCAGGGAATAGAAATAGCTCCAGACGGAAATCGGCTTCAATCCCGAGCCGTTCGCGGCATCCAGAATCTGCTCAAGCCGTCGTCCCGTAAGAACCGTGATTGGTTCGTCGAGCGAAACGCCGCCGATCTCGCAGAGACGGCGGGTGCCGCCAATCGCGCTTGCAACGGTCTTTTCGCATGGTCTTTCAGTCCGCATACGCTCCACGGCAGCGAACTTCGGATAGGTTTCCAGTATCATTCTTATCGTAGGTGTTGTTTTCATGGTTGGTAGTTGGTTGGAGTTTAGAGTTTGGAGTTTAGAGTTTTGAGTTTAGAGTTTTGAACCGTGTAGAACGTGTAGAGCGTGTAGAGGGAGTGGGGAGTCTGGAGTTTAGAGTTTGGAGTTTGGAGTTTAGAGTTAGGGTTTAAAGCCGATAACTATAGCATTCACCACCCACTAACCACCAGCCACTAATCACTAACGACTAACCACCAACGACTAACCACTATCTCCCTCCTCTGCCGCCCAGAGCGGAAGCCCTGGAAAATGACCGGAAGATGGAAGCGGTACGAGATACAGGAGCCGAGAAGATGGCCGGCGGCGAGTTCGCCGGGATCGACTTGGCTGTCATGCCGGAAACGGCGTGTCTTCGCGGAAACCGGAAGGTCGAAAGGAAAACGATA
>CACZCD010000271.1 GCA_902779565.1 uncultured bacterium | reverse complement strand
CATGTTGGATCGCTACCGCCGGCGGATGGGGGACTTGAGCGAGTTCATGAAGACGTTCAAGCAGCGCGTCTCGCAGTGGTACAACGGCGAGGCCGGGCACGAGGGGACGTTGTGGGAGGGACGGTTCAAGAGCGTGCTCATCGAAGGCGGCGAATACCTCCGCGCTGTCGTGAACTACATCCACATGAACCCCGTCCGCGCGAAGATCGTTTCCCGCGCCTCGCAATACGTCTGGAGCGCGCTCGGCGCGGCCGCCTTGGGCGACGCCTTCGCCCTGAAGGGTCTGTCCCTCGCCGGCGTCGGTTTGGAGGGTCTGTCCCCGCAGGAGGCGGGGGTGCGGGACCGGCGGCTCATAAACGGGGTGATACTCGGCAGCCTCGGGTTCGTGAGGCGCTTCGGGGCGATGTTCGCGTTCGGCATGGGGCAGAGGGGGTGGCGCATTGTGTCGTTCAGCCGTCACGGGACGGATCTCTACGCGACGCACGGGCAGCACTCCGCGCCGAAGGTGGCGTGACAGATGGCGTGAAAGGCAAGAGGAGAATCAGTTATGAATCGATTATGGTGAACAGGATACGAAGGGTCTGTCCCTGAGGTCTCACAAGGGCGTTATGTAGTGGAAGGAGTGTGATTGCGGGACGGATGGGACGAGTGGGACGGATGGGACCTCGGATGGGACTGGGGGAAAGGTAGATTCCTGCGACGTGACGGTGAATTCCTGTTTGTCAAATAGAAAAGACATTCTGTAAGCAACTTGGCGGGATACCCGCGACGTGACGGCGAAATCTGTCGCGGTGAAATCCCGAATCGAGGTGGTTATTATGGTATAATACACCCATGTATTTGAGAGACAAAATTTTTGAGGATGAAGGTTGTAACCTTTTCGGCTTTGGCGTGTAGAGAAGGTGACAGGTAGCAAGACAGGAGAAAGGAAAACATGGCACTCAATCTTGACGCGTTTCGCAACATAGCAAAATCCGCGTTCATCACCTCGCGTGATATCGCAATCCAGGGCAGTGGGGAGAATGCCACCGCCAAGCTCGGAAACTATGTGTTCTCCGCCGGGAAATCCGCCAACAAGGCCGTGATGGACGCCTTCCGGACCGCGCTGGAGAATGAATACGGTGCGCTCGGTACGCACGCCTTCGATACCGTCCTCGGTTCACGCGATCAGTTGCGGAAGTCCCTCCGCGCCTGTGACGTGAAGGCGGTCCTCTCCAGGCTCCCGCAGCTTCGCGAAAACCGCTTCGTCGGTGAACTCAACCGCCAGCTCGACGTCAACCCCAAGATGATGCAGCTTACGGACGAGGAAGCGCAGCTTGTCCGCGCTGCCATCCGCAAAGACCTAACGAACGGTCTCGACCTCAAGACGCTCCTGACCCCCCATGACGTCTCGCGCGCCGCCGCGAAGCGCATCGAGCAGGCCATCTACGGCGTCCTCGAAGACGTGCAGCGGATCGGCAACGTCGGCCTCGGCTCGGCCCATGCCGAACAAGCCGCCGCCGAATCGCGGGAGCCGACGGGCCTGCGCAATCTCGAAAACGTGTTCAAGAAAGGCTACACCTCGGTCGAAGATCAGATCAAGCGCGGCGTCATCGGCGTGGGCATGCGCGTAAACAGATCCGAAACGAACCCCGTCCTTCTCGAAAAGCTCAAGACAAACGGCGTGGAGCCGGGTTTCATCTTCCGCAACGACTGGTCCAGGGACGACACGCGCGGCTTCATGGCGCAACTCGACACGCCGGAAAACCGCAACCTCCTCGAGTCCCTGAAGGACCGGAATCCCGAGCTTGCGAAGTCCTGCGCGGGAAAGGATCTGCGCGAGCAGATCATGCTCGCCGGACGCGCCCACCCCGCCGCGATGGCGGCCGTCGCCGAGTTCGCCCTGCTCCATGCGGTTCTCGCGCTCGGGCAGCCGGAGCACATCAAATACCATCCGTTCAAGGATCTCGCCTATGTTATCGACTCGAAGTACTCGAACTACATCCCCCAGCTGACCAAGAACTTTGATGATCCGAAGAACGCCGGAATCATCAAGGAGATGAAGCTGGAGCTTTTCGCGGAAATCCGCGACGCGATTCTCAGCATCGGGCCGGATGACGACTTCTACTACATGTCGCCCGTATTCGAGCACTTCTCCGAGCGCCACATCCAGAAGCTCGACTACAACGAGAAGGACCGCTCGAAGGTCGGCGCGACGGCCCACGAAGGCAAGTTCATGCGCCCCGAGCGCATCCTCGCCACGCGCAAGCCGATCCTCGGGCAGATCTACCGCCTGCAGACCGCCGCAAGCGCGAACTCCATCTCCGCCGGCGCCGTCACCGAGGCGCTCGCAAACGACCTGACGCGACTCGCCGGCATCCCGGCGCAGGAACTGACGATTTCGCGCGGGCAGTACTCCGACGGGCATCCGAAGCTCATGCTCGAGGCGAAGTTCGCCAAGGGCTACAAGGATATGGAGGCCGGTTACATCAAGGACGGACGCATCGTTCCGTTGCCAGGCTCATATCCTGATCAAAAGCCCGAAAGTCTCGGCAAGTACAAGGCGTTCTTCCTCCTGACGGCCGATCGTGACGGCGTCGGCAAACGCGGGCAGAACAAGGGCTTCGTCAACGGCAAGTTCTTCGCCATCGACCCGGGCCACTCGCTCGAAGGCAACGGCAAGTACCTCGACATCTCCGACGACTTCTCGTTCAAGGATACCTACGGCTCAAGCACCAAGCCACGCTTCAACAACTTCTCCGTCTTCGACGACGATACGCGCTTCGCCAAGCTCTCAGGGCTCATCGAACTGCGCGAGGTCGCGAAGTCGGGCGCGTTCGACAAGCTTTTCAAGGACTACCGTGCCGCGTTCGACCCGAACGAGAAGGGCATCTCCGATGCGGAGAAGACCCTGCGCGTCAAGATCAACGCGGAGATCGACAAGAAGGAGGCGGAGTTCAATCAGCAGCTCAACCGCCTGCTCAAGATCGGCGATGCGCAGCTTCGGCTTTACGACGACCTCGCCAATCGCGGCTTCTCCGTTCAGGCGAGGGCCGTCGACACGATATCGCACCTCGAAATGCTCACCTCGCCCACAACCTGGGTGAGCAAGAAGGGGGAGGTCGCCCTTCAGCACCTCGAAGTCAAGCCCGAGACGCGCATTCCATGGTGCGCCGAGGTGGTGGGCAACGATATCGTCTATCACTGCGACAAGCCGCTCGACGGTTCCACCGTCAGGCTTTTAGAGACGCTCGCCCAGGATGCCG
>CACZCD010000270.1 GCA_902779565.1 uncultured bacterium | reverse complement strand
ATCGACCATCAGGAAGCCCTCCTGCAGCTCCACGCCGCCGGTGAAGGTGCTGTTCTTGCGGAGGACGAGATACCCGCCGCCCTTCTTGATGATCTTGCCGCTGCCGCTCTGCGCAACCGTCACAACATTCGAGTCGCCCGCCGCGACCGTGATCTCCCAATCGCCCGATACGGTCTCATCCGTAGTCGTCTGCGTGACCGTGCCGGCAATCGCGCCAAACGCCGCCGCGAAGCAGAGGACCAACAAACGCTTTTTCATCGTCAGATACCTTTCGTGGATGCAATCGTTCTAATTGGCGCATATCTTACCAAAACAGGCACTCTCCGTCAAACAGAGCGGATGTACGCGACAAGCGCCGCATCATACTCCCCCGGCCTCCGGCCACCCCCTCTATCTTAGAGGGGGAGCCTGTATTCAGCGACTAGCCACTAACCACTAGCAACTAACAACTAACCACTAGCGAAGCGAGAAGATAATACCTTTGCGGCGGATGACGATCTCGCCGCCGCCCGCGAGGAAGTCGCCCTCGCCGTTCGGGAGCGACGTGTAGCGTCCGCTCGGAAGTATCACGCCATTCGTGGTCACGCTCAGGAACGTCTGCGACTGACCGGACGGAATTTCGAAGACACCCTCGTCCGCGAGCGACAACTCCGCGAACTTACCGCCGAACGTACCGCCCTTCGCCACCTTGAGCCGCCCCACGCCGTTCACCGCGACGTTCGTGCCGTGAAGCCAGCTTGCATTGTTCCAGAAGTCGAGCGTGCCGGCGGAAACCTCAAGATCGCCGCATGTCGAGAACGCCTTCGCGTAGAACGTCATCGTCTCGTTCGTGGCACTCATCTTGAACGAGAGTGCGCCGGTGAGATCGACCCTGTTCGTGAGCGGCTTGTACGAATAGCCGCTGGACACATACGCCATGTCGGTACGGCCGCCCGTCACCTCCAGAAGCGCGCCCGGATCACCGTGCATCGTCACATTGGCACTTGAGGCGCTTCCGTGCAGACGCGTCACCCGCTGCGTCGTAGAATGGAACTCCACCAACCCCACATTCGTATTATTGTAGGGAATGATCAGCACCACGTCGCCGTTGAAGCAATATGAGCGCATGAACTCGATTTCGCAGGCGCCATCATTCCGCTCCAGCATCAGCCCCTCTCCAGAACTCGTCCCTTTCAGCGAGCAGTTCTCGGCATCGAACACAAGCTTCCCTTCGTAAATCCCGAAGTATGACGTCGAGACGAACGGCTTGTCCTTGACAACCATCGTACCCTTGCCGATCTTCCGCATCAAGATGCCGGCGTTCAGGCCACCGGAGAAGGTGAGCATGGCATTCGTGCTCATATTGAGATACGGCCACCATGAGGCGTGGTAGAACTTGCCTTTGCACTCGTTCGTCGTGCCGGGCCTGCAGTAGATGAGCTGATAGCCGCTCATCTGGTTGCCGACGGAATACCAGGGCTTCTCGACGATCGCATTGTCGAGCACTACCGGCAGGTTCTTCCCGCCCTCCGCCATGAACACATTGTTGCTCTCGGCGCACATCCACGAAAGACTGTTCGTGTTCATGTAAACGTGCATAGTAGATGCACCGTTAGCGACCGGTTCGCCTTGGTCGATGTGACCTGGCGTTGCAATCGTGACATCCTTCAGGATGAGCTGTCCGGCGTCCTTCACCTCGATGCTGCCGACGACCTCCAATGCGGCGCCCGGCGTCACCGGGCGTATCGTGAACGGCGTGGCGGCCTGTGTGCGCTGGAACTTCAGGTTGTTGATTTTCGTGCCGTCCGCGTACACCATCTCCGTGCCGTCGTTCGCGATCGTCACGCCAAGCTTGTAGTTGTCGAACGGTAGCGATTCCGGCGTATCCTGCCAGTTCGCCATCGTCTCCATCAGGTTGTCAGACTCCGCCGCACCCGTCCATACGCCAGCGGCACCCTGAACGGTGCTTCGAACCGTAATTGTCGCCCCTTCAGAGAGCTGCGGCAGGTTCGCGTGCGTGTAGGTACCCACCGGCTGCGAAACGCCGCCCACCGTGAGTTGCCACACGTTGATCGCTGTGCCCTGAGGCAGGGAGAGCGCACCGTTCGCGCCGATTGCGAGGTTCAGCCTCGGAGCGGCCATGATGCCGGTATCGAGCGCGCCGCTCGCCGCCGCCGCCGCGCTCATCGCGAATGTTCCGTTCACCGTAAGGGCGGTGAGCGCCGTGACCGCGTTGGACGCCGTCGTGAAGAAGTCGAAGCGTGCGCCTGCGTCAACCGTGATCCCCGTCAGGTTCGGGAACTTCGCCAAGCCAGCCGCACGGAACGCGCCCTTCGTCACGCGGATCGTCTTGGAGATCGTATGCGTGCGGTTCGAGACCGTCTGCGTGAACCCGTCGTAGGCGTTGACCGTCAGGCTCATGGCGCCATCGATATTGGAGGATGTCACGAGCTCCTTCTCCGTTTCACCCGCGTCCGGGGCGATGCCTTTGAGCGTCAGCGTTTTGGAGCCGGAGCCGACTACCTTCCAATCCAGAGTGCTGCTGTCCTCAAGCGGGTCGCTTGCAAGACCGCCCAGCGTCTGGTTGTACGCCGTGGTTGGGCTGAACCCATAGATCAAGAGGTTGTTGTACACTCCACCACCGTTAATGTTGGCGTGCCTCAGAAGCGTGCCCGGAAGCACGTTCGCCGCCGCGCAGTAGAGGTAGCGGCGGTTGTCCACGATCTCGCCGATCTCGCATGGGGTCGTGAAAACGATCGCACCATGCATGACGCCGCTGGTCCCCATGGTCCGCTCCCTATCGTAGCTCCGCGCCAGACGCAGAATCGTGAGATCAAGCTTGGGCGTGGTCACCTTGCCGCCGAACACGAACCGCGCGAAACCGGAAAAGCCGACCTTGCCCGCCGCCTCGATCTCGCCGAACGTGCAGGAAAGAATGTTCTTGAAACGGTCCCATTGGGTCTTATAGATGTCCGTCACCGAGTTGTAGTCGTCCCAGAAGATGAAGTCCTGATCGGCGGTGATCTTGCCGGTGAGGACGCTGTTCTGGCCGTAGAGGATGAGCGCGGGGTACGTTTCGGTGGAGTTGCCCGTCACGTGGATGTTGTTTGCAATGGTGACGATGCGGGTGTCGTTCGAACCGGCGCCCACGATTCCCAACTCGCAGTAGCCCGTGTAGTCCGAGCGCTGACCGAGGATCGTCACCGTACCAGTGCCAAGCGCGGTGCAGTTCACGGTGCCGGAGGTGCCGGCGTCCGCGTCGGGATCGACCATCAGGAAGCCCTCCTGCAGCTCCACGCCGCCGGTGAAGGTGCTGTTCTTGCGGAGGACGAGATACCCGCCGCCCTTCTTGATGATCTTGCC
>CACZCD010000269.1 GCA_902779565.1 uncultured bacterium | reverse complement strand
GTTTCGCCGAGATGGAGACGAAGATCGACGACGCGCTGCAGGCTGGCGACGTCTCGTTCGTGTATGACATGCACCGCCTTTTCCTTGAACGCATCGCCGAGCGGGTCGATTTCGTCACGAATCTACTCATGCGTTCGGAGTTTAATTTTACCGTGGACGAGGATTACCAGTGGCGGCGCAAGGACGCCGCCTGGCCGGCGACGCGCGAGGAGCAGGACGAGATCTGGCGTAAGCGCATCAAGAACGAGATGCTCTCCATCGTGCTGAACCGCGAACTCGACAAGGAGGAGTCCGACAAGGAGGAGAAGGCGAAGGATGAGGTGAAGGCGAAAGATGAAGGAGACGATAAAGGGAAGGTGAAAGGTGAAGGGAAGGATGAGGCGAAGGACGATGATGAGAAGGAGGACGACGATTTCAAGGAGCCGGAACTTACGCCCAAGGACAGTCTTCTCAAGCGCTACCGCCAGTACGTGCAGGTGCTCACCGAGCCGGACGAGGAGATGGTGTTCCAGCGCTACATGAGCGCGGTCTGCCAGGCCTACGACCCGCATTCCGACTACATGACGCCGACGCGCAAGGAGGATTTCGACATGGACATGTCGCTCTCGCTCTGCGGCGTGGGCGCGGTGCTCTCCATGGACGAAGGGGCACTCAAGATCGTTGAGGTGATGAAGGGCGGACCGATCGACCGCGACAAGCGGATCAAGCGCGGCGACAAGATTGTCGGCGTGGCGCAGGGCGATGGTCCGATGGAGGATGTGCTGTACAAGCCGATGCGCAAGTCGATCAAGAAGATCCGCGGCCCGAAGGGCTCCAAGGTAGTGCTGGAGATCATTCCGCGCAGCGATCCCTCCGGCGCCACGCGCAAGCGGATCGCCATCATCCGCGACGAGATCAAGCTTGAGCAGCAGGCGGCCACCGGCCGCGTGGAGAAGGTGGTGCTGAACGGCGTCACGAACAAGTTCGGCTACGTGAAGCTTCCGGGATTCTACCGCACGTTCGACAAACAGCCCGGCGATCCGTCGTTTCGGTCCTGCTCGCTCGACGTGGCCAAGTATGTCGCCCACTTCAACGCGATCGACTCGCAGGGCATGATCCTCGACCTTCGCGGCAACGGCGGCGGCGCGCTGCCGGAGGCCGTGTTCCTCGCCCAGCTCTTCCTGTGGCCCTCCTACCGCGGCAATCCGATTCCCGTGGTGCTGATCCGCGACCAAAGGGGGATTCAGGCGCTGCCGGTCTTCCGGGACCAGCCATGCTTCGCCTACCGGAAGCCGCTCATCGTGCTCACCGACCGAGCCTCCGCCTCCGCCTCCGAGATCGTGGCGGGCGTGCTGAAGGATACGGGGCGCGCCATCGTCGTGGGGGACCACTCCACGCATGGCAAGGGGACGGTGCAGGAGGTGATTAACCGCATCGGGCCTGAGAAATACGGTTCGGTCAAGGTCACGACCTCGCGGTTCTACCGTATCAATGGCAGTTCCACGCAGGTGAAGGGCGTAGAGGCGGACATCAACCTGCCAAGCTTCCTGGAGGAGCTGGATATCGGCGAGGACAAGCTTCCGAACGCGCTTCCCTGGACGCGCGTCGGCGGTGCGCCGCATCCGCGCGTGTGGGACCTGAACGGCTACGTCGGCGCGCTCAAGGCACTTTCGGACGCGCGTCTCAAGGACAATCCGAAGTATGCGGCGCATCTGAAGCTCGTGAAGCTCTTCCACGACAACGCCGAGAGCAAGACCGTTTCGCTGGAGCGCACGAAGCGCCTTGCCCAGATGCGCGAGGAGCGCGAGATGCGCAAGGCCGAGGAGGACGCGGATTTTGACGACGAGGAAGGGCTTGAGGATTTGTCGGTCTCTGCGAAGGATAAGGAGAAGAAGAAACGCGACGATGTCGTGTTGACGGAGGCGCTCAACATTCTCGCGGATCTTGTCAAGCTCACGGGCGGTAACGAGGCGCCGGATACGCCGGACGCTTCCACTTCCGCCTTCTGGTCGATCTTGGGAGGTGAACGATGAAGAAGATACGCTTCACGAAAATGCATGGCGCCGGCAACGATTTCGTGCTGGTGGATGACCGGGATGGATCCTTCCCGGAACGTGGAAGTCTGATTGCCGCTCTGGCGGCCGACCATACCGGCATCAGCTGCGAAGGCGTGATCCTGCTGCGGCGGTCGGAGCGGGCCGATTTCCGGATGACGTTCTACAACCCGGACGGCACGGAGGCGGAGCTGTGCGGCAACGGCGCGCGGTGCGCCGCCGCCTTCGCGAAGCGCGTCGGCGCGGTCAAGTCTGGTTCCATGACGTTTGAGACGGGGGCCGGTCTTGTGGATGCCGAGATCGTCGATGAAGGTCTTGTCAAGGTGTGGATGCCGGAGCCGCGCAACCGTCAGTACGGGATGACGGCGCCGGGCGCGGGCGGCGTTTCGGTGGCGGGCGACTATCTTGTGGTTGGCGTGCCGCATTTCATCGTGCCGGTCGGCAACGTCGCGAAGGTTGATGTTGCGACGGAAGGCCGTGCGCTTCGTCTTTCGTCCGCCTTTGCGCCGAACGGGACAAATGTGGATTTCGTCCAGTTCATCCCGCCGAACAAGGCGATCCTGCGCACCTACGAACGGGGTGTGGAGGCGGAGTCGGGGGCCTGCGGGACGGGGGCCGTCTCCACGGCCGTCGCCGGCGTGGAGGCCCACGGCATGTCGTTGCCGATGCATGTGCGTTCGTCGCAGGGGTACGATCTGGTGATCGAAGGAGATTACCGTCAGTCGCAGGGGACGGGTTTCACGCTTACAGGTCCCGTGCGTCTCGTGTTCGAGGGTGAGATCGATCTCGACCTTCTCGACGCCCGCAACGGCTTCGATCTTTTCGATATCGCCGTAACGCACGTTCGCGGAGATCACGTTCATCGCCAGCGTCAGGTTATGCTTGACGTCCAGCGCTGCGCCGATCGCGCTTTCAACCTTCGCCGTCACGTTTGCCTGCTCAGCCTTCAGGCTGTTTCTGTAGGCAACCGCGCTTGCGTTCTTCGCAACGTTCTTGGTCGCGAAGCCCGCGTCCAGCGTGGATTTTCCGGACAGCACGATGGAAACGCGGACGATCTCATCGGGATCGTGCTTCGCGGCTTCCTTGACCGCCTCGGAAACCTCGCCGAGCTTCTTCACGCCGAGCTTGGACGCATCGTAGGGGATGAGCGCAAGCGACGTACCGTTCTTCGCGCCGGCTGCGCTGATGGCGGGGATCGCCACCGTGAACAGCATCGCCAAAGAAAGAAGCACGGACAGGAACTTCTTGGTATGATTTCTCACGAAATTCACTCCTTTTCATAATTTTGTAAATATCATATTAAAGGAAAAAAATGAATTTT
>CACZCD010000268.1 GCA_902779565.1 uncultured bacterium | reverse complement strand
ACTTCAGGTAGATGGAACCGATGAGATAGGTACCAGCCGGGAACCACACCGTACCGCCGGCATCTATCGCCCGTTGAACTGCAGCCGTGTCATCGGTGACGCCATCTCCGCGCGCACCATGCTTCTGTACGTCCTGCCTTTTCAACACGTCTTTGCTCGGCGCAACACACCGAACTGCCTCAGGTGGAATCTCTCGATCAAAAGCACCTGTTGATGTTAAACCATTTGTAGGCACCGCAGCTGATAACAAAAAGCCTATGACAGCAAAAAGAGACTTCTTCGCCTCTCCGTAGTTCATTTTATCTCCTTCCTCTCTCCACGCCAGAAATCCTTTCTGCGGCCATGAATAAAACATGAATTATACCACAAAGCGATGCGATGCCCCATCGTGCGGACTCTTCTCAAATTAAAAACGGGGGATGAAGCCCATTATTAACGAACGGGGACACAGGCACAAAAAGATCATGCGAAATTCAACGTGAAGTCCGCCGACTTAATGACAGGACTTATCAGACGATCACTTTTGTCATATTCGCTGAATCCGGCGTCTTTCGGCGTAATGCCGAAAAGCCAATCTGATCGGGATCCTTCGATTTTGATACGTCCGTTTGGATAAAGCGTCAAAATGGCGGAGAGCGGCTCCTTCCATCCTAACGTATCTTCGCAACTGCCTAATGTGTACGGCGCGCCCGCGTGACGCGCAAGATATTCTCGGGGATACGCGTTCTGCCGAGGCCCCCAATAATACATGTTCGCGCTGTTGACATCCCAGTAGGCAATGTTGTCCAGGATACGCAGGTGATCCACGTGAAGATGACCGTTGGCGACCAGCCTCACCTTGCCGGGCGTTTTCGCGTTCATTTCGTTGAAAAGGTTTCTGACAGCCTCGGCATTCCGTACCATGGCCCCCGCAGGTCCGCGCTCAAAACTCTGGTGCGACAGAACCACACAAGGGTTCGGCGAACCTTCAAGCGTCGCCCTCAACCATTCAAGCTGTTCCGGCGGAATCCAGTTTATGGTTGAGATGATGGAGCGATGGAAATAGTTGCCCTTTGAATGGTGGATGTACTTACCGGGTTCGTTGCAGAAGTAGTTGGGATCGAGAATGACAAACCGGAATCCACCGCAATCCATTGAATAGTAACCGCGCTTAAGCCCGAGCGCCTGAAGCGTCTCTTCGTGCGTGGTACCGTCCTGTTCGTGGTTTCCGATGACATGGTACGTAGGAATCTTGAAAGAGTTGTAGCGCTCTACCAATTCCCGGACGGATTTCTCGGATACGTTCTGGACCATGTCGCCAAGGTGGATCACCATGTCACACCGCTCTGACTCGGCACGGGCCAGTATCTTCTCCAGAAACTCCGGTGTGTCGTTCGTATAGACTCCCGGGGTATAGTGCAAATCGGAGAATACGCAAACCTTTAACGGTGCACGTTCCGCCGCCGCTTCGGTCTTAAGAGAGCCGAGCGCGCCTGCTGCGCTAAAAACGGCACCTCCCTTTATAAATTCACGTCTGTTCATTTTTCGTTCTTTCAATGAGGATGCTGTACGACACCTCGCCGGAAACGGCGAGCGGGCGAAATCGGACTTCATGGGTGTGCGGGGGAAGGCATCTCCAGAACCTGACCATCCGCGCGAAGGCGGGCGGAAAGATCGACATACGGCACATCCTGTACGGACAGGCCCTTTTCTGCGGCGATCGACGCCGCCGTGCCCGCGACTTGCCCCAGCGCGAAGAACACCGGCTCCATCCGGATCGAGCCAAACGCGATGTGCGAGGCCGAGAGGCAAACCGGCACAATCAGATTTGAGCATTCGGCGCGTTTCGGCACGACTGCGCCGTAGCCGATCGGATAGGGAGCGAAGCGCTTCCCGGTCTTTGCGTCGATCTTCACCTCGACATCCCCTTCATTGTGCACAAATCCATCCGCCCCAACAGAACGCCGCACATGGTGGGAGTCCATCTGATAGGCGCCCATCGCCACCGGCATCGGCGCAACCTTCGTGCCCCAGCAGTTGTGCTCCGTCATCACATACTCGCCTACCATGCGCCGCGCTTCGCGCACGTACATCTGCGTCTGCCAGCCATCGCCCAGACCATCCTTGAATTCGTCTTTGCAGGTGCCCCACTTCGAGACCTCCTTGCGGATCTTCTCCGGTACGCGTGGGTGATTGGCGAATGTCCACATGAGACCGCGCTGGTACTTGAGGTGCGCCGCGCGGATCTTCTCACGCTCGGCGTAGGACGCCTCCGGCCACGCCCAGTTCTGCCCGATGAAGTCTGTGGAGAACCCCGTTCGGTTGTTCGTATCCGTCTTGCGGTTCGGCATCTTCGAGTTGATCCACGGCATGCCCCTGTTGTTGGGCGACTCAATGGCAAGATGCCGGAAGAGCAGTTCGTAGTCGCGTTCGTCATAGCCATCCGGCCTCTTGAACGGAATGCGGTTCTCGGGATCGTCCGTGAGGCACATGCGGAAGCAGTACGCCTGCACGCGCCTGTCGCCATCGCCCTCCTTGAGATTCGGATCATACGGTTCCACGCCGAAGAGGAGGCCGCTCTTGGGATCGCCCTTCACGACATACGGATCAACGCCCACTCTCAGTTGGTGGTATCTCGCCTGCCCCGGCTGGTTGCCGTTGAGCGACTCGCCGTACACGGCGTTTCCTTCGCGGCCGACAGTGTACGACACGCCCGCCGCCGCCATGAGGTCGCCCTCGTAGGTGGCATCCACAAACACCTTCCCGCGATAGACATCGCCAGAGAGCGTCTTGAAAGTGCAACTGTCGAAGAGGCTGTTGCCAAAGCTATGAAGAAGATTAAGGGAGCCTATTCCCTGGTCATCATGTCACCTAGAAAACTTATCGGAGCCAGAGATCCATTTGGCTTTAGACCCCTATGTATCGGAAAAAGAGAGAATACTTACGTGCTTGCGTCTGAGACTTGTGCCTTAGATACCATCGGCGCGGAATTTGTTCGTGATGTATTGCCGGGTGAAATCGTCACCATCAGTCCGGAAAAGGGCATCGAAAGCAACACCACTATGTGCATTCCAAAAGAAGAACATGCAAGATGTATTTTTGAGTATATTTACTTCGCCAGACCGGATACCAGAATCGATTCTGTCAGCGTATATAATGCACGTATTTTGGCGGGTAAGTATTTGGCAGAAGATAGCCCGGTGGAAGCCGATATGGTAGTAGGTGTACCGGAGTCCGGTAATTGTGCAGCCCTTGGCTATGCCATGGCATCCGGCATTCCTTATGGACAGGCTTTTGTGAAGAACTCCTATATCGGACGTACCTTCATTAAACCGAAGCAAAAAAACAGAGAAAGTTCTGTACAGGTGAAGCTTGGAGCTATCAGAGAAGCGGTAGAAGG
>CACZCD010000267.1 GCA_902779565.1 uncultured bacterium | reverse complement strand
TCGCCTCGGGCGAGGCGGACGGCGGCGTGCTGATCTGCGGCCAGGGGGTCGGCATCGGGCTTGCCGCGATCAAGGTGGACGGCATCCGTTGCTGCATTTGCAGCGACCCGTACACCGCGCGGCTTACCAAGCAGCACAACAACGCGAATATGATCGCCTTCGGCGCGCGCGTGATCGGCGTCGAGACCGCGAAGATGATCGTTGACGAGTGGAGGAACGCCGTGTTCGAGGGCGGGCGCCACGCCGAGCGCGTCGCGCTCATCACCGAGATCGAACAGACGCAGCGCCTCGCCTCCCGCGGCGAGTGATACGAAGAAAGCGGAGCCGCCCCGTGGGGCGGCTCCTTTTTATATGTTCGGAGAATCGCTCATACTACTCTGCAATTAAAATCAGAAATTTTAATTGCAGCCGCTGTGCTTCGCACATCGGCGCGTCTCATACGAAATGCAACGCGCCTTGCGGCGCTATAAAAAGTAGAATACTTCTACTTTTTAATGCATTTCAGTATCAGATCCGCGCGACGCCGCTCTTGCGCGCCGCCTCGGCGACCGCCTTTGCGACCGCGGGGCCGACGCGCGGGTCGAACGCCTTGGGGATGATGTAATCCGCGTTCAGCTCGTCGTCGGAGATAAGGCCGGCGAGCGCCTGCGCCGCCGCCATCTTCATCTCCTCGTTGATGTCGCTCGCGCGCACGTCGAAGGTGCCGCGGAACACGCCGGGGAAGGCGAGGACGTTGTTGATCTGGTTCGGATAGTCGCTGCGGCCGGTGGAGACCACCTTCGCGCCGCCCGCCTTCGCGTCGTCGGGGAAGATCTCCGGCGTCGGGTTCGCGCAGGCGAAGACGATGGCGTCCTTGTTCATGGTCTTGACCATCTCCGTCGTCAGCGTGCCGGGAGCGGAGACGCCGATGAACACGTCCGCGCCCTTGATCACGTCGGCGAGCGCGCCCTTTTCCTTGCCGCGGTTCGTGACCTGCGCCATCTCCTCCTTGATCCAGTTGAGACCCTCGCGCCCCTCGTAGATCGCGCCCTTGCGGTCGGTCATCACGATGTTGGTGAAGCCCGCGGAGAGCAGCAGCTTCGTGATTGAGATCGCCGCCGCGCCCGCGCCGGAGGTCACGACCTTGACGTCCTCCTTCTTCTTGCCGACGACCTTCAGCGCGTTCGTCAGGCCCGCCAGCGTGATGATGGCGGTGCCGTGCTGGTCGTCGTGGAAGATGGGGATGTCGCACTTTTCCTTGAGCTTGCGCTCGATCTCAAAGCAGCGCGGCGCGGCGATGTCCTCCAGATTGATGCCGCCGAAGCTGCCGGAGATGAGGTAGACGGCGTTGACGAACTCGTCCACGTCCTTGGTCTTGACGCACAGGGGGAAGGCGTCCACGCCGCCGAAGTTCTTGAAGAGGACGCACTTGCCCTCCATAACGGGCATACCCGCCTCGGGGCCGATGTCGCCGAGACCCAGCACCGCCGTGCCGTCGGTGATGACGGCGCAGAGGTTGTGGCGGCGGGTCAGCTCGTAGCTCTTGTTGACGTCCTTCTGGATCTCCAGGCAGGGCTGGGCGACGCCGGGGGTGTACGCCAGCGACAGATCGTCCTTCGTATCCGTCTTGACGGTGGAAACGACCTCGATCTTGCCCTTCCATTCGCGGTGCAGGCGAAGCGATTCCTTTGCGTAATCCATATCAAAATTATTCCTTTCTGTTATTTCTCGAACGGGAACTTGTAGTCCAGCTTGTATTCGTCGCGCAGGGCGATGAGCTCCTTTTGGATGGATTCGCCCACGGGCACGCCCTTGTCCTTGCGCTCCTGCCAGGCGTCCCACTCCTTCTCGCCGGCGGTGTAGATGCGCTCCGCGCCGGGCGCCTTCTCGGACGCGCGCAGGCCGCGCAGGATGCCGCCGGTGGTCTTCTTGAACGTGTCGAGCCCCATGAAGAACTCGGGGTTGATGACGAAGAAGAAGTGGCCCAGACGGTACATGCGGTTGCTGCCGTCGGGGTTCTTGCCGCTCAGCTCCTTCATGAAGGGGCCGCCGGCAAGCGCGGAGGAGAGGATCTCGACGATGGTGGTGAAGCCGTAGCCCTTGTAGCCGCCGGTCGCCTCGCCGAGACCGCCGATGGAAAGCAGCGCGCACTTGCCCGCGCGCATATCCTTGAGGATCTGGCCGGAGTCGGTCATGGTGCCGCCGTCCTTCGTGACGACGAGGCCCGCCGGCGTATCGTGACCGATGCGCTCATAGAACTCGATCTTGCCGTTTTGCACGATGGAGGTGGCGCAGTCGAAGTTGAAGGGGAACTCCTCGTCCGTGGGCATGGTGAAGGTGAACGGGTTCGTGCCCATCATCGGCTCCACGCCCCAGGTCGGCGCGACGGAGGGGCGCGCGTTCGTGCCGGAAATGCCGATCATGCCCGCCTTCTCCGCCATCGTGGTCCAGTAGCCCGCGATGCCGTAGTGCGTGGAGTTGAAGATCGTGCCGCCCGCCATGCCGTACTTCTTTGCCTTTTCGATCAGCATTTCCATCATGCGGTAGCTGGCGACCATGCCCATGCCGTTGTTCGCGTCCATCACGACGGTGGTGGGCGTGTCCTTGACGACGTCGATCTTCGTCACGGGCAGCAGCGTGCCGTTCTTGATGCGGTCGAGGTAGATGGGCTTGAAGCGGTTGCAGCCGTGGCTTTCGATGCCGCGGCGGTCAGACTCGAGCAGAACGTCCGCGCAGATTTTGGCGTCCTCCGCGGGCACGCCGTACTTCTGGAACACGTCGATCATGAACGAGTTCATCATTTCCCAGGGAACGAAAGGTCTGGTTTCCATCTTTTGCACTCCTTATAAATATAGATGTGATATCTGCGGAGCCGGGGGTGAGAAGCGCGCGGCGTCGTCGCCGCAAAGATGCTTAATTTAAGCAAACCTTGCCAAAGCCGCGCAGGCATATTTTACTAGATTCCGCGATTCAAAGTCAATAGCCGCAGAGGAAGATTAACGGTTTGTACAGCTTTCGGGATTTCAAATTGTGAAATGCGCCGATTGCAAAGTGCTTAAATTTGCAATAATATTAAACAAACCATAAAGCAGGCGGGCGAGGCCGGCTCGGTCGTGCCGGCGCGCCGGGGGAGGGAACGATGGCGAAACGGGTCACTCTAAAGGACATTGCCGGGCTGACGGGCGTTACGTCCGCCAGCGTTTCGATGATCCTCAACGGGAAGGAGCTTTCCCGCTTTACGCCGGAGCTGATCGCCCGCGTGCGGGCGGCGGCGCGGGCGCTGGATTATACGACGCCCTCCGCCCTGAGCGGGCAGCGCCAGATCGCCATTATCAGCCCCTCCGTCAACAACCCCTACCACACCACGATCATCATGGGGATCGAGCGGGCGGCGCTGAGCTGCGGCTTTCTCACCGCGACCTACAACACCTACTGGGACCCCGAGACCGAACGCACGATCCT
>CACZCD010000266.1 GCA_902779565.1 uncultured bacterium | reverse complement strand
AGCTCGGCGGCGACCTGCGGATCCGGCACCCCCTGCCGCTGCAGATAGTCGGCCGTCAGCTGAATCGACGCGTTCCAACGCAGGGGCTGAGGGTTCGGTTTCTCCATCTCGGTTTCCTCACGCGCGCGGATGCGCCTTGGTGTATTCGTCCTTGAGCCGTTCGATTGAGACATGCGTGTAGATCTGCGTGGTGGCGAGCGAACTGTGCCCCAGCATCTCCTGCACGCTCCGCAGATCGGCACCGGCATCGAGCAGATGCGTCGCAAAGGAATGGCGAAGCTTGTGCGGCGACAGATCGGGCGGCAGCTCGGCGGCCGCCAGCCACTTCTTCATCCGTCGCTCCGCGTCGCGCGGGGTCATCCGCTCCCCCTTCAGTCCGAGAAACACGGGGCTTGCGGCCGCACCGCCGTCCGGAACGAACCCTTCCGCCGCCCGCCTCAAGCGCGTCAGCGCCTCGATCGCCCGCGAACCCAGAATGCAGAGCCGCTGCTTGGATCCCTTGCCAATCACGATTACGCTCCCGTTCGCGAAATCGATGTCGCGCCAGGAGAGCGCCATCATCTCGGAGATTCGGCACCCCGTGGAATAGAGCGACTCGAAGAGCGCCGAATCCCGGAGGCAGCCAAACACCTCTTCCCGCTTGGCGGGTTTCTTCTCCCGCTTCAGACGCTCCAGCTCGGCGAGGGGCGCCGCCAGAAACCGATCCGTCTCCTCCGCCGAAAGCACCTTCGGCAGCGGCTTGGCGAGTCGAGGCCCGTGCAGCGCCGCGAACGGATTGTGGACGGCTTTGCCCTCCCGCGAAAGCCAGCGGAAGAACGTTCGCAGAGACGCGAGCTTCCGACGCGTGGTGGACGCCTTCGCGCCGCTCTGCGTAAACGCCATCAGAAACGCACGCGCATCCTCCGGCGTCACGTTCTCCCACGGGAACGGCGGCGGCACCTCTTCGCCCCAGCGGAAAGAGGCGAACTGCGCGATATCCTGCTGGTAAACCTTCGCGGTCAGGCGCGAGGCGTTCTTCTCAGCGAGCAGGAACGAGACGAACTGCGTGGCGGCCGCATCGTTGGCCGCGCCGGGATGGGCGCTCAGCGACGTGACCGACCTCCCGTACGACGCTTGGCGCCACCAGCCGTCGCCGTGAAGCCGAGCGTCTTGGCGCGTTCGTCAAAGTTGGGGATCTGTTCGCGATAGGAGACCAGCATCTTCCGGAGAGCGGCGACTTGACGCGGCGTAAGCGACTTGCGCCGCGCGAACTGCCCCTTGAGCGAATCGGCGAACTCCCGGTCATCGAACACACGCTTGCCGCGTTTCGTCGGTTCGCGCCACGTGCCGATCTCCTCCAGCATCGCCAAGAGTCCCGGTAGGGCCGGATCCGCCGCTGCCGGTTGCGCGCCGCCGTCCGGCGCGAAGGACGAGAGCCGCGCCCGCAAGGGTGCAGCGACCTCGCCCTCGCCGAGATTCTCAAGGGTCGTGCGCGCCAGAATCGCAAACTGCTTCTCCGAAAGCGCCCGTCCCTGATCAAACTGACGGCGAAGCGATGTGAGGAACTTGTTGCCGTCGAACGCACCAGCCGCCTCGAGCGCGGTGAAACAGTCCTTCACCAGTCCCTCGTCCGGCGCATCCTTGCGCCGCTCGACAAGATCGCCCCATCCCAGCGCGGAAAGCCGCGCATCGGCGTCTGGGATCTGTTCGCGGTACGAGGCGGCCATCGAAGCCAGCACGCGCAGCTGACGCTCCGAGAGCTTCTCCGGCTCCTTTTCGGCCTGCTCACGCACCGACGCGACGAACGCCTTGTCGTCGTACGTCCGCTTTCCAACGGTCTTGGGTTCCCGCCACGCCGTCACCTCATCGAAAAGCGCAAACAACTCCTGGAAACGCGCCGGATCCGGCGGCGGTTCCTTGGCGGAAGCCAACCAGTCGCGGAACTTCACATAGAAGCCCGACAGCATCTTCTCGCCCGTCTCGTGCCCCTCCTCCACCTTGTCGAGCTCGGACTCCATCTGCGCCGTGTAGCCGACATCGAACAGCGCCGGCAGACGCGAAACGAGCCAGTCGTTCACATCCTCGCCACGCTTCGTAGGCACGAGCTGACGTGCCTCGCGCGAAGCGTACTGGCGGGTCACCAGCACCTCGATCGTCTGGGCGTACGTGCTCGGCCGCCCCACGCCGTTCTCCTCCAGCGCCTTGACGAGCGCCGCCTCGGAGTAGCGCGGTGGCGGTTTCGTCTCCTTGCGGTCAGAGAGCCAGCGCAGCACCTCCGGGGTGTCGCCTTCCGCGAGCGGCGGCAGGGCGTTGACCTCGTCGGAATCCTCCTCGCCCTCCGTCTTGCGCTTCGCCGCCGCCGGCATCGCCTTGAGAAAGCCCTCGAACACGACCGCCGTGGTGGAGACGGTGAACGCATACACATGCGTCAGCCCCGCCTTCACCGGCTCCAGCGTGACAGTGCGGAGCGAGAAGCGCGCATCCGCCATCTGCGACGCGACAAACCGCCGCCAGATGAGATCGTAGAGCTTCGCCGCCGAGGCGTCAAGTCCCTCAAGTGTGCCAGGCTTGCGGAGCACATCCGTAGGACGGATCGCCTCATGAGCCTCCTGCGCGCCGGACTTTGATTTGTAGAAGTTCGGCGTCTCCGGCAGAAACTCTTGCCCGTATTCCTGCGCCACGAACGCCGCCGCGGCTTCACGCGCGCTCTGCGCGATGTTCACCGAGTCCGTTCGCATGTAAGTGATCAGACCCTGCTCATAGAGCTTCTGCGCCAACCCCATCGTCCGGTGCGGCGAGAAGCCGCAGACGGAGCTGGCCGCCTGCTGCAGCGTGGAGGTCGTGAACGGCGGATACGGATGGCGGCTCTTCGGCTGATCTTTGACGCTACCGACGCGCAGGGTCGCCCCCGCAAGATCGGCCACGATCGATCCCGCCGTCTGCTCGTCGGCGATCTCCGGCTTCTTCCCGTCGAGGCGCGCCAGACGCGCCTGGAACGCAAGACCGTCCTTCTGCGCCTCGACCCCGAGAATCCAGTAGGGGACCGGCACAAACGCCTTGATCTCGCGCTCGCGCTCCACGAGAAGCCGCAGGGCGACGGACTGGACGCGTCCAGCGGAGAGGAAACGTCCGTAGGACAGATAGCGCCAGAGCATCGGCGACACCTGAAAACCCACCAGGCGGTCGAGGATGCGGCGGGCCTGCTGGGCGTCCACACGCGCCATGTCAATCTCGCCAGGATTGGCCACCGCCGCCTGCACGGCGGACTTCGTGATCTCGTTGTAGGTCACGCGGGAGACCTTCTTCCCCTTCGCCTCCTTCGCCAACACCTCGCTGAGATGCCAGGCGATCGCCTCTCCCTCGCGGTCCGGATCGGGCGCCAGATAGATTTCGTCCGCCGCCTTCGCGGCCGCACGCAGTTCGGCGACGACCTTCTTCTTCTCGGGTGTGATTTCGTAGGAGGGGCTGA
>CACZCD010000265.1 GCA_902779565.1 uncultured bacterium | reverse complement strand
CTTTGCGAAATCGGCGCTCAGGTGGGGAGCGATGTGCCTGCGCTCGTCTTCGGCGGGCCTGTCGTGATGCAGGGGCGCGGCGAGGTGGTTGAGCGCGCCTCTTGCCCCCGGCTCGATCTCGTTCTCGTGAACCCAGGGATTCACACTTCGACGCGCGAGGTCTACGCGTGGTGCACGGCCCGCGACATCGCCGCTCCTTCCGCGACCGGCGCTTGCCTTGACGCGCTCGCCTCCGGCGATCTCGGCCGGATTGCGGCGTCGTTCGCGAACGACCTCGCTCTTCCGGCATGCCGTCTGCATCCGGAGATAGCCGACGCGATGTCGTCGCTCAGGACGGCCGGCGCGATCGGCGTCGCGATGAGCGGCAGCGGCTCGTCGGTGTTCGGGCTTGTCGAATCCGCGGCGCGGGCCGAGGAAGTCGCAGGGTCCCTTCGCAAAAAGGGCCTCTCCGCCTGGGCTGTCCACACGCTCTGATTTCTATTGTTCTTTCGCTCCCTTTCCCACCGCCAGTGTGCGTGTGGGTTTGTTTTCTGGTGCACGTGTGGTTTGCCTGACATCGTGCGGTAGCGCGGACGCGGCGGGGCGAGTTTCGGCTTAGGTAGTCGGGGACTTGGCCCGACCTGCTCGCCCGACCCGCAGTTTGCGGGCACCCCACCGACATGATTTCGACGCGCGCGCCTTCACGCGCGCCATTTACCGTGGCGGTCGAAATCACGTCGGGCCCGCAAACGTGCTCCTATGAGAACAATTGTCAATGGGCTAAATCGCTTTGGCGATTTCCGCATGCCGAGTCCAAGTGCCTGATCTATGTCTCTCTCCTATTCGCAGTGTCTGGATGCCGTTGTCGGCGTTGTCGCCAGCCTGCATTCTGTAATCCATCCTGCCAGGGTGCAACCTCTCGTCCGCGATTTCCCGCGCACACACGTTTAACGCACTCACCGGCGGACAGGACATTCAAGCGTTACTGGATCGGATTGCGGTCGTTACCTCTGCGACTCCTCCTTCACTTAAACTGTATTTGCAGCCGCGCCCGTGCCTATGCACTTGCCTTCATGGAGAGCAACTCCATCTTGCAGCGTTCCGACAGCGGCGCGTAGGGCGTGTTGGGATGCTTAAGCATGGCCACCATGAGCACCGCGAGCGACCTTGCGACAGCCGCTATGGCCTTCCGCTTCGCTATCTTCGCGCCCCTTCGGCAGAATCGCATGCCTTTCACCTTGAGGTCGGTGTCAGTCGCGCTATCCCGGACGATCATCTGCGCACTCTCGACCAGAAGCCGTCTCATGAACGGCGACCCCGTCTTTGTGATGTGGCACTGTCTGTCGATGTCTCCCGACTGGTCCTGCTTTGGCACTAGGCCAAGCCATGGCCCGACGTCCCTTGACTTCTCGAACTTGTCCATGTCCCCACCCGTCACGGCGACGAACCCGGTTGCGACATACAGTCCGACGTATCGGATCTCCATCAGCCTTTCGACCTGGGCCTTGAACGTCGGTGTCTGCGCGAGCTCCCTTATCTGCTTTTCGTAGGTCTTGATCGTGACAGCCAGCTGTTCGAGGTTCTTCAGCATAGGCCAGGCGATGTCGCGGAATTCCTTCGGCCATGCCCTGGTGTCGATCGCGTGGAAGTGGGCCGTCGAGCTTCTCTCTATCCTGAACCCCATCGACTTCGCGACCGCCCGCAGCTGGACGATGATCCCGGTGCGCTGCTTCACGAGGAGGTTGCGCATCTCGTGGAGATTGAGCATCTTCTGGTGCTCCTTTCCGCGGAGCCTCACCGGGTGAAGAAGCCCTGGATCGGAAAGCGCGATTCTCGCAAGCATCCTTGCGTCGTTGACGTCGTTCTTCGCCTTCGACTCTGTTATCATCCTTAGGCGGCAGGGGTTTGCGATGTACACCTTGAACCCAATACCCTCGGCGACCTCGTTCATCCACCTGCAGTGCATTCCCGTCTCGAACACAACGGGCGACGCCTTGTCCTGGGTGGCGAGGAATTTCGCCAGTCCATCCTTCGAGGTCGGGATCGTCGTCTCCATGACGATTTTCGGATTGATGCCTTGCTTGGCCATGACGCATACCTTCGTCGTGCGGTCGCTCACGTCCATGCCGATTGTGGTATAATACTCTTTGTCCATTTGGATCCTCCTGTCTGGTTGTGTTTTTGCACGGCCACCGTGGCCAGTGCGCTCCAATTAACAGTATATCAGATAGGAGGATCTTTTGCTTTTAGAGGTAAGACTTGTGAACATGTCAACGCGCGCGCGGCGCTACACGACGCAAGCGCACGTGTTGGCATGTTTGCAAGTCGTATTCCATTCAGCCAGTTGTCAAAGAACGGATCCTTCTCCACCGTTGAGAAAAGGCTCGTTCTACATTATACCTCTCGTGCGACAGTCGGCTCCAAGCCCCCGACTTGTCGCTGATGCACAGGACTTTCTCTGCTGATCGCATTGCGCCGAAACACCCCCTCCGCTTTCCCACGCGGCGAATCCGTCAACGTACGCAATCTTGCGTATTTTGCTTCATCTGAAACCGCCAATTTCTAAAACCAATCCGCGTATGTGAGATGCGTAACGTGTGCAAATCACGCGTGGCGTGTTCTCGCGCGTCTCGCGCGGGAAGTCGGTTTTTGATATAATATCCACTAAAACTCGTCAGAGAAAGGAGCGGTGAGCTATGTTCTGTGCAGAATGTGGAGCTGAAATAAATGACAAGGCCGTGATTTGCCCCAAGTGCGGCGTTCCCGTCGCCGGCAAGGGCCTTGGCGCAAATGGAAAACCAGCCGTTCCCAACCACATGGTTGGGGCCGTTCTCACGACCATATTCTGCTGTCTTATCGGCGGTATCGTCGCGATAATCTATGCGGCGCAGGTCAATACGAAGCTTGCCCAGGGCGACATAGCCGGGGCGCAGTCAGCGTCCAAGACGGCCATGGGGTGGATTATCGCAAACCTCATCATTGGCGGGCTCGGCGGCCTTGGCTATATTGCTCTTGTAGTTGTCGGTGCGGCGGCAGGCGCCGCCGGGATGTAAGGCAATATGGCTTTTTGCACAAATTGCGGGGCACGTCTTCCCGACAATGCTGCGTCGTGCGGTGAATGCGGTGCGGCCGTCCCGCGGGCCAATGCTTCCGCAGGCGACGACGCGGCGTTGAGAATGGTGATTCCGATCGGCCGGTCGGGATGGGCCATTGCGGCCGGCTACCTGGGGTTGGTGTCGGTGATCCCGTTTGTCGGGATCCTGGCGATTGCCACTGGCGTGCTGGCCATCAGCAGCATTAAGAAACATCCTGAGAAACATGGTTTGGGCAGAGCGTGGTTTGGGATCGTCATGGGGGCGTTGTTCACGGTGCTCTACATCGTTTGCCTTGTTTCCCTGCTGGTCACGATGCCGACCCTCTCCCCATGAGTGACCGGGATCGCTTGCGCAGAAACCTGCTGGCGGCGATGGCTGT
>CACZCD010000264.1 GCA_902779565.1 uncultured bacterium | reverse complement strand
ACGGCGGGAGACGCGGACGGAGGCAAGCGAGATGCCGCCGATCCGGCGAAGGGAGGTATTCCGACCGAGCCGGGCGACGGCAGACCGCGCCGCATGCGGACGCGGCGCCCCGCAGGAATCCGCCGGAGCCGGCGGTGCGCCGACCCTCCGGCCACACCCTGGCTCAGCGCTGACCGAATGTGCTGGGCGGGGAATGCCGCCGCCTTTAGCCGACCCCGCTTGGGGCGGCGGGATGCATGGCGATGGACTCGCCCCCGACGGCAATCTGGCGATTGCCGAGCGGGGCGAGGACGCAGCCAGACGCCCTCCGCCACGGGCGGGTGAGGTTGCGGCGGCATTCCCCGCATACTGACATGCAAACACACACCACATCATGCACCGCATGCTAAACAAGTCTATACTAGGCATGATTAACCATTCTGTTCCCACCCAAAATTGCAGATTGACATTTGGAGCGAGTTATGGTTTAATACACAACTTTCAAGCCCCATCGGGTGACAAAGTCGGTGGGTGCCGGTGAAACGGACAAACCCCCTTTGGGGGACAAAGCCACAAAACAAAGAAAGAACAGAACAATGCTGCAGAAATCGACTCGCGGCCAGAACCCCGGCGACGCCCGGAAGTGGTATCTGGTGGACGCGAAGGATCAGGTGCTCGGCCGTCTGGCCGTCCTGATCGCCAACAAACTCCGCGCGAAGGACTCCCCGAATTTCGACCCGTCGGTCGATCAGGGCGCTTTCGTCGTTGTCATCAACGCCGCCCAGGTGAAGCTCACGGGCAAGAAGGAAGTGCAGAAGGACTATCAGCGCTATTCCGGTTACCGGGACGGCCTCAAGCACTTCACGGCCGCCGAGATGCGTGCGTCGCATCCCGACCGCATGATCAAGGAAGCGGTGTGGGGCATGCTCCCCAAGAACAACATTGCGCGCAAGATGATGACGCGCGTCAAGGTCTTCGCCGGCCCGGAGCACACACACGCCGCGCAGAAGCCGGAAACAATCACGCTCTAAAGGGGACCGAGAAGCTATGGCTAACAAGAAGATCATTTCGGCCGGCACCGGCCGCCGCAAAACCGCCGTCGCGCGCGTCACGCTCGTCGAAGGCAAGGGTGAATGGACCGTCAACCGCACGCCGCTCGAGGCCTACATCACCTCCGAAGCGCTCCGCGACTATCTCAAGCAGCCGATCGCCATTTCGGGCTACGATCTCTCCTCGACGGACGTGATCGTGTTCGCGAAGGGCGGCGGCGTCTCTGGCCAGGCCGGCGCAATCCGTCACGGACTCGCCCGTGCGCTGGTTGAGGCGGACGCCAATCTGCGTCCGGCGCTGAAGAAGGCCGGCTGCATGACGCGCGACAGCCGCATGAAGGAGCGCAAGAAACCCGGTCAGCCGGGCGCCCGCAAGCGCTTCCAGTTCTCGAAGCGCTAATTTGCGCGCGGATGGTTGGCAATTGGCAGCCGGTGGCGTGTTTCGGCCGATCCGGACAACCCTGCCAATTGCCGACTGTTCTATCCATCAACTACCAACGACCATTTATCAGCAAACATGGCTTTTGGATTTCTCGGAAAGCTGGTGGCGAAACTCACCGGCAAAAAGTCCGCCCCGGCGCAGAACAAGGCCGAGTCCGGCGGCAATGGAAGAGGCCGCCACGGTAGGCGCGGCCGCCACGGCAACAAGGGTGGCGGCGATCAGAAGGGCGCCGATAACAAGCCGAAGGGTGGAAAGCCCAATGCGGCACCGTCGGGACAGAAGGGCGGATCCGCGCAGAAGCCCCGGCAGGAGCAGGGCGAGCGCCGCCGTGACGAGGGGCGTGGCCGTCGCGGAGACCGTCGGGATGATCGTCGCCGTGACCGTGGCCGTGGCGACCGCCGTCGCGGTCCGGCACCGGTGAACACCGCCGCCGACGAGATGCGTCCGGGCGGCGTTATAACGGAGGAGGAGCGCGCAAAGCGCCAGCAGGCGCACGCCGCGTGGTCGATCGACCAGTTCGCGGTGGCGCCAGTCGAAGGTAAGAAGCGCTTCCATGATTTCGATCTTCCCGCCGAGGTGATGCACGGCATCGCCGATCTCGGATTTCAGTACTGCACGGAGATCCAGGCGCTCTCTCTTCAGAGCGCGCTGGAGGGCAAGAACATCGCCGGCAAGGCGCAGACCGGCTCCGGCAAAACAGCGGCGTTCCTCGTGGCGATCCTTACGCGCTATCTCCGCACGCCGGACCGGCGCGCGCAGAAGGGCGGCTGTCCGCGTGCGCTCGTCATCGCACCGACGCGCGAGCTTGTGATCCAGATCTGCAAGGACGCCGACGCCATCGGCAAGTACTGCGACCTGCGCTGCCTCGCCGTGTATGGCGGCATGGACTACGAGCGCCAGCAGCGCGAACTCCAGGATGCGCCGGTGGATCTGCTCGTCGCGGCGCCCGGACGGCTTCTCGACTTCTGCAACAAGCATGTGATCGATCTCACGAAGGTGGATACGCTCGTCATCGACGAGGCGGACCGCATGCTGGACATGGGCTTCATCCCGGACGTGCGCCGCATCATGGGGCGTTTGCCGCCGAAGGACAAGCGCACGACGATGCTCTATTCCGCCACGCTCTCCGATAGCGTGATGGAGCTGGCCTCCCAGTGGATGGAGGAGCCGTTCCGCGCTGAAGTGGAGAGCGAACACAACGCGACCGACACGGTGCGTCAGGTGGTGTACGTAATCCGTGCCGAGGACAAGTTCAAGGTGCTCTTCAACCACATCGCGCTCCATCCCGATGCGCGGGCGATCGTGTTCTGCAACCGCAAATCGACCACGGAGGACGTCTTTGAGTCGCTGAAGCGGCGCGGCGTGAACTGCGAGATGCTTTCCGGCGACGTGAACCAGAACCGCCGCCTCAAGACGCTCGAGGATTTCCGTGAAGGGAAGATCAAGATCGTCGTGGCGACGGATGTCGCCGGGCGCGGCATCCATGTTGATGACATCGAATACGTGATCAACTTCGACTTCCCCTACGAGGCCGAGGACTACGTGCACCGCATCGGACGTACGGGCCGCGCCGGCAATACCGGCATCGCCATTTCGTTCGCCGACGAGGACGAGTCCTTCGCCATCCCGGAGATCGAGGAATACATCAACGAGCCGCTGAAGTGCACGATCCTTCAGGATGACGATCCGCTGATGAAGCCGCTCGAAAAGTTGGCGCGCGGCGAGTGCAGCGAGCTCAAGCCCGTCGATGAGGCCGCAAAGGCGGAAGTCGATGCGCGCGAGGCCGTTACGGAGGAGCAGAAGGAGGCGGCCGCCGCGATGGTGGGGGCCCGCGAGGGAATCGTCGTGAAGAACGCCGCCGGCAAGGAGGGGATCGTCGCCATCGACGAAAACGCGCCTTTGCAGCGCAAGATGCCGACGTTTGAGAAGGCCCTCGATCCCAAGACGGTCGTGGACGAATCAGACGCCTACTCGAAGCCCGTTGAGCAGAAGACGCGTTACGAGGA
>CACZCD010000263.1 GCA_902779565.1 uncultured bacterium | reverse complement strand
TCCTGCTCTTGGACCATGAAGTCCATCGTCGCCGCGCCGTCATGCACTTCGCCGATCTTGTAGTTTTTGCCCGAGTAATAGAGGATTCGCTCAGACGTCGTGGTCTTACCACCGTCAATATGCGCCATGATGCCGAAATTGCGCACATGGTCGAGCGGGAATCTCTTAGCTGCCATCTTTTCTTCTCCTGGTGTGTTCAAAAAATTGAAGTGCGTATTTTACAAAATTCCGCCTCTTTCCGCAAGTGCGGATTTTTGACCGCCAGAAACGCCGTTTTTCCCCATCGATTTGAGGGTTTCCCGATTGAGGTGCTGCCCGATTTCTGAACTCCGCAACTTCTGGACTCCTCGATTGACGAACTCCCCGATTGGGTACTCCCCGATTAAGGGGTTGCCCAATTGGGGGCAGCCCGATTTCAGAACTCCCCGATTAAGGGGCTACCCAATTGGAGAGATGCCCAATTGGGGCTACGGCTTCACCCAACCGGCGCCACGCGGAGATTCGAGGCGCCGCCAGCCGTTCAGACGCCCGGTCTCGCGCGTCTCGGTGCCGGGCGGCAGCGTCACAACCACGGGCGATTTCGCATGGGGCGCGAAGCGGAGCGTCAGCGAGGCGGAGCGCCCCTCTTCCGCCCCTGCGCCAACTGCCGGATCGGCGGTGGCGTTCACCATCACGCGCGTGTTCTCGGTAGAGGCGGCCTGCGCCGAGACAAACGTGAGCTTCGCCGGGGCGGCACACGCCCGTTCGTAACGCTTGGTCCGAAGGTTGTAGTAGCTGAACGAGACGAGTGCCGCGTTCGTCGCCGCCGTCGTGCGCGGCACGAGAATCTGCCGCCAGCTCACGGATTTCGCATTCCGTGCCGTCTCCTTCACGTCATACGCCTTAAATTCGCGCGAAAGATTCTCCACGCGCACCTCGGCGTTCGACGGACAGTACCCATCAAAGTCAAGGGTGTATTCCGCCGTCACGAGATCGCCCGGATGCACCTTGTCCGGCGTGAGTTGCTGCCGCAGCTTGAACGACCTGCCCACGGCACCGGCGAAATCATCCGGCCGCCCATGCGACGGAAGCGAATTCACGGCCACGCGCACCGGCTTCAGGGGAAGCCGGAACGGCTGGTTCATCACGCGTCCGGACGAAATCATGTTCCCGTTCGTCACGCAGTACACGCCGGAATAGGTGCCGGTGACGGTAATCGGCACATTGTTCGTGCCCGGCTCCAGAAATGTCACGCGCAGCTTGTACACATTCGGCGAATCGCTGCGCAATTGCCCTATAGTCTTCTCACCGCCGATGTCGGCCTCCACCTTGATGGAACCCGGCTCGATGCGAAGCGTCCCCGGCTCGACCATCACCACGAGATCGACCGGCTCGCCAACCATCGTGACCGTGGACCCGAACCACGCCCTCGCCCGTACGGGGCAAACGTCACCGCCGATGTTCATCCGATGCATGGCCGGCATGTTGTCAAAGAAACCCGCGAACGGATCTCGTCCGCCGAACGGCCACGCCTGCGCAACCGTCGCCGCGCCGAGACACAACGCCAACACGGAGAGACGGCGTCCCGCGCGCATCGCGAGTCCAAAGAGCAGCGCCAGCCCCAGCAGCACGCCTACCGAAAACAGGATGCGTCCCTTGAGCGCGAACCGGTACCAGAACGGGAACATCAATCGCGGCAGCGGCAGCTCCACGCGCGGATCGTTCTTGAGACGCGCTAGCGCGGCGCGGACGCCGCGCGTCGTGCCCGCCGTCGCGCCAGCCAGAAGTTCCGCCCGTTCATACGACTTCAGCGACTCACGCGGTTTCCCCGCCAGGAGATAGAGCGCGCCGAGATTGGCGGCATGGACCGACGCAAAGCGGGCGCCGTCCGGCGCGGATGCGGCCTCGGCAGTGGAGAGCGACTCCACGAAAGCGGCATAACGTTCGGCCGCGGCGCGGAAGTCGGCCTCCGTCTCCGCACGGAACGCAAGCGAAAGCGCGTGCTTGAGCGTAAAGCTCTTCACCTCGAACGGCAGATCGAGACCGTCCGGCATCGGGAACTCGTCCGTCTCGCCGCCCGCCTCGTCAAGCGCGCCCAGCGCCGCCTGTTCGCCGGCTTTCACCTGAATCGGGATTGGCTCCGTCCGAATGGTGCGATAGGCGCGCCCCTTCGCATCAAAGTAGGAAACCGGGACGGACGGAAACTCCACGGTTCCGGCCTTCACGGCGCGCACGCGCCAGGAGAACCGCTTCGAGGCCGCCAGCGTCTCCGTCTTGAGCGAGGCGGCATCCAGCTTGAACGGCGAACCGCGGAACGCCTCGGCGACCGGCGGCGCATGGACCATCGAAGGATCGGTCGCGCCGGCGACATCAAGAGAGAACAGGAGCGGATCTCCCGCCGTGCAGACGTTCGTATCAAGCGAAGCCGTCGCCGCGAACTCCCGCGAGATGGCGCCGCAGAATGATTTCGGGCGCCCCTTCTCAGGCGGCGCAAGGACCTTCAGCTCAACAGTGCCAGAACGAAGATCAAGCGTGCGCGAGACAAAGCCGAAGAAGTCCGTGCGCGTCGGGATGGACACCACGACCGGTCCCAGCCGCATCACCCCGTCCGCCTCCGGCTTCACGGGAACCTTCACGGTATAGCGCCAGGCGTTCGTGCCGCCGAGCGAGATCTGACCACGCTCCATCGTGAGCCGCGATCCCTCCGGAATGAAATCAGCACGGATGGAGGGGTTGCGCTGGAACGGCTGCGGCATGTAGATGCGGATTGTCGCCTCCGCCGATTCCGTGAGCACAACTTCTTTCGGCTCAACCGAAAGCGTGACATGCGGCTGAAACGCCACCGCCGCAACCGGCATCGCGGCCAAGAACAATGCCACCCGCAGGTTCATTGAAAGACCACCACGGAGACGTTCCGGCGCTGCTCCGGCGTAAGCATGTTCACGGGAAGCGCCGTCGCGTTCGTGACCGAAGTGCCCGCAAATCCGCTGAGCTGCGAGAGCGCCTCTTTGAGACGCGCCTCGCGCTGGCGCTGATGACGTCCCTCGTTCACGGAGATTCCCAGCAGAAGCCCACCGGCGAACGACACGAGCGCCAACAGGGTGACGGAGGCGAACACAAGGAACGGATGGCCGGCCTTGACCTGCTTCACCGCCAGCGCATCCGGGAACGCAACCGCGACGCACGGTAAAGGGGGATACTCATGGAAGAGAACAAGACCTATCTTTTCGCTCCCTCAGAACTGCTTTCCGGGGAAGGAACGTTTGAAATGAAGGTCGGCGGCACGACCTACGAGGTCAGCACGCACTTCGATACAGCGGGCAGACAGAGCGTTCTGGAGCAGTTTATGGCGCTCCTCTTACAGAAAGCATAACACATTCGACTTGGATCACCGGGCATCGTACAATGGCAGCAGCCTTTGCGATGCCCGGTTGTCAGGAAAGGAGCAGTTTTATTATATGGCAACAAAGAAAAACAAGGGGCAGGAAGAAAAAATCACGGCATTGTACGCACGCCTGAGTGACGACGATCCCGAAAATGAAAAGAAGGGCGTGG
>CACZCD010000262.1 GCA_902779565.1 uncultured bacterium | reverse complement strand
CGCGGCAGGTTCGCCACATCAAGCGTACAGTCGTCGCCCTCGCCCTTTTCGGCGAACGCGAAGTTCTCGATCGTACCCGCGCACTCTGCGTCCACCGTATGCCCCTTGATCGGCGCCGTGCGGCCCAGCGAGACGAGCCTTGCGCCCTCCGCCACCGATATGCTCTCCACGTTCGCGAGCGCAAGCACGGCGTTTGTCGGCCCGCCCGCAATCGGCGCGCCACCGGTATGGGTTCCGGAGTTTCCGACGGAATATGACGTCTTACTGAACACCCATTTGCCGCTGCTATTGGATTCGAGCGTAACGTTTGTGAGCGAATCCCAGTGAATCCCATCCAACGAACCTTCCATGATGAACGATTTGGGATTGCGCTCGACATTGCTGCTCGACGAAATGAGATCGAATGTCGCCGCCCGTCCTATTCCGTTCGTGAGATGCATTACGATTGGCATCCACGTAGCCGGTTTTTCAGGATCCATGAACACATCCTTGCCGTTGAGCGTGAACTTTGGCGACATGTATGGATTATGCCCCGTCACAAGCGGCGTTCCATCGTCAAAAATTCCCTCCAATGGGCGAATCGAAGGTCCGCTGGCGCTGCTGTATGTATCCGAGGCCGTTCCAGGGCGCCAGTAGGCGCACATTCCCTCCGGCAAGCTTCCCTCCGCCCTGCTGTAGTAGTTGGTGAACGGGTAGAGCCGAGCATTGATCCGGTTGTTGTTCCCGTCCCAGATGCCTAACTCGGTTATCTGCGCCCGGCTCGCATTGGAGCCTGTGGGTTCTGGGCAGCAGGACTGCGTGATAGAAAAGCGGAACCACGTGTAGTTCGTAGGGTTGCTCACGAGCAGAGATCCTTTCCTCACGTCCAGCGAACCGGTAAACGCGTTCGTGCCGAAGAGCATCCACGTGCCATCCCCTTCCTTCACGAGCGAGACCTTGCCCCTCCCGTCGCAAACCTCGCCGATCACGTTCGTCACCGCCGTTGCGTCGCCCGAAAGGGCGAGAGCCGCGTCCACTCCAGTCTCCGCCATCACCCCGTAGAACCGCATGACGGCATTGCTTGAGCTTGCGAACGTGCCTCCCAGACCCTTCAGCGCAATCGGGCGCGTGGAACACGTGGCATCGTTGGTGCCCACATACTCCATCTTGCCTTTCGTCGCCTCGCCGCCGAGCGCGAACGCCCAGTCGATCCGCTTCGATTCGTTGATCACTCCGCCGTAGTATTCCATCAGGTTGGTGGAGGTGCCGAGCGAACAGGCGACGCCTTTCTGCTTCAGCGACTCGAACGCGAGCGTGCCGTCCTCCACCGTCCACGCGCCGGCGTGCGTATGCGCCTTGTCCGCAAAGCGCCATGTTCCCGTGCCCTTCTTCAGGATGTGCCAGTTGTAGTTCGTAGATTGGATCGTCCAAGTCGGCAGCGTGCCACTAAAGACACACGGCACCGTATTCGAACCGGTCAAGACGAGCCGCTTCATGCCGCGCACCTCGTTGAGGTTATTGGGCACATAGCAGCCAATCTCACCGGTCAAGTTCAATCCGCCCGTCGCGCCAGCATCAATGGTGTGATCCACATCCCCGCTACACCACGACGAGAAGGACTTGTCGCTCGTCTCGCCCTCGCCGAGATAGAGGACCGTCCCTGAATCTCCGCGAAACAGAACACCGCTCTTGCCCATCGACGAAAGCTGGCCCGTCATGCCGAACTTCTTGAATCCCAGTATCGCCCTGCCGCCGATTTCCGGCGACACCGTGCTTTCCTCGCCTGTAAGCATAAGCGTTACGGCCTCGCTGATGTTAAGCCGTATGCCAGCCCTTATCCTTCCGGAAAACTCGCACACGAGTCCGCCGCTTCTGAAGTTGAACCTGTTCGATCCATAGCGATTCGTAAGCGTGCCGCCACCCCACAGCTCATAAACGCGCGTATGGCCATAGGAAAGACCGGTGTTGTGCGCGGCATCTTCCGCAGTGACGAGCGTGGCACCTTCGTTCACCGTCACCTTGCAGAGGTTTAACCCGTTATTGTCCTGTATGTTCTGGGGCAACACGAGCGTCCCTTCCTCAACCAGAAGATCCAGATTGTAGCCATAAGCCGAACTTCCATTTCCGAACTCGATCATGCCAAGCCCACGCTTGATGATCGTGCCGTGTCCGGTCGTCTTGCCTATGAGAAAGCAATAGTTGGTGACGGACGCGCCCTCGGCGATGTCGAGCACCACGCTCGCCGTTGCGTCCGCCGTCAGTACGCGGCCTAGCTTGGAAAACACGTCGAAGCTCGACCCTTCCGTGTTCGCCGCCTCCGTCGAAACGACCGAGACGGTCGCAGTGACGCCAGACGGGATCACCACCGCGTCGCCTGCGCTCGGCACGCGGTTCTCCAAGTAGCTCGCCGTCGCGTTCCAGTCTGTGGATCCCGAAATCCACGTGTTCGTCTGCACGTCCGCAAAGGCCGCCACCACCAACATGGCGCTCAAAACCGTTCCCTGTAGAACTCTCACTGCCATTTCTTCTCCCTTTTCATTTTTGCGAATGTCACACGCATCCTTATTCTTCCATGTTTCACTCTGCGCAAACGCACCTTGACGAAACGCCACGAATTATATCATAAAGTTTCGACCCATGCAGAAACAAGAGCACGAGCTTTCAACTCCCCCTCCACCACCACCCCCGAGAATTAGTCCGATACAAATTCTCGTTGACATTCGGGGCGGGGTTTGGTATCTTACGGGGCCATGGACAAAGCGACAAAGAGGCATCTGGAGCGGCGGGGGGTGTTCGACACCGCCGTTCGGGAGTGGGAGAAGCCGTTCTCGGAGCGGAACCGGGACTTCTTCGCATGGTTCGAGGAGGCCGTGATGGGCTTCGACTCCGACGAGTACAGGAGCCGGTTCTGGCGCGAGGCGCGCCGGACCGGCCATACCATCGGCCATAAGCCGTACGGGATGCAGGAGCACATCTCGGGCCGCGGCAGCATCGCCCTCTACCTCGCGCTGATGGGGGCGTCCTTCTTCTTCTGGCTCGCGAGGCGCGAGATCGACCGGCACCTCCACCGCCTGCGCCGCCCGACGTACTACGAGGCCGAGCGCGCGCGGCGGCTCGCGCTCGCGGAGGAGCGCCGGAGGCTGCGCAGAAGGCAGACACTCAACGAGAGGCCGTGCATGGACGCGATCCGCGACGCGCTCGCCCGCGCGCACGAGTCCGTCGAGGACATGGTGCGCCTCGGCTCGCTCATGGAGGACCTGGAGTGCCATGTGGACAACTCGCCGTACTTCCGGGAGGACGGGAGCTTCGCGGGCCGTCGCGGCGGGATCCGGCGGCTTCTCCAGGAGGAGGCGCCGGACCTCTACGCGCGGTACAAGACGCTCATGAAGTACAAGGCGCTCTCGAAGCGTTTCCGGCAGGCCGTGGGGGTGGGCGATCCGATACCGGCGTCGTCCGTGCTGCCGTCCGCCGAGGCGGCGGTGGAGGCGATGGCCGCGGGAAGCGGCGGAGCCGGCTCGGAAGCCATGGGTGCGAAATGCGGCGGAACGGCAGAGGGGAACGCGAGGGCTGCCGAGA
>CACZCD010000261.1 GCA_902779565.1 uncultured bacterium | reverse complement strand
GTTCACCTTCGGCGGCTTCGACGAGAACGTGATGTACCACCACACCTCCTCGCCCAACGCCTGGCGCGCCCAAGCCTTCTCTCGGTTGAACTGCTGTGTAATCGGGCACCACAGGTTCACATACCCGTACATGTCCTCGTTCGGCGCCATCGTCACCATGCGCCGCAGCGACGGTGCATACTTCTTGAAGCGGCCGAGATCCTCCTTCATGTAGTCGAAGTCCTCCTTGTGCGGCTCGTCGAACGCGTAGATGTACGCCTCGTCCAGCCAACCCTTCTCTCGCAGGTGGCTCTCAATCCCCTTCAAATAGCGATCCATGAAGACCTCGAAAAGCGCGTTCGTCTCAATCACGCCGTTGATCTTGCGCCTGGCGCTGTTCTCCTCGCGCGAACGGCGTGTGAGCGGCTCGCCGCTGCCCTTCCCCTTCACCGGAAGCCTGAACGTATTGAAATGCCGCCCCTCGAGCGCCTTCACGACGGTGGCGTCCCAGTCGTCCCACGCGAACGTCGGCATCGAGTCTGCCGCCTTGCCGTTCGACCATTTCTCGGTCCATGTCGGCGTCGCGGCGCCGTACATCGGCGAATAGGGCGTGATGTGGTGGCGTGCGTACATGTCGAGGTACTTGGCGGCGATGACGGCCTTGTCCTCCGACTTCTTGGCATGGTGATAGGCGAACACCGTCTTGAAAGTAAGACCGAACGCCGTCTCGCATGTCATCCGGTCCGGCAGATCGAAACCGAACACGCGCACCTCCACCGGCACGGAGAAGGCTTTCATCCCCTCCGCCGCCGAAACCTCCACTGTCCCCTTGTACAGCCCCGGCTTCGTGCCCTTGCGCGGCTTGACGGTGATCCAGAACGGCTGGTTTTCACCCGCGGCGATGTCGCACCCCGCCGGCTCCTGATCGAAGATGGGATCCGGCCACAGTCCGCGCGCACCCATGGAATCCATCGGGAGATCGACGAGAAGATAGCCCACGCACCGGATCTCGGTTTCGAGGAACGGCGGCAGATTCGCCTGGACCCGAACGCCCTTCGCCGCCCGTTCCGGACGGACCACCAGCTGCGCCGCCTCCGCCTCGTTACGCGCGGCGGCGATCCGCAGAGCGCGATCCTGCGCCGTCGGCGCGGGACGTCCCCGGAACACCTTCCGCCCCGACGACTGCGACCAGCACGCCACGCCCGCCGGCGCGCCCGGCAGCAAGGCGCCGCTCGTCACGTCGGAAAGATAGTCCCATGGTTTCAGGGTGAGGAGCGTCGCGCCGCTCGCGGCATCGAGATAGTCCGTCTCGCCGAAACCGAACGCCGCCGGTCCATCGACCTTCGCATCAAACATGTACTGGCGCACCTTGACGACCTTCGCTGCCGGTGCGCCCGACACGCGGACATGAAGTCGCTTCGCCGGCAGAAGCGCCGCCGGCACATCGGCATGGTGCACGCCGATGTTCGAGACCGCCAGCACCTCCACCCAGTCGCGTCCATCCGCAGAGACGGAGACGCTCACCGCTCCCTTCGCGCCGCCGTCAATCGCCACGCCCACCCGTCCCGTCAGGAACGTGCGCCCCGCCAGCTCATGCTCGAAGGAGAGCTCGGAGCGCCGGGTGAAGGTCGCCGTCGAATCAATCGGGAGATTGCGGTAGCCAACGAGCGGACGCGAATGGCCGTGCGCACTGGAGGAGAACCGCGTGCCGTAGCGGTACATGTTGCCGTCGATCGACTCCCCGAAACTCAGCGGCAGATCCCCCACGCGCCGGTAACGCGGAGATGCCTTGACGAGCCGCACATCCCGGAATTCAAGATCGCCCGGCACATGCCATTGCCGCAGGAAACATTCCTCGCGCGCCGCATCGCTGACCGACAGGAACGCATTCGTGAACGCCTGCCAGTCGTTTCCCTTCGGATGCCAATACATCGAGGTCCGTGCGGGAATGAGAACCGCGACGCCGGTATCGTTGCCCGCCGGATGGCGCATCGCGCAGGAGAGCACGTAGGGCGTGTTCGGCTCAACGGTGAACTTCCCGCCGGAAACCCGCGTGTCGTCATTCCCCGTCCCCGTCACCTTCGCATACGGAACCAACTCGACGGCACAAGCACCAAGCGAAACTGACGCCGCCACTATTGAAACAAAATGAACAATGGTTTTCATGCTGTGCTCCATAACGCTACTTGAACCGGATCGTGCCCATCGAATTCGGGTTGCTGATCGACGTCGCGGACTCGAAGTTGGGGTTCCACAGCGTGAATATCTTGTCGGCGCTCTTGCCGGTATGCCGCGCGTCGCGCCCGATGTTGAAGCCCCACGCCTCGCCAGGCATCGGCCGCTTCGCGCCCACCGTCGCGTAAGGCAGCGCGAGGAGCGTGCGCCATTTGCCGCCGGCGTATTCGCTCTTCGTGGTCCACACGCCGTTCCAGGACGGGTCGCACGTCTTGTACTTCGGGTCGAGCGGATCCGTGATCAGCCCGAGCGCGGCGTCGTAGTGCGAACTGTCGGAGACGTTCCAGATCAGGTGGTAGAAGAATGCGGGATCGTCCTTCGGGCTCACCATCATCGAGAAGTTCTCCTCGCGCCAGCACGGGCCGTCATGCTCGAATCCCTTGATCGCGGCGTCCGGCGGCACTTCGCTCTCGGCGGCGAGATAGAGGGCGTCCGGCCCGGCGAGCAGCTTGAAGCGCGCGGCGAGTCCGGGCGCCTCGGCCTGTATGCCGCGCATCTGCGCCCATGGCGCCTGCGCCCATGCGCCGGATTCGAAGTCGCCGAACGCCGGCGCCTCGTCCACGCGCGCCACATCGAGCGTCGCCTTCGTCGCGCCCGGCAGCACGCCTGCGGCGAGCATCGCCTTCACGTCCCAGTTGAGCGGCGCGCCGAGCGTGGCGGAAAGCCGTCCGTTGCGCTCCACGATGCGGCGCTCCTGCGCGCCGAAGTAGCGGATTCCCGGCCAGCCGGGGAACCTCTTCGGCAGCGCATTCGGCTTCCGGCTGCCGTAGATGCCGTCGAGGATCGCGTTGCGCGCGTCCACCGCCTCGCCGAGGGCCGTGAGCGTATGCACGGATGGGCTGAACATGTACGCGCCGTAGAGCATCGCGACGCGGCCCATGTTGGCGGCGTAGTCGAACTCGGAACGCACGAGCGCGAGACGGGTGCGCTGCTTCGGCGTGGCGGCGAGCGCCTCCGCCTGGCGGAGGCAGGCCTCCATCTTCCGGACCGTGTCCGGCGAATAGGCGTAGGCGAGCAGGTCCATCGGGTTCTTGGGCTTCGCCGGCAGCAGATTGCGCTCCGCCGGCGTGAGCGCGCCCGCGCCGGCCGCCTCAAGACGGTTTATGCCGCGAAGGCGCCTGTCGAGGCAGTCGTGGAACTCGCGCATCGGCGCGGCGGCGGGACCGTACGCGCGGTCGCAGTACTCCTGCACGAGGGCATCCGCGTCGGAGGCGGGATCGTCGATCATCCGGTTGAACACGTAGTACGCCGGCCCCTCCATGCCGAAAAGCTCGCCGAACCCGCACCGGTAGATGCCGTGCACGTTGTTCCGGCGCAGCATCCGCACGAAATCCGCGCAGAACATGTAGCTCCG
>CACZCD010000260.1 GCA_902779565.1 uncultured bacterium | reverse complement strand
GGCCGCCGCGCGATCGTGGTGGTTCTCGGTTCGGATTCCCGCGACTTGCGCGATGCCCATGCCCGTTCGCTGATGAGCGATGCGCTTTCGGCGTTGTAGTTGGTAGTTGATAGTTGGTAGTTTTTAGCCGTGTAGAACGTGTAGATCGTGTAGAATTGGTTGTTGGTAGTTGGAGTTATCACGGGCGTATGCTGAAGAGTTTTCTCATATTCGCGCTTGCCGTGGGCACCTGGAACCTGAAGTGGTTTCCGTCCGGTCGTGCGGAGCACCGCGCCTCGCCGCGCGTGGAAGCCGCGAACATCAGTGACGCGGCGGAGATTGTTCGCGGGGGGCTGAAGGGGAAGGGACGTATCCTCTTCCTGCAGGAGCTTCGCGATCCGCTCACCTGCTCGAACCTTGTGGTGGCCGTGGGCGACACGAACCTCCAGGTGGCCGTCGCCACCGCCTACCGCGATTTCCGAGACAACCGTCTGCAATGGCAGCAGCTGGCCATCGTCACGGATCTCCCGGTCCTCGAAACGGAGTGGAAGTACGCGAAGAAGGCGAACGGGATGTTCGTGCCGCGTGGCTATGCCTACGCACTTTTGGATGGCGGCAAGGAGGGGCGCATCGCCTGCTTCTGCGTCCACCTGAAGAGCAACTATGGCGCGAACAAGCCCGAGACGAAGGCCGCGAACGTGGCGAAGCGCACGGCGATGATGCGGCAGGTCTTGGAGGCGGCGAAGAAGGTTTCGGCCGACAAGATCTTGATCGCGGGGGACTTCAATGCGGACCGTTTTCGCCGATCGTTCAAGGATGAGCGCATCTTTCCGCTGCTGCTGGAGAAGGGATTCTCCGATGCGTGGGAGGGGTTGCCCCTGAGCGCGCGCGGCACGCATCCGGGCAACACGCGCTATCCCGATTCGACGATCGATTACGTGTTCTTCCGCGGGTTTGACGGATGCAAGGGACAGACGCTGGCGCCTGCGCACCCCGTCTCCGACCATCGGCTGGCGGTCATGGAGTTTTGACGGCGCGATGTTCGAGACGCGTGGCTATATGTTGGATGTGAGCCGGGACAAGGTCCCGACGATGTCCACGCTCCGTCAGATCGTCGATCTGCTGAAGGTCTGCAACTACAACCAGTTCCAGCTCTACACCGAGCACACGTTCCGGTACGCGAAGCATGAGCCGGCTTGGCGCAACGCCTCTCCGCTCACGCCCGCCGAGGTGCGCGAGCTGGACGCCTACTGCCGGATGAACGACATCGAGCTGGTGCCGAACCAGAACTCCTTCGGTCATCTTGAACGGTGGCTCAAGCTTCCGGAATACAATGCGCTCGCCGCAATGCCGAAGGGCGGCGCCGTGACGCCGTGGGGCACGATCAAGAAGGACCCCACCACGCTCAACCCGGCGCTGCCGGAATCGTTGACGTTTTTGGAAGGGCTTTACGACGAACTGCTTCCGTGTTTCAACTCAAAGCTCTTCAACATCGGCTGCGACGAAACGTTCGAAATTCAGGATCCGGAGGTGTATCTCGGTTTCCTGCTGAAGGTCTTCGACCTTGTGCGGGCGCGCGGACACCGCCCGATGTTCTGGGGCGACATCATCTTGAAGCATCCCGCGCTGGTGGAGCGTCTGCCGAAGGATGTCATTGCGCTCGACTGGGGCTACGAAGGGAACCATCCGTTTGCCGAAGAGGCCGCGAAGTTCCGCAAGGCGGGGTTGGACTTCTACGTCTGCCCGGGTACGAGCGCCTGGAACTCGCTCAGCGGCCGCGTCGAGAACATGCGCGAGAACATGGCGGCGGCGGAGTCCGCCGGACGGATGAACGGCGCGAAGGGTTTCCTTGTGACGGACTGGGGCGATGGCGGACACTGGCAACCGTTGGCGGCGTCCCTGCCGGGTCTGGTGCTGGGTGGCTGGTTTGCGGACCATGGGGCGAAGGCGAACAAGATGGATCTCGAGGAGGCGCTTGATACCGTGATGGGCGTGCCGCTCGGCGGCACCCTGCTGCGGCTCGGCACGCTCTACCTGCGCGGCGGCGCGCTGCGGGCAAACGCGAGCGAACTCTTCCGCATCCTTGCGAACGACCGGGGCTATTCGCGGCATCCGAATCTCACCGACAGCGTGCTGGCGGAGATCTCTGCTGTGGCGGAAGGCTGCCGCCACGCCGCCGCCGCGTTCACCTCGCCCACGCTCTACGGCTCCGGTTCCGTGTGGGCGGAGGAGATCGTGTACATGGCGAACCTCATCGACGCCGCCTGCCACCGGCGCGACGACCGCCGCCTGAAGGCGCTGCGCGAAGAGCATCGCCGCGTGTGGCTGCTCCGAAACCGTCCGGGCGGACTGGAAGACTCCCTCTCCAAACTCCCTCGCTTCTAACGTTCCATTTATAGGCAATGTCGCAAAGTTGGAGATTCTATTATGGGAATACTGACTCCCCCTCTAAGATAGAGGGGGTGGCCGTAGGCCGGGGGAGTATGACGGGGGACGGAATCATACCCCCTCGCCCCTTCGGGGCACTCCCCCTGTCTCAGGGGGAGAGTTTGGCATGTCATCCCCAGCTTTGCGACATTTCCAATTTATAACCAACTCTCACTTCTACACGTTCTACACGGCTAAAAACCACAAACCACAAACTACCAACTATCACCTACCAACCATGGGCAACTATCAGAACACACGCCATCACAAAGGTCCGCGCGAACTCACCACGGGCGGCGAATGGATCTATGGACGCAACCCCGTGATCGAGGCGCTGCGCGCGGGGCGTCGCACGTTTACCGAGATCATCCTGCCGCCGGGTTCAAAGGACGAGTCAGACGAGATCGCCTCGCTCCGGCTGACGGCGCAGCAACGGCACATCATGATCCGCACGGCCGACCGGGAGCGTCTGGATCATCTAGTCCATGGTGGACATCATCAGGGCGTGGCGCTAAAGGCGAGCGGCTATCCCTACGTCGATCTCGAAGATATCGTGCAGGAGGTTGAGGAAGATGAAAACGCCATTGTCGTCGCCTTGGATCATCTGGAGGATCCGCAAAACCTCGGTTCGATCCTGCGGACGGCGTGTGCGGCGGGTGTGACGGGGGTGATTCTTCCGGAGGACCGGGGCGTGGGAGTCACGCCGGCGGCGGTACGTGCCTCGGCGGGTGCGGCGGAGCATCTGAAGGTGGCGCGCGTCGTCAATCTGCCGCGCGCGATGAAGACGCTCCAGGAACATAACTTGTGGTTCACGGGTTTGGATTGGGGTGAGGACGCGCGCCCCTATACGGCCATTGATTTCAAGGGGCGTGCCGGGCTCGTGGTGGGCGCGGAGGGGAACGGCCTTTCTCGTCTGGTGCGCGAAACCTGCGACTTCATCGCGGAGCTTCCCATGCCGGGCGGGTTCGAATCGCTGAACGCCGGCGTCGCCGCGGGCATTGCGCTGTATGAGATTCTGCGTCAGCATGGAGGGACATGATGGAAGAGACGGTTCAGGAGAATGTGTTCGGGCGTTTTGCGGAGAAGGTACGCCGCGCGATAGCTGACGCCGGGTACACGGTGCCCACGCCAATCCAGGAGAAGGCGATTCCGCCGCTTCTCGAAGGGCGCGATCTCATCGGCTGCGCGCAGACGGGCACCGGCAAGA
>CACZCD010000259.1 GCA_902779565.1 uncultured bacterium | reverse complement strand
ACCACAGACTCCATTTCCGAGTCAATCGAGGACGCCATCAAGAAGAAGAAGGTCAAGATCCGCAAGATCCACGACCTCACCTCGGCGGATGTGCGCATCGAGCTGGAGCTGCAGGCGGGCGAGACCCCCGCCAAGGTGAAGACCGCGCTCTACGCGTTCACGAACTGCGAGAAGTCGATCGCTTCGCGTCCGATCGTCCTCGATGCGGGGCGTCCGCGCGCCATGACCATCACGCAGATCCTCCAGAAGAGCGTGGACCGTCTCATGTTCCTAACGAGGCGCGAGCAGGAGATCCGTCTGGCGGAACTGGACGCCCTCTTCCATGCGCGCACGCTCGACCGCATCTTCGTGGAGGAGCGCCTCTACAAGCGCATCGAGAAGGAGAAGACCTACGAGGGCGTGCAGGCCACGGTGATCGAGGGGTTCAAGCCGTTCCGGAAGGAGCTGCGGCGAGATGTCACGCTGGAGGATGTGGAGCGTCTGCTCAAGATCCCAATCCGGCGCATTTCGCAGTTCGACATCGACAAGAACCGTGACGAGATCAAGAACATCCTCGCCGAGGAGAAACAGGTGAAGGACAACCTCGTGCACCTGCGCGCGTTTACGGTGAAGTACCTGAAGGGGCTCATCTCGCAGTACCGCAAGAAGTACCCGCGCTGCACGCAGATCTCGAAGGGCGCATTCCAGCAGGCGGACGTGCGGAAGCTCACGGCGAGCGAGCTGACGGTGCGCTTCGACAAGGAGAACCACTACATCGGCACGGACATCCGCGGCGGCGACGAGCTGTTCAAGTGCTCGTCCCTCGACGAGATCCTGTGCGTGTGGAAGGACGGGCGGTTCAAGAAGATCCAGCCGCCGGACAAGTTCTTCGTCGATAAGGACATCACAGAGATATTCCTCTTCCAACAAGAGAAGGACCGCGACAAGGAGTACACGTGCGTGTACGAGGAGCCGCTTTATGGCTTCGCGTACGTGAAGCGCTTCACCTTCGGCGGGCTGATCCGCAACAAGGAGTACCGGCTCGCGCCGCCGAAGTCGAAGATCCTGTACTTCGCCGAGGGCTGCCCGGAGCAGCTGTACGTGAAGTTCAAGCCGGCGAAAGGACAGAAGATCCACCAGCAGATGTTCGACCCGAAGGAGGTGACCGTGCGCGGCGCCTCCGCGCGCGGCATCCAGCTCACGACGAAGCCGATCGCCCGCTGCGCCTCGGCGAAGGGCGCGTGGTGGGACGAATCGGAGGCGCCGAGCAAGGGCGTTCTGTTGTGAAGTTTAGAGTTTAGAGTTTGGAGTTTAGAGTTGTAGGAGATCAAAGATGGAATGCTTTACAAGACGTTTCTTCCTCGGCGGATGTGCCTCGTTCGGTGCCTTGGCGGGGCGGCGGATCTTCGCGGTGCCGAACGCAACGCTGCCCAAGGTGAACCTCCGGTTCGGTGTGGTGAGCGATGTCCATGTGCGGGACGACAAGGATCATGACGACAAGGCGTTCAAGCAGGCGCTGACCTATTTCCGCGACAAGGGGGTGGACGCGGTGCTGATCGCGGGCGACATTGCCGACCGTGGACGCATCAGCCAGTTGCAGTACGCCGCCGCCGCCTGGTATTCCGTCTTCCCGGACGACAAGGCACCGGATGGACGGCATGTCGAGAAGCTGTTCGTTTACGGCAATCATGACGTGCTGGCATGGAAGTGGGGAGCCGATGCAGCTCGGCAGGGCGATCCCGCATTGATCGCTGATGCGATCGGCTATTCGCCGGAGTCGATCGCAAAGACCTGGGAGAAGTGCTTCCGCGAGAAGTACGAGCCGATCTGGATCAAGGATGTGAGGGGGTACAAGTTCATCGGCCGGCATTGGGGGCACAACGACAAGCTGGAGGCGTTCGTTGCGGCGCACGCCGGCGAACTGAAGGGATCGCGTCCGTTCTTCTACACGCAGCATGACCACCCGCGCAACACCTGCATCGGCGCGTGGGCTTGGGGGTATGACGACGGCACCTCGACGCGCGTGTTCTCTGCGTTCCCGAACTGCGTGGCGTTCTCCGGTCACTCGCATTATACGCTGACCGACGAGCGCACCGTCTGGCAGGGCGCGTTCACCTCGATCAACACGAGTTCCCTGCGCTACACGAGTCTCGACTATGCCTTCCGGGAGAACGCGGCGGGCAACCCTTACGGCTACAAGGGCTGGAAGCCGGATGGCACGAACGCACGCGTCCCGACCACCGACGGCAAGCAAGGGATGCTGGTTGAGGTCGGCGACGAGGCGATCGTCATTCACCGCCGCGAGTTCACCTGGGGTGAGAGCCTGGGCGACGACTGGGTGGTGCCGATCCTCGCGCGGGACAACGGACCGTTCAATTTTGCGAAGCGTGCCGCGAAGCGCAAGGCGCCAGCCTTCGAGCCGGACGCGCGCGCCAAGGCCGAGGCTGTCGTCGGCAAGGGCGGCGAGAAGCTTGTCGAGGTTTCATTCCCGGCTGCGCACACGGTGGACAAGTGCCGCGTGTTCGAGTACGAGGTGGCGGCCACCGTCGTCGATGACGATGTGGAGATGGCGGCTGTCACGCGCCGTGTGATGGCGCCGGACTTCTTCCTGCCCGAATCGAAGTGCGGCAAGGCCGGAACCTGCCGTTTTCGTCTCGCCGATCTGCCGCCGAAGGCGCATTTGCGCTTCACGGTCACGCCCATCGAATGCTTCGGGAAGAAGGGCGCCCCCATCACCTCCGGCGTTTTTGAGACCTGACCGCCATAGAGGGGGATGGATCCCCAGATGACTCGCGTAATGGTAGGGCGAGGCGTCCCGCCGAGCCGCTGCGGCTCGCCCGGCGGACTCGCCCCACCCCATCGACAATCCATTGACTTTACAACAGCCAATTTAACAAGGAGATGCAGATGAACATCAAGAAACGAACAACAGTTGGAGTCATCTCAATGGCGACGGTCTGCGCGCGGGCCGAGACGGAAACGGTCGGCGGCTACACGTGGACGTACCGCATCAACGGCGACACAGGTGATGTGGCGGAAGACGGGCGACGGGAGGATAAACTACCCCGAGTATCCCGAACGTGCCTACGAAGAGGGTCTTGTCAACGCGCTAATCCATCGCGACTACCTTGAACTGGGAAGCGAAGTTCATATAGACATCTTTGACGACCGTATTGAAATCACATCTCCGGGCGGCATGCCGAGTGGAGAACGCGCACAAGAACTTGATTTGCGCAAAGTGATTTCATTGCGGCGCAATCCGGTGATAGCCGACCTTTTCAAGAGGCTGGAACTGATGGAACGTCGCGGGAGCGGCTTCAAGAAGATACTTGACGCTTATGCGTTCGAATCGGAGAAGCGGGGCGAGTCTATTGTGCCACAACTGGAGTCAACAAATTCCGCTTTCTTCCTGACGCTTCCAAACCTTAATTACAGGCGCATCATAAACGGAGTAGCGTCATCCTCCATAAACACGGAACATGATGCTGTCGACAAAGCAGACACTATCACCAAAAACATAGACGGCACTATCAGCAAAAATCACAGTTCAAGCGAGACCAAAACCGCAAAAGTGCCCCGTAAGGTCGTGGAAAACAGAGCAGTTGTGAAGAATGAAGGCGATGCCACTGACAGCAATCCTATCAGCAAAACTATCAGCAAAGAATCCTGGGAGATATTGAAGGTCATATTGGAGAGATCAAGGCTGCGGAGC
>CACZCD010000258.1 GCA_902779565.1 uncultured bacterium | reverse complement strand
ATAGATGATTACCACGGGTTCACCGCCGCGTACGGCGCGCCCGTGATGCTCTTGGTGCCGGGTCGCGTTTCGAACGTGAAAATGCCCGAGCCGGATCGCTTCGACGTGTCGTTCGACCGCCAGACGCTTCTCGTTGACCGCGTGGCGGCGGGCGACAACGCGCCGTACGCCGCGTATATCGCCGCACAGAACGCCGCCACCCGGCGCGCCACGGATGCGATTCGGGAGCTTCTGCCGGTCGCCGCCGAGGAGGGCGTGGTGCTGGCGATCGAGAACGTCTGGAACAATCTGTGGGTGACGCCGGACTTCGCGGCGGCGTTCTGCCGCTCGTTCGCCTCACCGTGGGTCAAGTTCTACTTCGACATCGGCAACCACACGCGGTACTGCGAGGCGACGAAGTGGCTGGCGGCGCTTTCGGACCAGATCGTCAAGATGCACATCAAGGATTTCCGGATCGACCGCGCCATGCCCCGGCATGGCGAGTTCGTGCCGATCGGGAAAGGGTCCATCGATTTCAAGGCCGTGCGCCGCGCGATCGAGAAGATCGGCTACAGCGGATGGGTCTCCATTGAATCCTCCGGCTGGACCGACCAAGAGCACAGCGCGATCATGGACCGATTTTTCGCCGGCACGCTCTGAAGCGTTCGGGCGAAATCGCGCGAGACGGAAAATGAGATTTTTTGTCTTCAGACCCTTGACGCGAAAACGGTCGAAGTGTATACTTCTCAAATTGCAAGCCGCATAAGGCGCGTGCCGAGGGCGGTTTCCGAAAAAAAACAAGGACGAAATCAAGATGGACATCTATTGTGGTAACCTGGCATACGCCACTACCGACGACGGACTCAAAGCCGCTTTCGCGGCGTATGGCGAAGTTACCTCCGCCCGTGTAGTGACCGATCGCATGACCGGCCGCTCGAAGGGCTTCGGCTTCGTAGAGATGCCGGACGCAGAACAGGCAGCGGCGGCGATCGCCGCGCTCAACGGGAAGGATCTGGACGGCCGTCCGATCCGCGTAAACGAGTCACAGCCCAAGCCGCGCGAAGAGCGCCGCGGTGGTCGTGGCGGCTTCGGCGGACGCGGCGGCTATGGCGGACGCGACCGTGGCCCGCGGGACACCCGCTGGTAAGATAGGCCCTAAACGGCATCTAAAAAGGCGTGGACTTCCGTCCGCGCTTTTTTTTGTGCTATAATACGTGCCATGAAAACAGCACTCGTTCCTCTTGCCGACGGTTTCGAGGATATCGAAGCCGTTGCCGTGATTGACGTTCTGCGCCGTGGCGGCGTGGAGGTTGTCACCGCCTCCTTGAGCCCCGACCGGTCTGTCGTGTCGGCGCATGGTATCCGTATGGAGACCGATGCGAGCTTGCCGGACGTGATTGACGACCGGTGGGACGCCATCGTGTTGCCGGGTGGCGGCGAAGGCACCGCCAATCTTCTGGCATGCGAAGCTTTGATCGTCCGTCTGCGTCGGCAGAAGTTTGAGGATGGCGGTTACCTGTGCGCGATCTGCGCCGCGCCGACGGTCCTGGCGGCGGCAGACGTTCTGGAAAACGAAGACGTGACCTGCTATCCGTCCTGCGCCGAGGAGATGGGGCGGCCGATCGCCGACGCGCCGGCGGTGGCAGACGGACAGATCATCACGGGACGCGGCCCGGGGGCGGCGATCACCTTCGCGCTCGCCGTACTCGCGCATCTCGTGGGCGAAAATGCGGCGCACGCTGTCGCCGCCGGTATGGTGACGCAGCTATGAAGCAGGCGATCATCGCGTTTCTGGCGCTTGTGGGGGCGGTCGCGCTTGTGGGTGGCGGCGTGATGCTCTGGCTTAACCGGCCGGGGCGTACCGCCGTCTCCGTGAACGGCCGCATCCTTACCGACCGCGAGCTCACCTGGCGTGCGCAGACGCTCATCGATGACGCTAAGCGGATGGAGAACCTGCTCATCCCGGAGAAGGAGATGCCGCGGGCGCTTGAGCACTACCGCCGATTGGCTGCCAAGATGTGGATTGTGAAGGAGGTGCTCTTGGCGGCCGCGGTCGAGTCGGGCGTGAAGGCGACGGCGGCCGACGAGAAGAGTTCGCTTGAGGCGGCCGCGAAGAAACTCCGCATCCGCAACCTGACGCCGGAGCAATTCTTCAAGGAGGGGCCGATCCCGGAGGAGGTCAAGCGCTCCGATTTCCGCGAGGCGGTGCTGATCGAGAAGTTCACGAAGCGCGAGATCGAGACGAAGATCCCGTTTGGCGCGAAGGAGATCGAGGAACGCACGCGGGAGCTAAGGGAGCTGAACGCGAAGGCGACGAAGGCCGGGCAGCCGCCGCGGTTCAAGACGGACCGCAAGAGCGTGCTTGAGCTGATCCGGCAGGAGAAATACAACATCGCCTACCGCAATCTTTTCCGCGAACGGTTCGGGAAGGTGACGGTGGAGTGTCCCGCCTATCCCGACCTTGAGTCGGTGGATGGCGTTTCGCCGCCCCGCTGATGCCGGCTGCGGATTTGCGGAACGGGCGCGGATATGATATACTTCGCGCGTTTTTCTTTGGCCGGTATAGCGTAGTGGTAGCGCAGCGGTTTTGTAAACCGCTGGTCGGGGGTTCGAATCCCTCTGCCGGCTCCAGAAAATCTACAGAAAGGTCATAAAAGAAAATGCGCAAGAAAATCATTGCCGGAAACTGGAAGATGAACGTCAAGCCGTCCGAGACCGCAGCTCTCGTGAAGGCCATCGCCGAGGCGACAAAGGACTACACCAACGTCGATATCGTGTGCTGCACCCCTGCCATCGACGTCCCCGCCGCCGTTGAGGCGTGCAAGGGCACGCAGGTCAAGGCTGGTGCCGAGAACGCCCACTGGGAGGCGCAGGGCGCCTATACGGGCGAGATCTCCACCGGCATGCTCGTGGATGCGGGTGCCGAGTACGTGATCATCGGCCACTCCGAGCGCCGCCAGTATTTTGGCGAGACGGATGAGACGGTCAACAAGCGCGCGCGCGCCGTCATCGCCGCAGGTCTCACGGCCATCGTCTGCGTGGGCGAGACGCTTGAGGAGCGCGAGGCCGGCAAGCTCAACGAGGTGATCGAGCGCCAGATGAACGTTGGTCTCAAGGATGTCACGGCGGCGGACTGCGCCAAGCTCGTGATTGCCTACGAGCCCGTGTGGGCCATCGGCACCGGCAAGACGGCCACGCCTGACCAGGCGCAGGAGGTCCATGCCCTCATCCGTGCCACGCTCGCGAAGCTCGTCGGAGCCGAGACCGCCGAGACGGTGCGGATCCAGTACGGCGGCTCCATGAAGCCCGGCAACGCGGCTGAGCTGCTCGCCAAGAAGGATATCGACGGTGGTCTCATCGGCGGTGCGGCCCTCAAGGCTGCGGACTTCGCCGGCATCATCGCCGCTGCGGCCCAGGCCTAAGTTTGCGTTTTCCGTTCTTGAATGTTATAATACGCAACTGATTTTTTGAAGACGAAAGGAACAACGACATGAAGATGATGTGGCAGCCCTCGAAGGTTAAGCGTGCGCGCAAGATTGGTTTCCGCGCCCGTAAGGCGACGAAAGGCGGACGCAAGGTTCTCGCGGCGCGCCGCGCGAAGGGACGCAAGCGCCTGACGCAGGTCTGAGGATTGCGCGAATGTCCACGCGGCTCCCCGGCGCGAAGTACAAATGCGTCTTCGATTCGGGGCGCGTCCTCAAGGGACGCCTTATGTCCGCGTGGGTGTA
>CACZCD010000257.1 GCA_902779565.1 uncultured bacterium | reverse complement strand
ATATCCTCGGCGAGGCGATGGGCGTGCGGGTGAAGACGACCTCCGGTCCCGTGCTCACGAAGCCGGCTGATCTTGCCGGACTCCTGACCTCGCTCGAAGCGGGCGACATCGTGTTCATCGACGAGATCCACCGCATGGCGAAGACGGTGGAGGAGTATCTCTACTCGGCGATGGAGGATTTTGCAATCGACATCATGATCGACCAGGGACCGAACGCGCGGAGCGTGCGCCTGGAGCTGCCGCGCTTCACGCTCGTGGGCGCGACCACGCGCATCGGTCTCATCGCCGCGCCACTGCGCGCGCGGTTCGGTCTGGTGAACCGCTTGGACTACTACGTGCCAACGGATCTGGCGGAGATCGTGACGCGTTCGGCGGCGAAGCTGGGCGTGGAGGTGGACGGTGCTGGGGCGCTGGAGATCGCCCGCCGCGCGCGCGGTACGCCGCGCATCGCGAACAATCTTCTTCGCCGCGTGCGCGACTATGCGCAGGTGAAGGCCGACAACCGCATCACCGGCGACGTGGCGCGGGAGTCGCTGGAGCTTCTCGAGATCGATCCGAATGGTCTCGATGAGATGGACGTGAAGATCCTCGAGACGATCTGCGTGAAATTCGGCGGCGGACCGGTGGGGCTTTCCACGATCGCCGTCTCCGTCGGCGAGGAGGCGGACACCGTGGAGGAGGCGTACGAGCCGTTCCTCATCATGGAAGGGTACCTTGAGCGCACGCCGAAGGGGCGCATGGCGACGAATCTCGCCTTCGAGCGTCTGGGGCTGAAGCGCACGGGTTCGACTCAGCAATTCTTGCTGTGATCCTCCGCTGGGGCATTTGACAGCGAAGGGCTTTTTTGGTATCTTACGCACCCGTTTTTCCCCAAAGGGGGGAAGAATGAAGCGAACGGCGCGGAGAAATCCGACTCGGCGTCAAAGCGGATTCGTAAAGAAAACCAACGAAAGGAATACAAAATGGATATGCCTACCTCGACCCTGACGGGTCTCTCCCTCAAGGAACTCTTTGATGCCGGTCTGCATTTCGGCCATCAGACGAAGCGCTGGAACCCCAAGATGAAATCCTACATCTTCGACAAGCGCAACGGCATCCACATCATCGATCTCACCCAGACGGTCGTGCTTCTCGACGAAGCCGCCGCGTTCCTGAAGAAGACGGTGCTCGACGGCAAGAAAATCCTCTTCGTCGCCACCAAGAAGCAGGTTCAGGAACTCGTGAAGAACGCCGCCGAGGCATGCGGCCAGTACTACGTGACCGAGCGCTGGCTCGGTGGCACGCTCACCAACGCCAAGACGATCCGCGGCTCGGTGAAGCGCATGCGCCAGATCCAGGCGCTCGCCCGCCAGAACAACGGCGAGCTCTCCAAGCACAAGCAGGAGGCCTCCATGCTCCGCCGCGAACTCGCCAAGCTCGAGAAGAATCTCACGGGCATCGCGGACATGTCCGACCGTCCCGGCGCCGTTTTCATCGTAGACGTCTGCCGCGAGGCAAACGCCGTCAAGGAGGCGACGCGTCTCGGCATTCCGGTCGTCGCGCTCGTTGATACCAACGCCGATCCGGATCCGATCGACTACGTGATTCCCGGCAACGACGACACCGTCAAGGGCGTTGAGCTGGTCGTCAATGGCATCGTGAACGTGATTAAGCAGGCGAATGACGAGTACTCCGCCAAGGCCGCCGAAGAGGCCGCCAAGCGCGATCAGGAGCGCAAGGAACGCGAGGCCGCCGAGAAGGCCGCCCGCGCCGAGCGCAAGGCGAAGGCCTCCGAGGAGAAAGCCGCGAAGGGCGAGGCCGCCGTCAAGACCGCTGTGCGCGGCAAGAAGTCCGGCGCGCTCTCCAACGCCGTCAAGCAGGCGGCGCGCAAGGCCAAGGAAGAGGCCGAGTCGAAGGCCAAGGCCGAACTCGCCGCGAAGCGCACGGCCCATGTGGCTGCCGCCGAGGCCGCTGTCGCCGCCGAGGAGCCGAAGGCCGCCGCTGAAGAGCCGAAGGCTGAAGCGCCGACGGAAGGTTAATAAGTGGAAAGGAATTTGAAAATGGATATCACGATTGCAATGATCAAGGAACTGCGCGAAGCGACCGCTGCCGGCATGGGTGCCTGCAAGGAGGCGCTTCAAGCCTCGAACGGCGACATGAAGGAGGCCGTGAAGTACCTCCGCGAGAAGGGTCTCGCCGTCGCCGCCAAGCGCGTGGACAAGGAATCCAAGGAGGGCATCATCGCCGCCGCCGTCGCGGCGGACGGCAAGTCGATGGCGCTCGCCGAGGTGAACTGCGAGACGGACTTCGTGGCGAAGACCGACGCCTACAAGGAGTTCTGCGCCAAGGCCGCGCAGGTTGCGCTGGAGGGCAAGGACGTCGCCGAGACGCTCAAGGACGACTACCAGATGCTGCTCACCAAGACAGGCGAGAACGTGAAGATCCGCCGCACCGAGCGCTATCAGCTCGAGGGCACCGGCGTTCTCTCCAGCTACATCCACATGGGCGGCAAGATCGGCGTGCTCGTTGAGCTTTCGACGCCGTGCGAGAAGTGCGCCGCTTCCGCCGAGCTGGCCGAGGCCGCCCACATGGTGTGCCTCCAGATCGCCGCGAACGCGCCGAAGTACGTCAAGCCCGAGGATGTTCCGCAGGCCGAAATCGATGCGGAGCTGGAAATCAAGCTCAACGCGCTCAAGGAGCAGAAGGGCAAGCTTCCGCCGGAGCAGGCGCTTGCCGGCATCAAGAAGGGCATGGCCGCCAAGTTCTGCACGCAGATCTGTCTGCTCAAGCAGGAGTACGTGGCGAATGGCGACCTCACCGTCGAGAAGTATCTTGAGGGCGTCTCCAAGGCCTGCGGCGGTGCGCCGATCGAGGTGAAGCGCTTCGCGCGACTCCAGCTCGGTGCCTAAACCATCCGTTGCACGACTGAAGCACAATCGGCCGGTCCTGTTCAGGGATCGGCCGATTCTGTTTTGGGATTCGTCTCACGCGAGAGGTTGACCGAAGCGTGGCGATTTCGCCCGCCGTCGCTTCAAAAGGTTAAAAGGTTAAAGAATTAAAGAGGTGAGGGGTGAGGTAGCTCTTTTGCGTCCGTGTTCCGTCCGCTTTAAGTCCGCGTGTTGTCCGTGTTCCGTCCGTTGGAAGGATTAGGTGGGGCGGTTTTGGTTGCGCCATTCGCGCATGGTTGTGCCGAAGCGCTTCTTGAATAGCGTCTTGAGGTAGGCCAGGTCCGTATAGCCGCATGATTCGGAAACGATTTTGATTGGGCGGCTTGTTGTTGCAAGCATCTTCTTTACGGCTTCAAGCTTGCAGTTCGTTATGGCTTCGTTTATCGTCTCGCCGCTGAACTGCTGGAACCGGAGATCGGCAAGTCTCCTCGAAATGCCGAGGAACTCCACCACATCGTTCACCCTGATGCCCTTTGTCGCGTTTTTCCGGATGAAGTCCATGGCACGGGTCAGGAGATGTGCGGCGGGGGTGCAGGCTACCGCCGACTCCCTTTCCACGATCTTGAGCGGACGTGCCAGAAACGGTTCCGCCGTTTTGCGCGCCCGGCCTGAGATCAGCCGCTCCAATTCGCGCGCCGCAACAAACCCAAGCTTTTCGTGATTGGGCAGGATGCTCGAAAGCGGCGGTTCGCAGGATTCGTCGAGCAGTTCGTCATTGTCCACGCCCAGCACAGCGATCTGCTGCGGTATCTTGATGTGGGCGGCCTTGCAGATGTTGAGAACCTGCGTTGCGCGCGTATCCCACGCCGCCATCACGGCGGCCGGCTTCGGCAGGGCGGTGAGGTAGTCTTTCAGCGCCGAAAGATC
>CACZCD010000256.1 GCA_902779565.1 uncultured bacterium | reverse complement strand
CTCGCGCACATGCGGCATCGCCTGAGAATGTAAAATGTAAAATGTAAAATGTAAAGTTAGGCAGAGCACCAGATTCTTCTTCATTTTCACACCTCTTTCAAGATTCAACCTTTAACCTTTTACCCCTTTAACCTTCACTTCGCTTCCAGCTTGAAGAACTCGCTCGTGGCGTTGCCGACGGGCGTGATGAAGATCTCCGTCTCGCCGACGGCGCCTTCGCCGCCGTCGGCCAGCACCTGTTCAAGCTCCGAGCCATTCGCGTTCTTGCGCACGCGTCTCTGCGCCCACGCAGGCTTCGCAAGCGTATTCGCCGAGGAAACGGCGTAAACGTGGCCGCCCACGTGCTCGAACTTGAGCGCGAACTTGCCGTTCTTCATGCTGAACTCCTTCACGCGCAGGTAGTCCGAATCATCGAACGGAATCGTGCCGGCCAGAAACTCGCCGTAGTTGCTGATGCCGTACTTGTCGTAGTCGGCCCACGGATTGTACGCTTCGCCGTTTCTCTCGATGTCTAACCACGCCTGCACCTCGTCAATGTAGGCCGTGGGGATCTCGACAGCCTTGCCGTCCTTCGGATTGACGTAGCTCTTCACCTCCGTGCAGTTGAACGTGACGTTGCCCATCCGGACCGGCGTATCGACCGTAAGCGAATTCGGCACGTCTATCGCGCCCTGCGGCGTCGTGAGCACGCAGTCGAGCTTCTCGCCGACCGTGCAGGACTTCGCCGTGGATGCGGATGCGACCGGGATCGAGAGAAGGAAGTTGGCGCCTTCTTCGTTCGCGGACGAAACCGACGACTCGGCGATCACCGTGCCGTCCGCGCGCTGCGCCCGCACCGTCGCGGCGCCGTAGTCGCGCAACACCGTGTTGTAGTCGCCTCTGAACGAGCCCTTGACGAGATACGTTCCATACGGCATCACCGGCGCGGCGTAAAGTGTAAAGTGTAAAATGTAAAATGTAAAACAGAGCAGGTACGATATAAGTCTCTTTGTTTGATTTCGTGTTCTCATTTCTCAACTCTCCTTTTCTTTCACTTTCCTCTTTTCACTTTACACTTTACACTTTACACTTTTCACTTTACACTATTCGCGACCTTGAAGAAGCCGGAACCTTCGCCAGGCCTCCCCACCTTCGGAAACTCTACCACGCCGTCCTCGCCGCAGAGGACACCGATATTCTCCGCTTCCGCATCCGTCGCGATGCCGGAAAGTGTCGCACCTGAGTGGAGCGAATAGTAGAAACCGGGCGTGCAACCCGTAAGCACGACGTTGGTCGTCGCCCCCATCGGAAGCTGCGCAATTTCCGCAACGGGAATCTGCCGCGTTGCGGCGGTCGCATTCTCCATGAGGTTCGTCCATGCCGGAGGCGTCAGCTGGGCGGCAAGGAACCACTTACCGTCCTCCTGCAGAACCTCCACCGTGAACTTCGTCTTGTACCCGTCCGACATTCCGTCGCCCATGAGCACCGCCGCCACCGATTCGCTCGGTGCGACTTCGGCTTTCGTCTTCGCAGCCATGGCCGCCGCCTCGGTTTCGTATTCGATCGGGAAACCCGGCGTGACCAACACGGACGAAGCCTCCTCCCCAATCTGGATATACTCCAGCAGACGCCCGTCCACTGCGAGGCCGATCAGGAAAACGCCGTCAAGCGTTGGCTTCTTGACGAAGAACTCCTTCGTTCCGGTGGTGAAGTCCGAGTCGTAGAAATACGTTCCAAACGCCGTGTCCGCGTTGAGGCTTTCGAGACTCTCATACATCGTAAGGTCCTCTCCGTCCTTGCCGACGGCTTCGGTTCCTTCGACGGTGCGTATCGAATAGACATGGTTCCAGGAATAGTTGAAGCTCACCTTGTAGGCGCCGCCCTGCTCCACGATGCTGACTTCTGGCTTGTTCGGCAGACCCAACGCACCGTCTGCGGGATCGGTTCCGAACTGGTATTCGCGCAAGTTGGTGAGTCCGTCCCCGTCGTAATCCTCATCGGGGCCACCGAGGGAAACAGGATAATTATCGGTAAGTTCCTGTTCAAAGTTGCGCCGCCATACGTTCCATCCGTCGTCCGCGTCGTCAGAATCCGACCAGAACACGCCGACCGGCGCATCTGCAATGCCGAACGTTCCGCCGACCGGAGGCAAGACCTTCGATGAGCGGAATCTTTCCTCGTCGGCATACTTTGACGTGACCACAAGCGTCAGCCGTTCACCAACCTTTGCGTAGCCGGAGCCATCGCCAACAGGAACGGAGACCGTGCAGTTGTGACCAATGGTTCGTCCGCTGCCAAACGACGCATCCTCAAGCCAGGCATTTAGCTTCACGCCGTCGGAGGTGAACACCTCAATCTTGTAGTTGGAGGACACGGCAGACTCGTCCGTCCCATTCAGCGCGAGCCCCCAGTCGTCGCGCAGTATCAGTTTATAGGTATAGGTGCCGTTGAACCCCGCCACAGCCGCAAATGAATGCACGCCAAGGACAAGCCCAACGCCAAATGTGATCATCAGTTTTTTCATGCTCTTGCGCACTTCTTTCTCAACCTTTCAACTTTTCAACCTTTCAACTTCTCTACACACCGCAAGACAAAAGGTTACGGCCCTTGATTTTTGAGGGGGTCAAAAAGTACAAAAAAAACCACTGGCGGCATTGGGGCCGCTAACGTAGAAACGGTCCTCCCACATCATGTCTCAAGCGAAATTTTCCGGACGGATTCATCTTCGCCGTAAGCGAAGCGGACATGCTTTGCATGGACGGGAATGAGCGAACCGGCGCGGTCGGGCCACTCCACCACCAGCACCGCCCCGCGCGCAAGATAGTCCTCCCAGCCGATCTGCAGCACATCCTCCTCGCCGTGGAGCCGGTAGAGATCCATGTGGACCACAAGAAATTCCGGCGCCGGATGCTCCGCGACGATGCAGAAGGTGGGGCTCGTCACCGCCCGCTTCGCGCCAAGCGCGGCGCACAGCCCCTGCGTGAAGGTCGTCTTGCCCGCACCGAGATCCCCTTCGAGACACACTATGTCGCCCGGACGCAGGGTGGCGGCGAATTGCTTCGCCACCGCCCAGGTCTCGTTCTCGTCATGTGTCTCGAATATCATTAGTCGTTAGTCGTTAGTTATTAGTCGTTAGTCGTTAGAACTTTTCAACCTTTCAACTTTTCAACTTTTCAACTTTTCAACCTCTGTTCGTCGCATAGAGCGGACCGAAGTTCGCGCACGCGCGGTAGTCCGCACCGGTCGGATCGTCGGACCCACCGAACAGCCCCCAGCAGTGCGGACGGTACACATCGTCCTCCGGCACGTTGTGCATCGCCACGGGGATGCGAAGCATGGCGGCGAGCGTGATGAGATCCGCGCCGATGTGTCCGTAGGCGATCGCGCCATGGTTCGCCGCCCAGGCGTTCATCACGGAATAGACGTCCTTGAAGAACCCCTTGCCCGTCAGGCGCGGCGTGAACCACGTGCAGGGCCATTCGGGATTCGTGCGAAGCATCAGCTTTTCGTTCTGGTCCTTCTCCAGCTCCACGGACCACCCTTCGGCGATCTGGAGCGCAGGACCGAGCCCCTTCACGTACGAGATACGCGTCATCGTGAGCGGCATGCCCTTCGGCGTGAGGAACGAGGACGAGAAGCCGCCGCCGCGGAAATACTCGACGCCCGCCGGCACCCACTTCGTCGCCTTCATCGTGGCGTCCATGTCCTTCTGCGTGACGTCCCACCAGTCCTTGAACACTGGCTTGCCCTTCTCCTTCATCTCGCCCGCCGCATCGAGGCAGCAGCTGCCGGAGTTGAGCAGGTGGATGATGCCCTGCTTCGCGAG
>CACZCD010000255.1 GCA_902779565.1 uncultured bacterium | reverse complement strand
GCCGCTGTTCATGGCGGCGATGCACAACGGGAACTGTTCGGGCTGCGGGATGATGGTGCCCGTCGCGGCCGCCAAGATGGTGCGGCTGGCCGAACATCCCGTCACCTGCGCCACGTGCGGTCGGCTTCTCTACGACAATGTCGGCGCCGTGGCGTCCGGCCGCCAGAAGGCGGAGGCGACCTCTGAGGAGGTTTCAAAGGAGAAGGGGCTGTCGCGATTTTCCTGCGAAGCGCTGATGATCCCCAACTTGACCGCCAAGACGCCGCAGGACGCGATCGTCACCCTTGCCCAAGCGCTGGCGACGAATGGCTACGTGACGGACGGCGATGAGTTGGCTCGCCTGGCACTGGAGCGCGAGGCGTTGCTTTCTACGCGCATGGAGGAGGGTACCGCCGTGCCGCACGTGCGCGGCGTAGAGGGCGGTTCGCTCGCCTTTGCGCTGGGCGTTTCGAAGAAGGGGATTGTTTGGGACGACACGGGGGAGCGCGTCAATTTCGTGGTGTTTTCCGCGATTCCTAGCGCGGGGTCCGCGTTCTTCCTGAAGCTCATGACCGATCTTATGGGCGCGTTCCGGCGAAAGGCCAGCCGTGCGGCGCTGCTCGATGCGGCCGATCCGGCCACGCTTTGGCAGCAGCTTGATCGGGCCACGCGCCGCGTCATTCACTGATTTATGGTACAATAACGACTTGAAATGAAAAAACTGTCCTTCAGATTCCTAGTCCTCGCCGCGTGCACGGCGGTCTCTTTGGCATCTTGGGCGGCTTCGCCCCATCGCGTGGCGGGCTCCAACCCCGGTGGCGCGTCGCAATGGGCGACCGACCAGTATCCCGGCTTCGACGGGCTTGACGATCTGCCCACGCCCGAAAAGAAGGAGAAGGGCTGGCTCTGGCGTTGGTTCGGCATCGGGAAGCCGGCGCAGGAATCGGCGGCGCAGCAGTTGGCATGGGCCCAGAAGCTTGAGGGCGAAAACGACTTCAAGGGCGCGGCGAAGGCCTACGATGTGCTTGTCCGTGAATGGCCCGCCTCGCCCGAGGCGCCGACGGCGCAGTTCCGGCTGGCGTATCTTTTGGAGGCGAACCTTCAGGAGTATGACGAGGCGTACGAGGAGTATGCCTATCTGCTGGATTTCTATCCGCGCAGCTGCCCCTACGCGAAGATCGTCGCCGAGCAGTACAAGCTGGTCAACCTGCTGTTCGATACGCGGCGCACGTTTCTGGGAATGTCGTTCACGGGGAACCGCCAGCTCCGCCAGGGCTACGAGCGCATCGTGCGCCGTGCGCCCGGCGCCGACTACGTGCCGGAGGCGATGCTGAAGATCGCAGACCTTCGCGAGCGGGACATCGACTACGAGGAGGCCGTGAAGGTCTATGCCGCGCTCCGCAACCTCCATCCCGGCACGACCGAGGCGCGCATCGCTCTCTACCGCGAAGCGAAGGCCCGCATGTGGCTGGTGCGCCGTCTCGCCTACAACCTGCCGCGCTGCAAGGATACCGAGAGCTTCCTCAAGCTGGCGCTCCGCCGGGATCCGAGCCATCCGAACACGGAGGAGATGCGCGAGTGGCTGAAGGAGCTTCGCGAATACATCGCCGAGGACGCGTGGACGAGGGCCAAGTTCTACGATACCCCTCAGCGTACGCGCCATGCGGCGGTGGCATCCTACGAGAAGTTTCTTTCCGAATATCCCGATTCGTCCCATGCGGACGAGGCACGCGCACGGATCGAGGCGCTTAAGGCGGGTTCCAACAAAGGAGGAACAGAGAAATGAGAACGGTCGTTTTAGGTCTGGCGCTGGGATCCATCGCGCTGCTTTCCGGCTGCGCCGGCTATACATGGGGCACAAGCGTCCCGGAGGAGTACCGCACCGTGGCGGTTCCCGTGTTCGAGAACCTGACCGAGGTCTCCGAGATGGGGCCGACCATCACGCAGTACACGCTGCGCGAATTCCAGCGGGAGGGATCGTTCAAGGTGGTGCGCCCGGACGATGCCGCGATCGAGGTGCAGGGTGTCATCCGGAAGATGACGCGTCTCGGCATTGCCTACGACCGTGCACGCGGCATGCGCGCCTCGGAGTACCGCTATGAAATCCTTGTGGACGTCACGTTTGTGGATCGTCGGAAGGGGAAGGTGCTTCTGGAGCGTAAGGGGCTTCAGGGCGAGACCACTTTCCTTACGCAGAACGATCTGCTCACGGGCCAGAAGAACGCCGCCGCCCGCATCGCCCAGGATCTTGCGCGACAGATCGTGAACGAAGCTCTTGCGCTTCCGCTCAAGGGTGACGGCAAGGGTACTGGCGCCGTTGAAGGCGTGCAGAAGTAGATGCTCGCGGCGCTTCAAAGCGGCATTCCGATCACGCGCCACCCGTTCGAGGAGCTTGCGCGCGAATTGGGTTGCGGCGAATCGGAACTGATTGAGGTCGCGGCCGAGGCCCTGCGTGAAGGGCGTGCGCGCCGTTTCGGGGCGGTGTTTGACACGCGCCGGTTGGGCTTCTCGACTACGCTGTGCTGCGCGGAGACGTCAGATCCCGATGCCGCCGCTGCGTTTCTTGTTCCTCGCCGCGAAGTCACCCACTGCTACCGCCGGGAGGCGCCGGGCTGTCCGAACCTGTGGTGGACATGGAGTGCTCCCGCCGAGACGTTTGAGGCATCGCTGGCTGAGATTCCGTTTCCGTTCCATTCGCTCCCCGCCACGCGCCGCTACAAGGTGGATGTGGTGTTCGGCGGCGCGACGCGCGCCTTGGAGGAATCGACCATCGATAATCTGCCGCCGCCGGACGAGAAGGGGCGGCGGATCATTTGCGCTCTGCAGGGAGAGACGGAGGTGCGGCCAGACTATTTCGAAGCCCTTGCCGAGAAGATTGGTCTCCGGGAGTGGGACCTTCTCGCCACGCTGGAGGTCTGGCGCCGGCAAGGACGGCTGAAACGGATTGGCCTTCTGCTCGACCACCGGAAGAGTGGCTACACCGCGAACGGCATGTGTTGCTTCCGTCTTGCGGGCGAAACGCAGGCGGCGGGACGTGCGCTGGCGGCTCTCAACGAAGTGACGCATTGCTACGAGCGGCCCCTCAACGATGCATTTCCGTACAACCTCTTCGCCATGGTGCATGGCACTTCGGTCGAGGAGGCGAATCGTCAGTTTGATCTTCTGAAGAGTTGCCTTTCTGCCCTGGACGAACCGCCCACTGCCGCCGTGATGCTGCTCTCCACGAAGGAATACAAGAAAACCTCAATCTCCTACTATCGAACTTGACCGCTTTCAACCTCGCCCAACGGCGTATCCAGCGTGGAGGGCGAGCTCGCGGTCGTCGGCGAAGTCGGCGCCGGGCGTGGTGAGAAGAGGGCCCGCGATGCCGGCCGACATTCCGACGTAGATGCACTTCGCCGCCGTCTCGTCGCTCATGTCGCGGCGGCCGCCGGCGAATCGGAGAGGCGTAGACGGATTCACGAGCCGGAGAAGGGCCACCGAATCGACCACGCGCTCAGGATCGAGAATGCCTTTGTCGGCAAGCGGCGTTCCTTCAATCGGATGCAGCACGTTCACGGGGATGGAATCAGGCGCGATCTCCTGGAGCGTAAAGGCGAATTCCACGAGCTGTTCGTCCGTCTCACCCATGCCGATGATGCCGCCGCAGCAGATCTGGAAGCCGAGCTTCTTCGCGGCTTGAAGTGTCGCAAGCTTGTCCGCCATCGTGTGCGTGGAGCAGAGCGATGGAAAGAGCGACGGCGCCGTTTCGATGTTGCAGTGGACGCGCTGCAGCCCCGCCGCCTTGAGTTTCGCGAGATCGTCCTCCGAGAGAAGCCCGAGCGAAGCGCAGAGGCCGATGCCCGTCGCCTTGCGCATTTCGCGGAGCGCCGCGCAGACGTTCTCCACGTC
>CACZCD010000254.1 GCA_902779565.1 uncultured bacterium | reverse complement strand
CACCGGACGCAAGATCATCGTCGACACCTACGGCGGCATGGCCGCCCACGGCGGCGGCGCGTTCTCCGGCAAGGATCCGTCGAAGGTGGACCGCAGCGCCGCCTACTATGCGCGCTATGCGGCGAAGAACATCGTCGCCGCCGGCCTCGCCGACCGGTGCCAGATCCAGGTGGCCTACGCCATCGGCGTGGACCGCCCCGTTTCCATCTGCGTGAAGACCTTCGGGACTGCGCACGGCGTCACGAACGGGCAGCTGGAGAAGCTTCTGCTCTCCGGGAAGGTGTTCGACTTCCGCCCGTACGCCCTTACGGACGATCTGGGGCTCACCGCGCCGAAGGGCTGGAGCTACGAGGAGACGGCGGCCTACGGCCATTTCGGGCGCAAGGCCTTCCCGTGGGAGCGGACCGACAAGGTCGAGGCGCTGCGGGCCGCCTTATTCCCCGCCTGACGACTCTACCCGTCCCCTGAAGTCCTTTTCGAAAACGTGGCGGACGCCTTGAAATTTGCGGCGCATTGCGCTATAATGCGCGGAAATGTTTTATCTCCCTTTTTCTCGTGAGGCCAAAAGGCGCAAGGAGATCAAGGCGACGCTTGCCGCCGCCCGCGTTTTTGTGCTGTCGCATGAGGACCTTCCCGACTATCGGGAAGGGCGTTTTGCCGCGTCTTTTTCGGCCTTGGATGAGGCCTGGCGCGCCAAGGATTCCGCGCGTTGCCTTGAGTTGTTGACGGAGCTGGATCCGCCGAAGAGTTTTGCGATCGGGCGCGAATGGCTTGATATCCTCGTGGTCTCCATCTCCGTGGCGATGGCGTTCCGCGCCTACTTCTACGAGCCGTTCAACATCCCAACGGGCTCGATGCGTCCGACGCTCTACGGAAACTGGTCTGAGCCGAAGAAGCCGCAGGACGCGACAATGTGGGATAGGACGCCTGTGCTGAAGCAGCTCAAGTGGCTCGTCACGGGCGAGACGTTCGTGGATTTCAAGGCGCCGTGTTCCGGCACGCTCCTCGTGCGCCCCGACAACAACGGGCACTACATTGTGGGTGTTGCGGCGATGCCGAACGCGACCGAGAAGATCCCCACAGACGCCTTCATCGAAGGCACAGGGCGACTGATCGGCGGGAAGGGGCATGGTGACCATGTACGAGCGGGCGAGCGGATCTGGTGTGGCTACCGGCGCATCGGTGATTTCCTTTTCGTGAACCGCTGGCTGTGGAACTTCCGGCGTCCCCGCATCGGAGACGTGATGATCTTCTCGACGACGGGGATTCGGGGCCTGGCACAGGGCACGCACTACATTAAGCGCATGTGCGGCACGCCGGGCGACCGGGTGCAGATCTCGAAACCGGATCTTTTCGTGAACGGGAAACGAGTGGAAGGCGTGCGCCCGGCGGACTGCCCGCCGTTCGAAGGAGCCGACCACGCGGACGTCATGCCGGAGGTGACGCTGAAGGCGGCTGAGTATTTTGCGTGCGGCGACAACAGTCCGGCGAGCTACGACAGCCGTTATTGGGGTCCCGTACCCGCGCGCAACCTGCGCGGAATCGCGGGTGGCGTGTTCTGGCCGTTTGCGAGTGCGCATTTCGGTCCCGTGAAATGACAAGGTTTTCAGGAAGGAGTGGGATATGAGTGACGATAACGAAGAGACGATGCTGAAGCCGCCATGTGAATTCGGGCGGTTCATCGTGGAGCGCGAGCTGGGCCACGGCGGCATGGGCGGCGTGTATCTGGCGCGCGACAAGATGCTCGACCGGCAGGTTGCGTTGAAGGTGATGCTGAAATCGCTCGGCGCGGATCCGCAGTTCCTCGAGCGCTTCAAGCGCGAGGCGCAGGCGGCGGCGAAGCTCATCCATCCGTCGATCGCCCAGATCTACTCCTACGACATTGTGGAGGGGCAGCCGTACATCGCGATGGAGATGGCGGGCGGCGGTTCGCTGTTGCGTTTGATGGAGGTGCATGGGAAGAACATTGACCCCACGCGCGTGATGCGCGTGTGTAAGCAGGTGGCGGAAGGTCTTTCCTGCGCGGCGGATCAGGGGTTGGTGCATGGCGACATCAAGCCCGAGAACATCCTCTTTGACGCGACCGGTGCGGCGAAGATCGTCGATTTCGGCCTTGCTGGGATGCAGGATGACAACTCCGGCGACGAGATCTGGGGCACGCCGTACTACATCGCACCGGAGAAGGTGCGCAAGGGAGTGGCTGATTTCCGCGTTGATATGTATTCGCTCGGCGCGACCATCTACCATGCACTGACCGGCGTGGCGCCGTTTGAGGGCGAGGATCCCAACGAGGTCGTCAAGGCGCGGTTCCTTGCCGATCCCAAACCGCCGAGCGAAATCCGGCCGGGTCTTCCGGTCTCGCTCGACAAGATTCTGCTCAAGATGATGGCGCGTGAGGTGATTGACCGTTATCCTACGTGGGAGGCCTGCATCGGCGACATCAACCGTGCGCTCGCGGACGGCGTCGCCATCGACGAAAAGGCGGCGGCCGCTGCGGCGGTCGCCTCCTCCGAGGGCGGGGACTCGGGAAGTACGACAACGACCGGCACCGGACGGCGCGGCGGCAAGAAGCTGATGCTCAAGGGCAAGCGCCGCATGACGCTCAAGAAACCCACCGAGGACCCGTCCGCTCTGGCAGACGGAGATTTCGCTTCGGCCGCGGAGAACGGTGGAGAGGGAGCTGGGTCTGGGGGCGTGGCGGACCTCTCGCCTGAGGACTCCGACGAGAAGGCCGGCGGCAAGAAGACGATGACCATCGGCAAGATGATCATGCTGGGCGCGCTCGGCGTCGTGGCGATCCTTGTCTTGGCCGCCGGCGGAATCGTGTGGTACGTGCAGTCTTCGCGCGCCGCCGAAGAGCGTGAGCGTCTGGCGCTGATGAATGCGAAGGCGACGGAGGCGAAGGAGGCCATCAAGACCACGCTGAAGAGCTCGTCCGACTTCGCCGCACTCGTCTCCGACCTTCGCGCCAAGTCCGAGAAGGATGTCAAGAGCGCGTCCGACGCGTTCCTCGCGATGCTCGACCCTGAGATGCGGGAGGCGTGCCGCGCGGTGCTGATCGCGCCGGAGACGAAGGATTACATCGATGCGGTGGCGTACTCCAACAAGGTCGCCGAGAAGATGGCGCAGGTCACGGCCGCGCTGGAGCAGGCGTCCAATCCGCAACCCGCGGCCGCGCCGGCGGCTGACGCTGCGCCCGCCGCGACAAACGCGCCGACGGCCGATGCGGCGGCGGCCACGACGAATGCCCCGGCGGCCACGGCCGCGACGAACGCCCCGGCCGAGAAGGCCGCCGCTCCGGAAGCGAAGAAGGACGCCAAGACGGAGGCGAAGTCCGACGACAAGAAGGGCAAGGATGCGAAGAAGGACGCCAAGGCGGCGGCGAAGCCGGCCGCGAAGGAAGCCCCCGCACCCGCTCCTGAACCGGAACCGGTTGAAGAGAAGAAGATCGACTATCCGCCCCAGCTGAAGGCGTTCCAGCAGCTCTGGACAGACCTTTGGACGATCCGGGCCGCCGAAATCCGCGTGAATGCCTGCCTGATGCTCATCGAGTTCAAGGCGGCGCGCGGCGCGAGCCTTGAGGTGAAGAGTGTTGAGGATGCCGAGAAGCTGGCCAAGCTCACGGCGGATCTCGTGGAGGAGTTCGAGGCGATGAAGTCGCAGAAGGTGATCGAGCAGGCGCTCAAGAAGTCTGGCGCGATCAAGCAGAAGGCGCCGACGCTCGTTTCCACCACGAAGCAGCAGATCGACCGCGCCCGTGCGCGTGCCGCCAAGCTCGCCGCCGAGAAGGCGGCGGCCGAGGCTGCCGAGGCCGCGAAGAAGAAGGCCGAGGAGGAGTACAAAGCCCGCGCCGACGAGGAGATCGCCAAAGCGCAGGAGAAGTACGACGCCCTCGCCCAGAAGGA
>CACZCD010000253.1 GCA_902779565.1 uncultured bacterium | reverse complement strand
CGTCGGGGACAGCACCAGCTCACCCTCAGCCGCCGGCTTGATGAGCTGCAGCCGCGTCGCATCATCCTTCACCTCCGACTGCGAAGCGGCCGTCAGACCGCCGCAGCAGAAGACCGCCGCCAAAGCGAACCCAAAAATCTTTTCCCTCCTCATCACTTTTCTCCTTACCGGACCGCGCGGAGCCGCATGAACGAAACGCCAAGCGGCGGTAATTCAATGACCAGACGATCTGGCGCGGAGAGGCGCCCCGCCACGCCGATCTCACAGCCGGCGACCGCCCAGGCGCCACGGGAAAGCGCGAGGTTCGCCGTCTGAACCTCGTTGCGCGCATTCACCGCCAACACATACAGTTCACCGTCCTTCATCCAGGTACGCACCGGCACCATCTCGGGCGCCCCCTGCGCAGCAGGCGCCTCCTCCACCGAAAGGAGCACGGGCATCATCTTCTTCACCTCGGCGGCGGCGTTGCAGATCGGTTTCCAATAGTTGTCGAAATTCTCCGGCTTCACGTCGCGGTACAGCGCATGGTAGCAGTAGGAGATGAGGCCGTTCGCGCCGAGGGCGATGTGCTGCCAGTTCATGTTCTTCATCTCCTGCTCCGTCGGGAACCGCTCCTTGTCCGCCAGATGCTTGCGGTACCATCCCCAGTTGAACGTCTGCGGCACGTTCCACAGCGGCCGGTCGTTGAAGATGGCCTTCTGCGTTCCGCGGATGAACTCCGTGATGTGGGTCAGCGGCTTCTGCGCCACGGGGTACGGATCCATGCCCAGCACGTCGTAGGTCGGGATGAACTCACGAAGGTCGTGCAGGCGATCGAGCACGGCCCAGGTCGGGTGGTTCGGATCGATGCGGCGGAAGAGGGAATAGAGATGAGTCCGCTCCGGCACCTCCGTCACGGGGGCTTCGTCGTTCACGTACCACGCCAGCAGGGCGGGATGGTCCTTCACCTTGTTGATCTCAGATTCGAAGAACGCATCCACCTCCGCTTGCGTCGTAACCTTCCGGCGGCGTGCCCAAGGCGAATGAAGCGTCTCGTTCTTGAGGTTCACGAACGCCATGAGCCCTTTCGCCCGGCACATGTCGAGATGCTGACGCGTCGCACGCGAGTAGGGCATCAGACAGTTGAAAGGTCCCTCCGCGTACTTCGCGAGCTTCTCGGCCTCCACCTGTCCCCAGTACATGCCAAGCGGGAAGAACGGCTTGCCGTCCACGATGCAGCGCTGATGTTCGTCAATCCAGACGCGACGCGGCGGCAAGGACATCGCACGCGTGAATTCACAGACAGCGGAGCCGAGCTTTTCGCCGCCCTTCCGCGAAAGGACGCACGCCACCGGATGCGTCCCCCTCGCAAGATCCTCCACCTTCAGCGCCAGCGTCGCGCCGTCCGCCGTGAATTCCGTCGGTTTCGTGCGCACTTCGGCGCCATCCGCACCAAGATACGAGAACTCGGCCTCCAGATCCGCCGCCGCCACGTCGCGCCCCGGATACAGCGCGGCATGGAAGCGCACCGGGCCGGAAACCGCTGTGTCGCGGTAGGCGCTCGAGAACACGAACGCCACCGGCGCGCGCTTGACCGGACGGACCGTCACATTGTCGAACGCCACGCGCCCTTTCGCCCCTTTCGACACGTACACCTGCACACGGACAGTCTTCGCCTCGAACGGAATCTCCCGCGTCACGCCGCCGATCTCGATCCAGTCGGTCTTACGGTCTTCAAACCGCTTGCTGTAGCCGCCCCCCATCCATTTCCCGTTGGCGTCGTACCACTCCATGCAGATCGACGCCGTTCCACGACGTCCGGGCTCGAAGCGATCGGTCTGCACCAGACATGAGAACTGATAGGGAACACCCCGGCCAACCTCGACCTCGGTGAGGCAGGCACTCTGACCCGCTGCGGGGTCTTTCGACTCCCATACCACGCCGCCGGAGCCGTTGTGTCCCACGCCACGTTCCGCGCGGATCGACTTGTTCGTCGTCCGCCAACCGACGGGACTTCCGTCCTTGATCTCTTCGAACGACGGATTGTTGAGCGCCTGAGCCTCAACCGGAGCCGCCGTCTGTTCGGCCGCCGGCGCTTCAAGCCAGGCGTTCACCTCTTTCATGGGCGCGTTCGGCGAACCATGCACACCGCCGATGCCGTGGTAGAGCTTCTTATCCTTGACGGGAATCGCGTTGTAGGTGGCGAGAACCGCCTGCGGCGCGCACGATTCGTCCGCATAACCGACGGAAAGACGCACCGGAATCCGGATGCGCTCCGCAAAATAGGCACCGTCGAAATAGGGTGCGATCTTCTCCATCATCGCGAAGCGCGCAGGATCTTTCTGGGTCTCGTGCTCGATCACACGCGGCCAGCCGCTCTGGCGACCATCCATCTTGAGTCCCATCAGATCCGCCAGCGCCGGTACGCCCATGTAGGCCTTGGTGATGTTTTTGTTGAGACCGGCGAGATAGAGTCCAAACCCGCCGCCCTGACTCGCGCCGGAGTAGGTGATCTGCCGCTTGTCCACATCCGCCCGCCCCGCCAGCCAGTTCACCGCCCGGTTGATGCCGAGGATGATCGGAAAGTAGTGAACCGCTTCGCGAGAGACGGTCATGCCGGCCACCGGATAGGCGCGGGTGGCGTTCGGTCCATAAAGCTTGCGGTATTTCGCCTCCTGCGCATCGTACAGCGCCCTGCGCTCGGCATCATTTTCCGGCACACGGAATCCATGCACGCTCATGTTCAGCACCACATGCCCGCGATCGCCGATGCAGTTCCCGATCAGGTATCCGGGACCCGCGCCCGGACAGTGTACGCGCGCCGGATAGGGTCCCAGCTTTGCGTCTGTCGGATAGCTCAAGCCGCCATAGACGCGACCGCCGAAGGTCGCGAAGCTGATGCGGTTGACCGACAGGCCATTCTTCGAGAGGCTCGGCACCGGCTCGATCTGCACGTCGATCGGAACTTCCCGTTCCAGCCGCGCCATCGCCTCGTCCCAGAAGCGATCGAAGTCCGCCGGCTTGGGAACCCCCGTCCGGATCTTTTCCGGTTCATAGGCCGCGCTGTAGCAGCGGTGAAAATACTTTACGCCCTTGCCGTTGCGCACCGTGAGGCGCAGAAAGCCGGGATACGGCAAGGTGCCCTTCACCGTGAATGAACTCTGCTTCGCAAGATCAACCGTCCCTTCCGCGAACTTGTGCGAGCCGTAGTTGTCAAGCTTCCACGTAACGGTTCCGGACTTGTATTTCACGCCGTTCGTCTCCGCGACCGTGACCGTGAACGTCGCCTCCTCGCCGCAGCGGTAGGTTGCATTGGCCCGATCCAACGCAATTTTCGCACGGGTCGGTAGCTCGATGTGCTTGCGATCGGTTCCGATCGTCGCACTGAGCGCATCCTCCTGCGCAACCGTCGCGTTCGCCGCCACCAGCGGCAACGCCGTCGCCGCGAGGCATACCGCCAAGACTTTCTTGAGGCCCGCCGGCTTCGCGGCGTCCTCAGCTCCAATCAATTTCGTCTCTAACATTTCACGCACTCCTATTTGGTCCGTGCGTGATATTGTAGCATATTTCGCCCACTTCCACACAACCGCCCAATCATCTGTTGTCGGATGTGTCCGAGAGTGCTCTGCATCTCTGCGCCTCTGCGTGAGATAAAAAACCACCTCCAACCCATCCTCCGCGGCTCCGCATCTCCGCGTGAGATAAACCCATTCAACGATACTAGTCAAAAAGCTCAGAAGTTATAGGAGATGTTGCCCCCCCCCTCTTGATTCTCCTGTTCTTTGTGGCCAACACAATCTTTTCAGGGTCTGTCCCCGCAATTTCTAGGGTCTCTCTCCGGACTACGGACTTCTCACGGGCCTCTAACGACAACTGCACGCGGAGACTACACCTGCATAAAGCCGCCGCGGCCGCCGTGGATGGCGTCGAGCAGGATTTCGTCGG
>CACZCD010000252.1 GCA_902779565.1 uncultured bacterium | reverse complement strand
GCCGTTCACGCCGTTCGTGCCTTTCGTCGCGCCGTGGTGGATCATGCCGATTGCGACCAACGCCACAAGCGCAATCTCCGCCGCCGGGCGCTTCATCAGAGCCGCCATTCTCCGCATCGGCATCAATCCGTGCTCGTGCAACACGGCGGCCAGCCACAGCACGCCGAGCAGAAGGAACGCGATGGTGACGGAGAGAATCAGCATCGACTCACCTCACGATGAACTTCAGGCCGCCGTGGTCGCTTTCGACAAGCACGATCTCGCCTCCCGAAACATGCGCCCACCTTTCACATCTATTGGCGCCAGCCGTGGCGGTCGGCGAAGTCCATGTAGCAGTTCCAGTCGTAGGGCGTGAGGTTGTGCTTGCCCGTGCGCAGATGGTACGAGATGCATCCTTCCTGTAATGGTGTCTCGGGTGCCGGAAATCCGTTCGCGACAAGCCCCTTCTTTCCGTAAAGCTCCCACGCGGGCGAGGCGAGAAGCCCTGCGTAGTACTCCCCTTCCTGTCCCGCCCAGGCATCCTCGCTTGCCGACGCGATGCAGACGAGACGCGGTGCAATGAGCGCGATGAACTCATGCTGATCCACGCGCCAGGCCGTCTCCGCATTCACATGCGAGATGTAGTTGAGACAAAACCAGTAGGGAAAGCGCGCCGCGATTTGGTGCAGATGTTCCGACTTCGGCAGGTCAATGTGGTTGAGTTTCGCGCCGGAGCAGCCGGAGTCGTTCGAGCAGGACATCGCAAAGCGCTTGTCGTAAACGCCCGCCACGAGCGCCGTCTTGCCGCCGCGCGAATGGCCGACCACCGCCACATGCTTCGCGTCCAAAAGCGGCTCCGTCTCGATCCAGTCCATCACACGGCTCGCGCCCCATGCCCAGGCGGAGAGTGTGCCCCAGGCATTCTTCGGACGGTACGGGATCGACACGTTCTCACACGCCGCAAACACACCGACCCGGTTGCCGGTATCGTAATCCGGCGCGATGTCGCCGTTCCAGAACGCGATGGCCGCATAGCCGCGGTCGACAATCTCCTCCGCCGGCCAGAACCCGCTTTTCACCTGACGTTCGGGATCGATGTTCTCGCTTGGCTTCCGGTTGCAGATGAGCAGGAACGCGGGTGCAGGCTTCTCCTGGCGCGGAATGAACGCGGTGAACGTGAAGGTGCCGCCGCCGTAGGGTCCCGCGTACATCACGCGGATGCGCTTGCGGATCGCCTTGCCGTCCATCATCACCTTATCCGGCTCCGCCTTCTCAAAGACCAGCGCGGGCGGACGCTCCACCGGACGCTTCCCATATTCCTCGTTGGTGAATTCCTTCAGCAGTTCCGGCGCGCGAATCGTCTCCCACTGCTCCAACGTTGACACCTTCTCCCCGCCGAACGTCGTCATCAGCTCCGGTACGTTTTCCGGTTGCGCCGCCGAAACGGTGACCGAGAAGCCGGCCGCCATCGCAAATAAAATTCTCGCCTTCATGTCATTACTCCTTTTGCCGCGTATTATACCATACCATTATCTGTTCCACCTGTTGAGAATGGACTATTCGCTATCCGCAATCCGCAGACCCTTCGTCTCGGGCATGAGGAAAATTGCCCAGACCATCTCAAGGAGCATCATCGCCGCAAAAAAGGCAAAGGCGTAGGTGCCCGTATGCGCCACCGCGACCGGGAAGAGCCAAGAGACGAACATGCACATCACCCAGTGCACCATGCCGCCGAAACTCTGCCCCCTCGCGCGCACATCCGGCGGAAAGATCTCCGAGATGAACACCCAGATGACCGCGCTCGCCGAAAACGCCACGGCCGCGATGAACCCGTACACGCCCACCATCGCCAGCCACGGCGTGCACGCCTCGCCCAATGAAATCTGCCACGCGACCAGCCCGTGCATCGCCGCCATCGACGCACAGCCCGAAATGAGGAGCGGACGGCGTCCGAACCGGTCGATGAGGAAGAACGCCAGAACGGTGAAGACAAGATTCACCGCGCCTACGCCAATCGTGCCCGCGAGCGAAACAAGTTCGCTCCCCTCGCCGAAGATCATCTTGAAGATGCGCGGCGCGTAGTAGTTCACGGCGTTCACGCCCGAAAGCTGACTGAAGAACGCCACCGTGAAGCACAGCAGAATCGGTCGCAGATTGCGCCGCACAAACAGAGGCGCAGAAACTTCAACTTTCGCCTGATGTGGACTTTCGGGCACCTTCCACAGCGCCGCCAGATACAGCAGCACCGGCAGACACTCCGCGCCCAGCATCGCCCGCCACACCACCGCCGCCGAGGCCGGTAGCCAGCGCGCGACGCAGTAGTTGGAGGCATAGGAGACCACAATCCCCAGCACAATGCAGAACTGGTTGACGAGTACCAGACGTCCACGCTTCTCGGGCGGTGCAATTTCGGCAATATACATCGGCACGGCCACCGAGACCCCTCCGATGGCGATGCCGCCGATAAAGCGCATCCATCCCAGAACGTGCGGCCCCAGGACACCGCCGGGCGTCAACGCGCATCCTGCCGCCGACACAAGGAACAGCACCCCCATCCACACAAGCGTCGGTTTGCGCCCGAGCCGGTCGCACATGCGTCCCGCGGCCAGCGCACCGAACACCGTGCCGATGAGTGCCCCCGCCACTACCAACCCATGCCAAAACGGTGCAAGCGCAAACTCATTCTGAATCGCCTCCTCGCAACCGGAAATTACTCCCGTGTCAAACCCAAAGAGCAACCCGCCGAGCGAAACCGCACACGTTATCCAGTAAAGATTCATCTCCTACCTCTACCGTTCCGGCCGCGCCCGCATCCGTGCGCGCTTGGCAATCTCGTCCCAAGGACCCTCGCTGCTCCAGAAAAGCTCCGCCTGACAGTGCGTCGCAAAGCCGTAGGGAGGATTATATTCCGCCACGGCGTTGAACTCCTTCGGCGGATTCTTTCCGGTGCGGACGTGGCGCACAAAATCGTAGGCAATTCGCCCGTTCAGGATCCAGTCCTCGTCGAACGATGCATAACGCGGCACGGTCACAGCGCGATCGCGCGCCAACAGCTTCTCGCCTGCGCAGCCGAGCATAAACGGACCAGCCGGGCTCACATAATTCCGCCAATCCATCCTGAGCTGCGCTTTCCACGCAAGCCCCACAGACGGATTGAGCGCAAGAATCTGATCGCAGAACGCCACATCTGGCGTCTCGATCTTGCCATCCGTCTCCCAGAACGGAAACCCGCCGCAGTTCTCCCAAAGGATTTCAAGCGTGGGATCGACCTTGGCAATCGCCTCTGCCGCACCCTCGTGTTTCATGGAATTGGAGTGAAGCCCAAAGACAATGTCGATCCCCGGCGCTTCGGCGCGTATCCGTTCGGCGACCGCGTTCACCAACTCCGTGACCGCCTCGGGAATGGAACGCCCGCCGATTTCGCGGTTCTTTGTCTCGGTAAAGCTCTGGAAATAGATGCCGTCCCCGCCCATCGGCTTCCACTTCTGCCGCCATTCATCCACGATATCATCCGCAAGCTTGTCGATGGCAGCTCAGCGTCCATCCCCACGAGAAGCCCCAATAGACATTCACGCCCCAACTATGTGCACATGCGACCACATCGCGGGCGTTTACGACCAGTTGATCGTTCCAGAGAATCGCCCGGTTGAACCGCGCCCGTGCCATTTCACGGAATGTCGCCCGGCAATCGTCCACTACATGCCCCCATGAAAAGATGCTTCGTACCAGCGTCTGCGGCTGACGGCGGCATTCATAAGCCGGAATCTTCGCTGTCCGGAAGAACATCCCCGCATAGCGGCCATGCTGGGAGGTAACCTTGCCCTCCAGCGTAGGCGCAACCACATCGAGAAAATCGAACGTCGCCCAAAGAACGGCCTCCGGCGTGTCGCCGGCAATCAGCACGATGTTCCGCCCCTCCTCATTGAGCGTCTTGATCAGATACCCGCCGTGGGGAATGTCGGTCGGGTAGGGCCACGCCGCCACGCAGTCAAGATATCGCCGCAGCATCGCGTTCTCCGACGGGATGCCGACGACAATCATGTCCCGCTTGCCCTTCACCGGTTCGCCGTCATCCTTTTCAAGCGGCAGCACCAGCGCCGTGGCGAGATGCCCTTCGCGGAGGAAGTATGGTCCCAGCCGTTCCGTGAGCACCTCCAGCGCGCGTCCCTGCGGACCCTCCGCCGAGGAGTACACCACCTTCCATGTGCCGCCGCGCATCTCACTTGGCTTCACGCCGTCGAACACCGCCGCCGCCTCGTTGACCTGGGCCTCCTCCGTATTCGCCGCATACAGCGAGACCGCCACAGAAAGCCACGCAAAGAAAACTTTGTCTAAGCGCATCGTTTCAACTCCTTTCTCTACAGTTCCCGGATCCGAATGTTCCGCCAAAAGATGTCCTCTCCGTGTCCACACCAGTGGATGCGTCCGGATCGATTGTGGAGTCCGGGACGCTTAATGCCATCCGGCGGCACCGTGCCATCCGTCGAGTATTGCGAAACATCCGCATCCACAATCTTTTCGCCATTCAGCACGACCGTTATCTTCGTGCCGATGGCCGTGACCTCCACGGCGTTCCATTCGCCCGTCGGCTTCAGATAGGTCGTGCCGTCCGGCTTGCGCTTCGGCGGCACCACGCCATAGATGGCGCCGGTATAATGGACGTCGCTCAACCGGTTCGTGCCGTTGTACCGATCGCCCCAGTCGTCAAGCAGCTGTATCTCCATCCCCTCGCGCGAACACCAGCCGTTCGGTTTCGTGCGTATGCCGAGTCCGTTGTTCGCGTTCGGCGGGAGCTTCACCTCGAACCGAATGACGAAGTCGGCGTAGTCTTTTTTCGTCCAGAGGTTGCGGACGGCGTTTTTGCCGCGAACGCTTCCCTGCCGGCACGTCAGCAAACCGTCTGACGTCACGCAATAGGTATTCGTCGCGCCCTCCCAGCCCTCAAGATCCTTTCCGTTGAAGAGTGGTTTGAAACACGACTCGTCCGCGGGGACCGGGGCGGCGAAGACGACGGCGGGAACCGCCGCTAAGATCGTAAAGACAGTAGTCAGGGACATGTTCATTTCTCCTCGTAGTATGGATTTACGCTCACCGCGTTGACGCCAAGCTCTTCGCCGATGGACGCCGTTTCATCGCTGATCGTCACGGTCGCCTCGGAGGCACGCGCCACGAAAACGGTATGATGAAGATTGATGCGAGCACCGCCGCTCTTCGTTGAAAGCTTCGTGCGCTTATCCACATGCAGCCAACTCAACGACGGCACGACCTCCACTTCGGACGAGAGCGAAACGGAGAGCGCGAAGCGGCGTGGCGCAACACGTCCTTTCCGCATGTCCTTTGCATCGAACGTCGCTGCCTGAAGACAGTACATCCGCCCCGGCACAAGCCCTCCGATGCGCTGCGTCAGGCGATTGCCCGATCCCTCGCCCCGGCGGAAGACGGCAAACGTATCGCCAATGCCCGATGCGCCCCAACGCCGCTGGCTGCGCGCGCCGACACCCGGCACATCGTCGAGTCCGATCGTCCCCTCCACGGTCCAACCGTCGAATGAACCCCTGAAATCGCCGTTCTTCAGGAGGCCGGGACAGTAGGAGAAGCCATATCGGTCTGACAGCATGTCCGTGCGTCCCTCCACGCAATAATGCCGCAAAAGCGCCATGGACCAACGGTGCATCTCATGGTCTCCGTAGTAGCTTCCCCAGTAGCCGGTACAGCTCAACCCTTCAAAGACCGGATCGGTCGCCATGTAGTTGAGCTGCATGTCAAGATAGTGCTTGTAGTCGACTTCCGGATGATGGACCGCGCATATCACCGGCATCTGATTGAAGTTCCCGAGAATGAGGCCCACCGACCGCGCGGCATCGGGAATGCAGTCCCGGCAACACGCCATCGTTCCGGCCAGATACTCCTTTAGGTACGCACGCGCCGCCGCCTCCGTCGGCTTCGTGCGGCAATACAATTCGAAGATCGTCTTGCCGAACCCGCCGGACAGATTGGCGGAGGTCGAAAGAAATTCGCGCGAAAGCCCATCGTCTCCAGGTTTGCCGACAACCCACGTATAGATACGCTTCTCGCCGGAATAGGCAGTGTTCAGGAGCTTAAGACCGCCCATGTAGCGCTCGATACCACCGGGACTTCCCAGGAAGAACTCGTCAACGGTCGTCCCCTGATAGCAATCGGGCGTGAAGCGCGTTGAGGAAAGGATCAGGTCCGGGAGTTCTTCACTCGTCTTGATGGTTTTTGCCGCTACGAAGTTGGAGAGCCATTCGCCGCCGTGCGCAAAATACTCTGCCTGATGCTCTTTCGGAATCAGGCCGCCATTCTGCGTGGTCGCGGAAGGCATCACATGTTTCTTGAAGAAATCCCATCCGTAGGACGGATTCTCCTTAACATGACTGTTACAGCAGGGCGGATAGTTCAGCGTTTCAATCACCGAACGCACGACCGCGCGCCCCCCCCTCGCACGCGAGACGGACAAAGCGTGTTCGCCGGCCACGATGCGGCGGAACGTCTCGGCACGCTCCCAAGCCGCATCAATCACGGGCTTGCCGTCCAATGACGCCGCAGGCTGCTTCGCGCCCTCGATGCGAATGTACACCCACCCGTCGCGTACCGTCGTGAAGCGCAGTTCGGCGGTCTCCGTGCCCACCGATGCGTTCAGCACTTCTGTCACGAAATTGTTGAGTCTCCTGTGCCCAGCCGCCGAAATCTTCAACGTGGGCTTCATCTTATAACGATACCGGTTTTCCAGAATCGCGGCGCCGTCCTTCTCGAGAACGGATACACGAATCATTCCCGAAGCGGGAGAATCCGCCGGAAGCGAAAACGTCACGTATTCCGCCAACGGCATGCGCACAGCCTGTCGCTGCCCTTCCACGGAAAGCACAGCCGTGCAATCGTCCAGGGCAACGCCGTCCGGCAACTTGCCGCAAAACCGGAACGTCGCCTGTCGCGTCTCGGCCGGAATTTCAGAAAGAAGCGGCTTCCACGGGAAGAACCGCGGCGAAAGCATTGCGGAGAAGGCGGAAGACGACTTCGAACCGGCACGCGCATCGTCGGAAAGCGGCTCCAGCGAAATATCCGCAACTTCAAACTCACCGGTGAACCTCTGCGCGAAGATAGTGATGGAATAGCGACCGTCAAGGGAGTCCATCATCTCGACCTCGGATTCCAGACGCCGCCAATCCATCGTCTGATCCACCGCATTGATGCCGACGGAGCCAAGCCATCTCGCGTTCACGGCGAGAATCCCGAATCTTTTCGCCTTCAGGTCTTTCGTGCGCACCCATGCAGATAGCCGGTAGCGTCCGCCCTTGACGAGCGTCAGATCATACTGGCGGAGCGTGATCGACTGAAGCTTGCTTCCGGGCTTATTGAAGAACCGGACGGAGGGGATCCCGTTTGGCCCGCCAGACGGTCGGCAGGAAAGAATCTTCAGCGCGCCCTCCGCGTCGGAAGAACGCCAATAGGTCGGCACGTCCACCTGATCGGCCTCGAACTTTCCATTAAGCAGAAGGTTCTTGGCAGGGCCATCTGCA
>CACZCD010000251.1 GCA_902779565.1 uncultured bacterium | reverse complement strand
TGCCCGGCCTCGCCGTTGTACCACTGCGAGACGCGCTGCTTGAACGTCTTCATGAACTCGCTCAAGTCCCCCATCCGCCGGCGGTAGCGATCCAACATGGCCTCCGCCTCGTCAAGCCGGCCTTCGCGTTGAAGAACTGAGAGGTTGCGCTCAAGCGCCTCGCGCCGGCGCGCCCCGTACAGCACGCCCACGCGACGTACCACCTCCCCCGCGCTGACGTTGCATCGTACCACTTCGTCCTTGCTGACACTGTGGTGTACCATCTCGCCTGCGCCGAAATCCCTCTGTTCCGGCACGCGCACGCACAGATGGATGTGGTTGTCCATCAGCGCGTACGTCACCACGTCCACGCCGCTGAACTCCGCCGAACGCCGGAGGAAGTCCAGGACGAAGTCCAGGACGCGCCCCTTTCGCTTCGCGTCCCCGAAGAGGAACGCCTTGTTCGCCACGCGCGACACGACGTGGTAGTATGCCACGCCGTCCGCCTTGATTCTTGCCGATCTTGCCATGTCTTTCCTTTCCGCGGCGCTTGTGCGCCGACAGGAGGAAAGATAGCAGAATCGCCGTTTCGAGTTGTAAAGGAATTGTAAAAAGATTGTAAAAAATTTGTAAAAGAATTGTAAAAGAATTGTAAAAGAATTTTTACAACTTTCCCGAAAATTGTTAGCCACTACTACTTTCGAAGGGTCAGTCCTCATAGAAAACACGGCTCTGCGCAGGGTCTGTCCCCATGAAGACGCATCATTCCGCAGGGTCTGTCCCCAAAACTTCCGGCACTTCGCAGGGTCTGTCCCCAAAACTTCTGAGTTTCCTTCACCGAGCAAGCGGCCACATTCGTCATGTGAGGCGAAGGGAGTTTACTCTTTAACCTTTTAACCTAACTCTTTAACCTTTTAACCGTTCCGGCGAAGCGGCCGCGGGAAAGGAAAGCGGCGACCAGAATGAGCAGAAGTCCCGGCGCGAGAAAGAGTCCAAAGCGCTCCGTAGCGCGCAGCTCCTCCTCCTCGGCCTGTTCCTTGGCGGCCACCTGACGGAGGAACTTGCGGTAAATCGCGCCCAGCGTCGTCTCCGCCGTGCCGGCCGTCGCGAGCGCCACATAGCGTCCGCCGGAAGCCGAGGCAATCTCGCGGAGCGCCCCTTCCTCAAGCCGAACCTTCACAGGCTGTCCCTTGAACATCTGCACGCCCTTCCCGGACGCATCCGGAATCGTGGAGTCACGGCGCGGATCCCCCAAACCCACGGTGAAGATCGGGATGCCACGCTTCTTCGCGGCATGCGCGTAGGCGAATGCGTTGTTCCGCAGATCGCCGCCGTCCGTGATGAGAATGATCGCATTGTGGTCGTCCATCGCCGGATCCAGCGCCTGCAGCGATGCGCGGATCGCCGCCCCGAGATCCGTCTCGCCACGCGGGGCCGATTCCGGCGTCGCCGACTCCAACGCCGAACGCAGGAACGCGCGATCCGTCGTAAGCGGGCAGAGCAGCACGCCCTTCTGCCGGAACGCCACGAGCGCGCAGCGGTCACCTTCGAGCGAATCGACGAGATCGGCGATGTCGGCCTTGGCGCGCTCCAGACGGTTCGGGCGCACATCGTCCGCGAGCATCGACCGGCTCACGTCCAGCGCCACCACCACATTCCGGCTCTTCGCCGCTATCACCTGTTGGCTGTGTCCCCACTGCGGACGCGCCGCCGCAAAGAGGCATAGCGCCAGGCCCGACAGAAGCAGGATCGCCTGCACGAGGAAGGTCTTGGGGCGGTTCGGCAACAGACGCCGCTGGAGCGCGGGCGCGACGATTCTCCTCAACCGCGCCTCGGAACGCGCGCGCAGGAACGTCCAGAACGCGCCGGCCACCGGCACGAGCAGAACGAGAACGAGCATCCAGGCATTGACGAAGCGCATTACACGAGCCTCCTTGACGCCATCATCTGGAGGGATACCGCCACCAGCACCAGCACCACGCCCCAAAGCAGGAACGGCGGGAAGTATTCGCGGTAACGCTGGAAGACCGTCCGGTCAAGCGTCGTCTTCTCCAAGGAATCGATCTCCTCGAGCGCCGCCTGAAGCCCCTTCTTGTCCCGCACGCCGAAATACCGCGCGCCCGTCTTCTTGGCGATGGACTTCAGCTGCGACTCGTCAAACGACATGTTCGCGTACTGCACCGACATGCGCCCGAACATGTCCTTCGAACGGAACGGCGTGCGCGCCGAGTGGGTTCCCACGCCAATTGTATAGACACGGATGCCGAGCTTCGCCGCCGCCGCCGCCGCATCGTCGGGTTCCACCGCGCCCGTGTTCGATACGCCGTCCGAAAGCAGGATCACGATGCGGGACTTCGTCTCGGCGTTCTTGAGTCGCGCGAGCGCCGTCGCCAATCCGTCGCCGACGGCGGTCATCGTCTCGTCGGGATCGATGACCTCACCGTTCGCATCGAAACTGATCGCCGGCACCTGCACACCCTTCAGCACATGCAGCAACGCCTCATGGTCCGCCGTCAGCGGCGCACGCGAGGAGGCGTAGCCGCCGAACGTGATGAGTCCGATCAGATCGTCGGGACGCTTCTCGACGAACGCGGCGAACAGCTCCTTCACGACATCGAGCCGCGTCTTGGCGTCGTTCAGGCTGCGCACGTTCGTCGGCGAAAGGTCGAGCGCCTCCATCGAGCCGGAGACGTCCACCGTCATCGCAATGGCGATCGCCTCCACGTTGCGGCTTTCGCGGTTCAGCGGCTTGCGCGGACGCGCACAGGCCACGATGAGCAGCGCTGCGCCGAAGAGGAAGACGAACGGCGTGAGGTTGGCGAGCCGGGCGCGCCAGCCGGCCGTCTTCGCGGGAAGCCGCCGCACCGGCGCAAACTTCACCCCGCTCCGACGCCCGCGCCGCAACATCCGCCACGCCGCAACCCCGAGCGGAACCGCGAGCAGAAACGAATATGGCCACGCAAAATTCATTCGCGCATCACTTGACGATTGGCGTAAGGATCATGTTCCGGAACGAGACGTCGGAGTGGTCACCCTGCAGAAGGATCGGGCCCTGAACGAACTCATTTCCGTCGATCGCCCCCGGCGTCACGCCCGGGATCGGCTGGTTGTCGATGATCTTCACGCCGTTGAGAACAACCGTCAGATGGCGTTTGTAGAGCGTGAGATCGACATGCTGCCATTCGCCGGCCTTCTTCTCGGCGGAGACCGTCGGCGCGATGAGATCATAGAGCGCGCCCATGAAATGGCAGTCGGTCTTGCCGCGCCCGAAGGAGTCGAGAACCTGAATCTCGTAGCGCCCGCGCAGGTACACGCCCGAATTGCACTTGGGCGGAACACGCACGTCATAGGAGAGGTCGAAATCGAAGAAGTCCGCGCGCTTCGTCTGGAGATCCGTCGTCCCCGCGCCGCCACGGCTCGTCTTTTCCGGCGCAAGTCCCGTTGCGTTGGAGAGGACGCCATCCTTCAGGCTCCAGCCCATGCGCGCCTTGGCATCCACGGGTTCCCATCCGGCCAAACCGTCCTTGAGCAGATCAACCTTCGCCCCGCGCACGGCCTTCGCGGGATCAGGGATGTCGGCGGGATCCTCCGGAAGTTCCTTCAGGAAGATGTTGCGGAACTCGACGGGGTCGCCGTGGCACTGCAGCTCGAAACGGTCCATGAGCGGAATGGGATCGCCGGGGGCGCGGCAGTTCTGGTATTCGACATCATCGACCACCTTCACGCCATTCAGCCAGACGGAGATGCGGTTGCCGACCATGCGCATGCGGCAGCGGTTCCAGTCGCCGATCGGGTTGTCGGCGCACGTCGTCGCGGCGAAGAGCGCGGTGGAGTTGTTCCAGATGCAGCCCGAACCCAGACCGTTCCACATGTTCGGATCCCAGATCTGCACCTGAGGCATGCTGCGCATGTAGAAGCCAGAATCGCCGTACACGCGCAGAAGACGCCAGTCGGCGATCACCTCCACGTTCCCGTAGTCCTTCTCGGCCGCGATGGAATACCCGCCCTTGAGGCCGTCGAAGAAGAGAACCCCGTCGCGCACGTGCCAATGCGCCTTCATCAATTCATCCGCCTTCGCCTGCAGCGCCCAGCGCTTCTCGGGGAGCATGGCGCGGCGCACGCGCGTGTCATGGAACTTCTCCTCCTGGGAGCAGCCGCGCCACCCCGTCAGATCCTTGCCGTTGAAGAGCGCCTTGAAGCCGGCGGGTGCCGCCTCCCGGCCGTCCGCCGCGAGCGAATAGCCCTCGTCCACGAACTTGATGCGCACGTTCCGGGCGCCGGAGACGAGCCACTTGCGCCAGTTGCGCCCCGCAATCCGCTTCTTCGATTTCGAGAGGACGCCATCCGTCACCACGGTCACGGAATCCTTGAGCTGCCGTACCTCCGTGAACAGCCAGCGCGTCCCGAGTCGCTTGCGCCCGTCCTCGAACGGCTCCGCCGAGGGCTGCTCGTAG
>CACZCD010000250.1:4096-5701 GCA_902779565.1 uncultured bacterium | reverse complement strand
TGGGGCAGCCAGCCTGCGCCCCGCTTGGCGCCACGACGACGCGCAGGGGCTTCTCCGGCCAGCTGATGAGATAATAGTCGTGCTCGAAGTTCCACTTCGTCTTCATCGGGTCTTCCGTCTGCCAGAAGACTTCCGCCTTCCAGGGCATGGCCATGCCGGACGAACTCGTCGTCACGTCCGTCGGCGCGATGGCGAACACCTTGCCGTGGTCGGGGTCTGTCAGTTCCTCCCCTTGCGCGGCCTTGTATTGCTCAAGATAGGGCGAATGGGGGTCGTTGGTCTCGCGATTAAGTCCGGCAGCGGCGACCGCGTAGAGCTTGTCGTCCGCGTATCCGCCGCCGGCCGGCTGCAGGCAGTCGCCGACCTCGGCGTTGAGCGTCGTCACGTTCGGCGGGCAGATCTCGACGACGATGTGCGCGATCATGTGGTCTTTCGTCTCGGTGTCGTAGTAGGCGAGCACGAACTGGCCCTGCGGACAGCGCACCGTCCCGGTCGTCTCGTCCACCATGTAGCGGAATGTCAGCATCTTCGAGACCGACGGATTGTAGTCGAGCCCGTACACGACGTTCGATACGCTCCCGGACTTCACCCGCCACTCGCTTGAAAGCAGCTGGCTGCTCCCGAAGAACTTGACGAACTTCCCCGAGAGGTCGATGAACGCAGCCGAGTTCTCCTCGTCCGCGCGCGTCGCGAAGATCCTGTACGGACGCGACGACGACATGGCACCTATCTTGTACGTCTGCTCCTCTTGCGTATTGTCCTTCTTCACCCACTTCACCGTCACGGCGCCGCTCGCGGTGAAGAGCACCCGCTCCATGGGATTCGTCGACCCGGTGTCGAAGATCACCTGGCCTCCGGCGACCAGGTCGGCGTTCGCCTCGATGGTCTTTGCCCAGTCGATGGTCTCCTCCGAAGGGAAATTCGTGCAGAAATCGCCGATTTTCGCGTCCGGCTTCTGCTCCGAGAGCGTGCGCCCGACCGTCCACGCGGCGAGCGTCCACGTCACCTGCGTGTCCCTGGTGGAAGTCGCGGTCACCTGCTCTTCGGCCAGCACCGGGGCGCTTGCCGCCGAAATCGGGTATGCCGCCTCCGGCGGCGCATAGCCGCTGCCCCCTGCGGATGCTCCGTAAACAGGCAGCCCCACCTCGCCCAGCCCGACCTCCGTGTCCTGCGGAGCCGCGAAAGCCGCAACCGACATCGCAACGGTGCCAATAAGACTCGAAAACAGCAAAACCTGCCGTGCATTCGGTAGGGACGGCACCCCGTGCCGTCCGCGGCGGTCGCGGGGCGACCGCCCTACCGGACTCGGATTGCTTTGCGTCCTTTGTGGACTCCGCGTGAAAACAGAAAACACCGATGACCCCTTCATATTACTTGCTCTCCTTTCCGACGAACGGGAAGAACGTCACTTTCACCCCTTCAGGCTCCGACGCGGGAGCCCGCACCCACTCCCCTTCGCGACAGTACTGGATCACCCCCGGAATGCGGAGACCGCGCGATCCCGACTTGCGGCTCGCGATCAGTGCAATGCCGTCCGACGGCGCCTCCTTGAGCTTCTGCCCGCGCTGCACGTTGGCCGTCTCGCCCAGGTCAACCCTGTTTTTC
>CACZCD010000250.1:0-4060 GCA_902779565.1 uncultured bacterium | reverse complement strand
CGAGACTTCCACCGGTCCCGCGCCGGGCGCCGTCACCGTGCCGGCCACCTCCCACTGCGAAATCGTAACGTTGTTCGCCGCCAGCGCGTTTTCCGTGACAAGGTTTCCAATGCGCGGATCCTTTCCGGCGGCCTCCGCCACCAGCGCACGGTTGACCGCCGCAACCGGCCTGAGCGCCCGGCGCGGCTTCAGCTCGATCGCGCTGGCGCCGATCGCCACCCCCACATGGGTCACGCTTCCCGTCGCGATGAGCTCGGCAAGAGTGTCGTCTCCGAACGTCGCCACGAAGCTGCCGTCCTTGTTGACGTTCACCGTCTGGTTGTCCACCTTCCAGATCGGCGTCTCCGCAGACTCGTCGTCGTACACCCTGAAGTGCATCGTCTTCGTGTACCCCCCGTCGCTGGCGGGCGGCTCGTCCTTCCCCAGCTTCGTCAGCTGCCCGCGATAGACGAGCCTCGCGACGCTGCCCGCCGGACGCTGCCACTGGGCGTAGAGCGTAACATCCGACGACAGCCCCGACAGGGTTCCTTGCACCAAAGTGCCGCTCCCGTCATAGACCTGCCGCCCGTCCTCAGTGAAATAGCCGAGGAAGGTGTAGTCGCCGCTCCGGGTCGGAACTGGAGTAGTTGCCACACCCTCTTCCGAGTAGGTGATAGTGCCGACCGTCGCGTCTTCCGACTTGAAGGTAATGGCAACCGGCTCCCAGCGTGCGTACAGGGTCGCGTCCGATGTCGGCGTCCATCCGGAGCCTCCGCCTGACACATATCCAAAAGACCCGTCATAGACCTGCACACCGCCCGACGCGTCCGTGAAGTAGCCGAGGAAGCGATATCCGTTCCGGCTCAAAGTAGGCGCCGTCGGCACCTCGGCCGCGTCGCCGGTAAAGAATATGCGCTTGCCGGATGTTGCGCCCTCCGAGACAAAAGTAATTAGATACCCATCGAAACTGACGGCCAGGCTGAAGCCCTGAAACGCCGGACCATGTTTTGAGTTCAGGGGATCTTTGACATACTGACCATTTATCTCGTATTTGAGCTTGACCGCGGCGGCATCGAGAGGAAATTCAATCGAACTTCTGCTCGCGGTGAATTCTTCATTGGGCCTGTTCACAACCGTGTGAACGCGTTGGGTGGCCCCGTTCGCGTCAAGCTGATAGATTTGGACATTGCAAACCGGGTAGCCATTCCATTCTGAGAAGGCCACGACGGACGCGCTAACGCTCAGTCCGCTTCCCGGCACGATTCCGAAGTCCGGGAGATTCACTGTCTGCGACAGTGTGGACCAAGATTCTCTGTTTGGGTCGTTTGGGAAGAACCATATACTGTCAAATCCACTGGCCTCGTGATGTAAATTCGCCCAGCTGCCTTTATCCACATTCCATCCCGACAGTCCGCTGCTCGTCAAGAGTTCGAGCGTCCTCGCCGTAGCGAACGTCGAGGTGGCCGTCACCATCATTGCCAAAAGTATCTTTTTCATATCCTTCAACCTTTCAACCGTTCAACTTTTCAACCTTTCACCTATTCAGCCACGCCGAAGTAGATGAACTGCCCCCGGACCGACGAAAGCTCGAACGCCGAAGAGCCGCCGTACAGCGTAAGCCGTATCTTCTGATCCTTGCGGACGGGCACCGTCCAGACAAGCCTGCGGTCTGTGCCGTCCGGGCCGACCGCCCCCTTCGGCGTCACGTTGAAGGCGACGCTGCCGCCCTCGACGACATCCAGCTGGAGCTGGCCGCCGTTCGGGTTCCTGCACCGCGCCTGCAGCTGGAAGAACCCGTCGTTCCCGGCCTCGCCCACATCAAAGGACTGGGTGCCGTTGGCACCGCACGACAGCGTGGACGACACACCCGACGGCACACCGCCGCCGACCGACATGGCGCCGAGGTTCGCGAACGCGACGCCCGACGCCGGACCCGACCCGCCGAGCCACTTCAGCGACCCGCCCGAGACGGACACCTGCTCCAGATTGATTTCCTTGAAGCCCTTGAGCGAGCCTGCGGTGAAGGAGCCCGAGCTGCGCGCGTCGAACGACTGCGCCGCCGCGATCGACCGCGCGGCGACGTTGCCGATCGAGATGCCGTCGCCGTCCAGCTCGATGTAGTCGGGGGAGGCGATCAAGTCCACCGAAGCCGCCTTCAGCGCATAGGGGGCCATGGTCACCTCGATGGACTCCGTGCCGAGCGCGGGCACGCGTACCGACGTCACGTTGTGCGAGAGGCCGTCCGATCCGTCCACAGGCACGGCAACCCCGAAAACGCCGCCCTCGGAGGTTCTGACGACTATGTTGGTCGAAAATCCGATGCCGTCGCTGTAGGATACCTGCGCCGTCGTTGTGACCGTAGCGCCTTCCCGCGGGTTGCCGCTCGAGTCGGTGAGAACGCCGTCCAGCTCGACCACCACCGGCTCGGTGCCCGTCGCGAGGCGCACCGCGCCGCGCGTCGGCGCCGTGCGCGCCTGCGCGAGCTGGTCAACCACGAAGGGAATCGTCGCCTGGTTCGCGTCGCCCGCGAGCGGCACGCGCGTTCCGTCGCGTCCGACGGCCAGGATGTGGTCATAGCTCGCGTCGTGGTATATCTCCGCCGCGTCCTCGTTGCCCGCGTCCGCCCCGCCGCGCGGAGGATAGATGACGTGCGTGACGCCGGCGACGACCTGCGTGAGCGCGTTGCCGGACGAAGTGAATGCAGTGGCCGGAGAGACGTCAACCGAGCACCAGCGGGTTGAAATCTTGCCGAGTTCTCCCTGGAACTGAGGCGCATTTCCCGCGAATATGCAATTGATGGCGTTGACGGGAGTGCTAACGGAAAGCGCCGGCCCGTTTGCGTCGCTGCCGGCCGTGTTGCCTGCAAACGTGCAGGCAAGCAGGTCAACCTCTTCGCCGTTGATTGCATTGATAGCGCCGCCGTAGCCGGATGCAGAATTTCCGCTGAATGTCGTGTTGGCGAAAAGCGCGACATTGCCGGCCCCCTGCAATCTCACCGCACCGCCATGATTGGCGGAATTGCCCGCAAAAGTTGTTGACGCCACAAGCAGATAGCTGGCGGAGTCCGCTGCGAGGTAGATTGCGCCACCGTAGTTGGACGCCTTGTTGCCGAGGAAGGAGCAGGTATCGATAGACACGCTCGCGCCGCCGCCGACCAGAACCGACCCCGCGTCGCCCGAGACGTTGCCGCCCTTTAAAGTCATGCACGCAAGCGAAAACGCCCCGTTTGCGTCGGACGCCTTTCCCTTGAAGTGGAAGTGCCGCGCGTTCGGTCCAGCGACGACCTCGACGCCCCTGGCGCCAGGCTCGAGTTCGCACAGTCCGTTGATCTCGAACGACCGTACGCCCGCCGGAACATCGATCTGCGAGGCGAGCCGGATGACCCGGTTTGTCGCGTCGAGCTTCTCGAAGGTGACGCGCCTGCGGCCGTCTTCGCCGACCAGCTGCGGATTGTCGGCAAGCGCCTGAACCGCGTCGCGCAGCGTGATCGCCGTGTTGCCGTAGACGTCGAGCGTGCTTGCCCCGTCTTCGGAGGACGTGACCGAAAGGATGCTCGGATCAACCTCCCAGCGCGCGTGCAGCGTGTAGGCGGCCACATACGGCGACATAAGCATCGTCGCCTTGTAGTCCGGCCCGTACACGCACGTTCCGTCATCCAGCCAGTATCCCGCGAATCTGTAACCCACGCGCGTCACGCGCGCCGCGTCGGAGAGCGAAACCATCTTGCAGGCGAAGGGCTGCTGGAACGTCATCGTCTTCGCGTTGCCGCTCTCGTCCTTGAGCCCGAAGTCCAGCGTCACCGTCACTTTCAGGAACTCGTCCTGCGGCAGGCCCGATCCGTTGTCCACGGTGCACGCCGGGCTGCACGAGATCGCAGCCGTCGGCAGCACGACAACCTTTCCGCCCGCGCCCTGCGCGTATCCATCGCCGCCGGCGGCGCCCGCGCCGGTCCGCGAGATCGGGTGGCTGCTTTCACTGTAGTTGTTGTGCTCGGTGCTGGACTCGGGCGTGCCGCCGGCCGAACCGCCGCCGACCTGTCCGCCCTTGCCGTCGCCGCCCTTGCCGCCGTCGATGTTCGATG
>CACZCD010000249.1 GCA_902779565.1 uncultured bacterium | reverse complement strand
GATGGTTCCGAAACGTCTTACGCACGCCTTGAACCGGACTCAGCCTCTTCTCGCGCAGGGACAGCACCACCCACGCGACGAAACACGCCGCAGCGCCGGAGATGAGAAGCATCGTCCAGAGTCGCACCATCCGTCACCTCACGATGAACTTCATGCCGCCGTGGTCGCTCGCCACGCATACGATCTCGCCTGGGGTGTCCACGCCGCGCCGCGTCACCTTCGCCATGGTCCAATCTCGGCGGTAGAGCCATTGCAGATCGCCGCCAAGCGCCTCGCCGAATCTCGCCGCGCCGTCGCACAGCACACGCGCAGAGCGCGCGCCCGAATCACCCGCCGCCGCGCGAAGCTCGATGCGGTGCAGGGCGTTGGTTGCGCTGACAGCTTCACGGAAGCGCCGACCGCCATTCACGTCCTCGATGAAGCAGTCGCCCGCGCGCCAGCCTACGGCAACATCCGTCTCGTTCGCCGAAAGGTCGCCGTCGCCGTCCGCATCGCAACCGAACGCGACCTGCACGCAGTTTGACGCCGTACCCGCAAAGTCAATCGCCACCTCAAGTTCGCGCACACCGGAAAGCAGCGCCGCGCACGGCACGTTGGTGCACACCTCCGTATCGGCGTACACCGGCTCCGGCAGCCGCGGCATCACCGCCCCGAACGCCGCCGCGCATATCAGAACACATGTCACAGCAATCATCTTCATGCCCCGAATTATACCACAAGTCGGCGCTTGCGGGTTTTCCGCTTCCGCTCCGCCTCTTGTGATTGGTCTCATGGACAAAAAACGGGCGGCAAACGGACTGCACACGGACTTGCAACGGGCTAACCACGGACACACTACGGACAAGTTACGGTCTTACCACGGACGCGCAACGGACTGCACACGGGCTTCAAACGGACAAGATACGGACTTAAAACGGACGGGACACGATCCGGGTTGAGAGTTGGAAGTTGGATTTTGGTCTTTTGGAAGCGGCGGGCGGGCGAAATCGCCACGCTTCGGATATGCCACAAAACGGCGCGGAATTGCCGCGTCAGACTCAAATTGATTCGAAGGAGTAGTGGTTAGTTGTTGGCGGTTGACGCCGCCGTATAGAAGCGGAAAGTTCCGTACTGCAACAACCGTTCGCTGCCAGATTGAGCTACATGGGGACCTTCAAGGTCTTCCACCCGAATTCATCCCTTTGATCTCTTCCACGAGCAAGCCATCGAAGTGGGCGGTGCCGGTGGCGAAGAACATCCTTAGATCGACCTCCGGCTTGAATTCGCACGGGAGCTTCGCCGGCACTGCGACCACCGCCGACTGGTGGACCCAGTTGAACGTACCATCAACCCCTACGTTGGGCACGACCTTCGCCATGTCCGCCGCCTCGTTGAACCACACCACCGCCTGCGCGCCGCCGCGGCGGCTGAGCGCCCTGATGCCCTCACCCTTGACGAAATACGAGATGCGGTACCTCCTGCCAGGCTTCATGTCCGCCGCGAACTTCACCGCATGGAACGGCTTGTTCGTCATCGTGTTATCAACGGTGATCGTCACAGGCTTGAACTCTCCGGCCACGACGGATTCCGGCTGGGCCGCCGCCCGCCGCGCCCGCTCCTTCGCCACGGAAAGGTTCTCGTTGTATTTCCGGGAGTGGTTAACCATCGGATCGAGGAACTCGCGTCGCATGAGCGCGATGCGCTTCGCCTCCATCGAATCCGGCGGCACCGACGCCTCCGCCCTGTCGACGAGCGCGGCAATCGGCTTGAGCCTCTCCAACGAATACAGCTCCGTCCAGATTCGGAACTCGCCCGGCACGAGGCTCGCCGTGCCGATGGCCGTATCTACGCTTCTGCCGAGGATCTCCTCCATCCACTTGCGCTCCAGCTCGTCGAAGAACGCCCGCATCGGCTCGGCCGCCGCCCCGAACATCAGCCTGTAGCATTCATCCAGGATCGCGTCGGTATCGACATGCCCATACCATGCGGCGCGCGAGAACACGTACCAGTTGAAGACGCAGTACATCGCGCGGTCGGCGGGGTTCGAGCACAGCGCACCGCGCGTCATCGGCGCCATGCGGTTGTAGAACCGCGCCATCGATCTCGGCGTGGAGGACGGCACGTCCGGCACGTTCAGGTTCAGGCAGTCGTGCTTCCCGCAGTTGCTGTACAGCTTCACCTTGCCGACGTTTCCGTACCACGCCTTGACCTGCGCGTAATCCCTTTCCGCGCGGTCGGGGGCCACCCAGCTGCCGTTGTTGCACACCGTCACCACAACGTTGTCGGGAATCTTGCGGTCGGGAACGTTCCGGTACGTGCTGTACGCCATCTGCATGATGTTCCCCTTCACACCCTCGCGTTTCAGCCGCTCGGCGATATCGATGGTGTAGCCCCATATCTGCTCGTTCGACTCGTCCTTCGGGTCCTTCGCCGCCGCATACGTTGCCGTGCACTCGGGGCAGTGGCAATGCACCGTCCCGTCCTCCGGCATCACGTCCACGTACTCCCTGTAGCGGCAGTTCATCCCCCATCGCGCCAATCCCCGGCTCTCCGGCGGTAGACCGGTGAGGTACGCCTTCACGTCCTGGTAGATTTCCTCCCTGAGCCCCCTTGCCGAGAAGCACAGCTTGTTGTTCATGCAGTACGGCGGCTTTTCCGTATCCATGATGTCGCGGGTGCCATCCTTCTTCATCAGGAAATATTCGGGGTGGGTCTTGCCGAAGCGCTGCACGTACTTGAACGCCCTCAGGCCGTGGCAGCTCGGAATCGGGCGCGTCTGCATCCTCAGGCGCAGCTTGGAAAGCGGCATGTAACGCTTCTCCCTGAAGCCGGGATCGTACCATTCGCCGACGCTCTCCGAGAAGAACCGCTCCTTGAACGCCGGGGCGCTCACGATGTCCGTATCCGGCACCGTGAACGAGCTGATCCTCGGCACGATCTCGCCAAGCTCGCCCGGGAAGTAGAAACGGCATCCCACGAACCTTTCCAGGAAATCGTACGCCCCGAAGAGCGTCGCCCGCGGGAAGCAGCCGTGGTTGTTCCACGGGCTGGAATTCGCGTCCACGCCCGCGATGTAGACCGCGTTGCCCTTCGTGCGCATCGCGAAACCCTCCTGCGGGAGCGTCGTCGTGTCGATGCCAGCGGCGACGCTCCATGTGTTCGAGCCGAGGACGATGGAGCATTTCGCGGGGTTGATCCTGTCGGATATCGGCACCTTCGCGCCGAACGCGCGCGAGAGGAAGTTCGTCATCTCCTGCGCGGCGAACCTCGCCACCCTCTGGTCGCGCCACGCATAAGGCACGATGACCACTTCGGTGTTCTGCGGTGTGAACTCAAGCGCGCCTGCCCAAATCGGCGCCGCCGCAAGCGCGGCGACGGCAAGCATCTTTCTCATCATTTTTCTCCTTCGTAATTCGTAGCAAATCCTACCTGAAGCTAATTGAGAAGCCGCGCGCACCGGAGAACTTCTTCAGCACAGCCGTACTCCCCGCCTCAGGCGTGTACACGAAGCGTATCTCGTCGGCCGGATCGGATACGATGAACCGCATCGACTGCTCGCCCGTGCCGGAACACGTCCCGGCAAGCGCGTCGCCCACGTACACCGCAAGGCTTCCGCCCGACAGCTCGAACGTCAGCAGATAGGGATCGGCCGAGGCGACCGTTCCTGCGACCTCGCCCGCCGGCACGCGCAGCCCGCCCGTCGCGTTCGTCGTCACGGACGGCGAAGCGTATGTCACCGTGAAGCGGCGACCAAGCTCGCCCGCGAACGTCGGGCGCCAGTCGTACTCCACCGCGCCGATGTCGATCGCGCCGTTCAGGATTCGCGGCGTGCCGAGAAGGTCCGTATCGCCGAGCGCCGCCGACGAATACGCCGCGTCGCCCGCATCTATGCCGGCGAACTGGCCAAAGATGGGCCGGTACTCCGAATCCACCTTCGCGCCGGAGGCGTTCGTGAAGATCGTGTTGTACGACTGCTCAACCCTAAGAACGGAACTGGTCTGCCCCGCCATCACAAGGCTGTTCGTGCAGTAGAACTTTGCGTTGCTGATATAGTACCGGCCGGCCAATATCGCGCAGTTTATGATCGCATGATCCTTGCCATCAGCAAAATACAAGGCCTGCGAAA
>CACZCD010000248.1 GCA_902779565.1 uncultured bacterium | reverse complement strand
TTGTCACATTTAAATCTTTACTTTTATTATCAAGTGTAGTACTTACTATATTCTGTTTTTCATTTAATTTTCTAAATAGTAAAACATCTAAAGTATCAGCTCCTACTAAATAATGTATATTAACACATCCGGCATCTTGTCCTTGAAAAGCGTGAGCAGCCCGGTGTGGATCCCCATGTCGCCTATGTTGTTTATCGACCACGTGTACGACACGAGCACGTGCTTCCGCTTTCCGGCGGCAGATGCGCGCCCGGCCACGCCAACCGCTGCAGCGGCGGCGGCGAGCGATGTGAAGTTCCTGCGTGTGATGTCCATTTCCCTTACCTCCCCTTCTTCTCCCGTGAAAACGGATGCATTATACTACAATCACAGTCCGGTCTCAACGCAGGCCCCCATGAGGGCCGGACGCGCTTCAGCGCAGGATTATCTTGGCGCCGGTCGGGTAGTACACGGCGGAGAGCGCCTTGCCGTCTGCGGAGCTCTTCAGCCTCCAGTTTCTCTGCGCACACGTGAACGCAGGCGAGCCGGTGATGCCGCCCTCCGCATTCACGATCGTCCGCTCTACGGGCAGGTCGTGGCTCAGGCGCGCGCCCTCGCCGTCGAACGCCACAACCGCGCCTTCGGCGAACGTGAGCGCGCCGTCAAGATAGAGCGCGCTGGTCGAGACGTCGGAGAGCGCAACCGTCCAGCGCTCCTTCACGGTGAGGTCTCCGTTCGTGATCGAGCCGGCACCCTCCAGCGACTTGATGAAGAGCGGCGAACCCGCAAGGTCGAGCACGGCGGCGCGAGACATTGCCAAGTCCGCGATCTTCGTGCGCGTTGCCGCCAGCTCCTCTGCGGTGAAATCCTCCGGCGCGCGCGTGTCGCGCGTGAACATGAACCCGTCCCCGCCCGCGCATGCCGTAATCCCGTTCGTCGGCACGAAGTAGTCCGAAGGATAGTAGTTCGAGTCCGTGGTGCCGTAGGCCATCGCGAAGCCCATGTGCGGCTTGTTCCAGTTCGGCATCTTGCTCGGCTTGAACCATCCGCCGGTGGTGTAGTTCCGCACCCATCCGCGCACCATGAACGCGTTTGGCCCGGGCTGGAGCGTCGCGGTGCCTTTTGCGAGCTGCGTACTGTCGTATTGGCTGGTTATCTTGGAGCCCCTCACGTAGATTTGCCAGGCATCGAGAACCGCCCCCACCATCGTCACCGTCACCGGCTCGGATGTGCGGTTCCAGATGTAGCCGCAATAGACCGGCGCCATCATCTTGTGCCAATACGGAAGCCCCTTTTGTCCGAAAAGATAGACGCTTGACACCACGCGGTTCGTAACCGTGGCTGTGGTCAGGTACTGCTTGTATATCGGAATGTCGCCCGTCAACCACTCCTTGTTCTCGAACTTCCTCACGAACTCCGCCGTTTCCGTCTCGTTCGTCTCGAAGATGCCTTCCCACAGCCCCGGCATCGCGGAATACGTGTTGGCGGGAGCAAGGCGTACGGTGCCGCTGACGATCTCGGTGCGCCCCGTGATGTCGAAGTTCGCAAGGAGCGAGAGTTCGCCGTCGCCCGTCTTCTTCAGCGAGGCGATCCGCGCATCCATCCCGCCGCGCACGTCAAGATCGCTGTCGTAAACCTTGTTCGATTCGCTGTGCGTGGCTCCAAGCTCGTATGACTTGCCGCTTGTTATATGATAGTTTATCGGCGGCAGATCGTAGAACAGATCCGTCCGCCCGGTCCGCCGCCCGTCCGCGACAAGGCGGATCGGCGCGTTCGTGACGAAGTAGCCGGCTGAATGCGTGGAGGCCGCTTCCTCGCGCCAAAGCGCAAGGCCCGTGTAGTTGCCGCTCCGGATTGTCGTGGTGCCGAGATAGGTGTTTGTGCCGCCGAGCTGGAGCCACCCGCCGCCCGGCGAATCTATGCGTCCGTTTCCGTAGATGTTGCCGAGAAGACTCACCCCGCTGTAAGACTGTCCGTTGTGCGGAAGATAGAGCCGCCCATCCACATGGATCGGACCTGCGTAGCTGTTCCAGTAATGGTTCGGAAACGCCGCTGGCTTGTCCGAGGTGCCGCTATCGGAAAAACCGTAGCCTCCATTCTCCCCGACGACCACCGTCCAGTTGACGGGAACATACGTATTGTAATAGGCTATGTACGATTGGTTCGTAAGCGTGATTGTGTTTGTCGGTCCGCCGTACCAACCAGAGTAAGGCCCTCCCTGCACCAACAGCTGCACATGGTCCAGGATGATATGCCCCGATCCGGGATCGATGCACGCACCGTACGAACAGAATATAGGCTTGCTATCGTTGCGCACCGCATGGCCATCCTCGATCGTAAGCGTATGGTCTTGGAGCACAAGCCGCGAATCGGAGGAGTGCATGTCAATGCGCTGATAGCTATCCATGCCGATCTTGGTGTCGGCGTCGAGGTAGATGTAGTTGTAGAAGCAGTAGTCGCTGTGGGAGGCGCGGTAGCGGTTGCAGAACGCGCCGATGCCGTTGTAGCCGTTGCCGGAAAGGTGAAGCTCGTTGTAGATCTTGCCGCCGCGCGTGACAGGGCACGTCGGGACGAGCGATGCGCCATCCTCCACGTACAGCTTCGGTGCCTTCGACTTCGCCGCCACGCCGAGCCAGCCAACAGCATCCACGATCAGCGCGCCGCTCTTGATGCGGATCTCGCCCGTGAAGTTCGTCATCGTCACGGAACCCATCAGGTAGCTTGCGGCCTCTATCACGAACGTACCATGGAAGTTACCGGCGCTCTTGTCGATGTCGGCGTAGGCCACCTCGCGCGGCGTGGCGCCCTCCGAATCCACGATCTGCACAATGCATTCCTCAAGCAGGTTCGTTGCGATCCCGTCGCCTACCGTGGTGACGGTATAGACCGGATAGAGCGTGTCGGCGAAGGCAAACACCGAAACCATCGCCGTGATCGCGGCCAAACGTACTGATGTCATAATGATCTCCTATGGTAATTGCAAACCCCTCTTTCGTGCCGTCCGTGAGCTGGACCGCGCGGCCTAACCTGACAGAGCCCACAGAACGCACCAACACGTCAGAAGAATTTTAACGCCATGAATTGTACCAAATGCGCGTCTCTCGCGCAACAGGCGCTCCAAGACTTTGTCGGCCGCCGCCAGAGTCATTCCGCCGCCGGACCTGCCTTATTGGTCCCCATGAGTGGATTCGAACCACCACTTTTCGAGATTTAAGCTCGATGCCTCTGCCGGTTGGACTACATGGGGATATTTGTTTCCTAAAATGGCTCGGATGGCTGGACTCGAACCGGCACCCGCCGAGCTCACCACACATTTCACACGAAAACAAACCCTCGCACGTGGAGGGGCGCGAGGGCTGTGCCGATTCGAACAAGGTTCGCATCGTAACCGCTACCAGCGGCGATAGTGATACGGACGGTAGTAGCGCCGCGGATAGACGACCGGAGCCGGATAGGCTACGGGCTGAGGCGCGACGACCACCGGCTGAGCGACCACCGCAGGGGCAGGTGCCACGACAGTGGGCTGAGCGACCACAACGGGATCGGGGGCGATGATGTCATGCGCGAGCGAGACCGTCGCCGCCGTCAGGCCGACAATGCCCGCCGCAAGGCCAAGTCCGCCGTGGTGGTGGTGGTGATGATGATGTCCCCGCGCGAAAACGCACGTAGCGGTCGTCAGCGCAAGAGCCATAACAAAGATTTTCTTCGTGTTCATGATTTGCCTCATCTTTCTGTTTCTGTCGAGCACCATTGCCCGACAGAAAGGTTAGGCGATCAGCCAATCGCAATCTGACACGCGCTCTAAAAGATTTTCATCGCCCCCAAGCCGCCGCCCAGCTAGCCTAAGCGCCTTGCCCCTATCTGCCGCGCCTTCTCCTCCACTAACGGGCTTTGGGCTTTATCTCGGCGGCGATCTTCTTCAGGTCGCCCTTGGTCAGTTCAATCTGCTTGAATTTGGGATTGATGTAGAATATCGTCACGGCAGGGAACTGTTTGCCGAAATCACCGTTGCTGCATCTGATGGCACCATTCTTGTCAAACGAAAACACCTGGTAAACCCAATGATTGTGGTTGCTCTTTTCAAACTGATTGAAAAACATGGAGTGCCGGAAATACGTCTTCCCTGCGAC
>CACZCD010000247.1 GCA_902779565.1 uncultured bacterium | reverse complement strand
CAGAAGCGGCGGCGGCGTAAACGTGGCGTCCACGACGAGCGGAAGGTGGTGCCTGTGCGCGACTTCCGCATACTTCTCTATGTCCGCGATGTCAAGGGCGGGGTTGCCGACCGACTCGATAAAGAGAAGCCTAGTCTTCTCGTTTATCGCCGCTTCGACGGCCCCAAAATCGTTCACCGGCGTGAAGCGCACCTTGATGCCGACATTCGGCAGAATGGCGTCGAACTGGCTGAAGGTGCCGCCGTAGAGATTGTCCGCCGCCACGATTTCGTCGCCCGCGCGGGCGATGTTCGTGATGGTGAAGTAGATCGCCGCCGTGCCGCTGGCGAGCGTCTGCGCCGCCGCGCCGCCTTCAAGGGCGGCGATCCGCTTGGCGAGGACGTCGTTCGTGGGGTTCATCAACCGGGCATAGATGTTGCCGAGTTCGCGCAGGGCGAAGAGGTCGGCGCCGTGCTTGGAGTCGCGGAAGTTGTACGCCGTGGTGCGATAGACCGGCACGGCCCGCGCGTTCGTGGCGGCGTCGCCGTGTGCATCCTGTCCGGCGTGGACCGCCAGCGTTTCGATATGGTATTTTCTGTCGCTCATGTTGATTGCTCCTTTCGTTCCTTGAAAACGCCGCATATTGTCTCACATCGCCGCGCCATTGCATAATCGGAAATAACTGCTCTCATCCATAGGCTTTCCCTATGGCGGAATGGCGCGCCGCCATCCGCCCGTAGTCGAGAAGCGGCGGGAGTCAAAGCAGGTGAGCGCTTGCACAAGAGAGAATATGATATACTATGGGGCAAGGAAAGCGTATGGCCTATAGAATCTGCATATCAAGTGTTCAACGCGAGTTCGCGAAGGAGCGCGCGGTAATCGTGAATGCGATCTGCCATCGCGACTACACATCGAACGCGAGCGTGCAGGTGATGCTCTTCCCCGGTCGTCTGGAAGTGACGAATCCCGGTCCGATCCCGAAAGGTATGACCGTTGCGAAGCTCAAGCGCCGCCATAAATCAATGCCGGTAAACCCGCTCCTCGCGCAGGCGATGTACCTGCGCGGCTATATCGAGCGTGTCGGATCCGGCACTGGTGACATCATAGAGAGATGCCGCGAAAAGGGGCTGCCGCCGCCTATTTGGGAAAACGAAGACGATGGCTTCACAGTGACGTTGCGCCGGATAACGAGTGGGAGTTCCGAAGAACGCTCGCTACAAACCACTCGGAAAACTACACCAGAAACTACGATAGAAACTACGATAGAAAATCTAGGCGAGGGAACACGTGCGGTCTATGACGCATTGGTGACTTCTCCTACAAGTAATCTTGAACAGATTGCAGAAAAGACAGGCATGACGAAGGACGGGGTGTTCTATCATGTGAAAGTACTGCGAAAAGAACTTGGCCTTCGCCATGAAGGCCCCACCAAGAAAGGTCGTTGGGTGTTTGATAGGAAAGGTAAGAGAAGATGAGCATGGCAACGGTAGGGTCCCGCGTGACCGCACAATCCTTATTGCGGGTATGGGCACATCTCCGGCAGTGCTGACGGAGATGGTGTGGGCGCTGGCGCATCAACATGATATAATAGCGGCTAAAGGTAAAGCATGGTCAGGCGTATTTTCATAAGCAGTGTGCAACGCGAGCTTTCTGCCGAGCGGAAGGCCATAGTTGACCTTGTGTCCGGCAATCCGCAGCTTGCCCGGTTTTTCTCGACGTTCGCTTTCGAATTCGACGTGCCGGCTGCCGACAAGCGGACGGACGAGGTGTATCTTGCCGAGCTTGCCGTCAGCGACCTGTACGTGGGCATCATCGGCAACGAATATGGCGGCGTTACCCCAGATGGCGTATCAGCGACCGAAAGCGAATATGACGAAGCGACACGGCTCGGCATCCCGCGTTTCCTTTTCGTCAAGGGTTCGTCTGACAAAGTTCGCGACCCTCGCGAACGGAATTTTCTGCATAAGGTCTCGCCAGGACTGATTCGCGTTCGATTCGAGAGCACCGAGGAACTTCTTGCGGCGTTAACGGAAAGTCTCGACCGTTATCTTGCAGAGAACAAAGTCGCGTATGCGGGACTCACATATGAAGAGGAGCCTGTTGGAAAATGGGAAGAACTGGATGAGGACAAGATTCGCTGGTTTGTCCGCACGGCCCGCGAGAAGCGCGGATTCCCATCCCCTGCGGATGCGCCTGTCGGAAAGGTGCTGACACATCTCAAGATGGTGACGGACGGTGTACCCAACCGTGCGGCGATGCTTTGCTTTGGACGCAATGCGCATCTTTACGCGACATCGCCTGGGGTGAAGTGCGTTCTTTGGTATGGCAAGGAACGCCGCAAGCCGGCAGGGTCGTATAAATGGTTTGAGGGCAATCTTTTTGAAGTCTCAGACAAGGCAATCGAATTCATCAAGGAGAAGCTCAACCTTCGCATCGGCGGACATACGCTCGGTGCACAATCGGACGACACGTTTGAGATTGACGAGAAGATTGTCGCAGAGATGATCAACAACGGAATCGCGCATCGCGACTATGCGTCTTCGGCGACCGTGCAAGTGGAACTGTTCAAGGATCGGTTGACCGTGTTCAGCCCTGGTCCGATGCACAGGGACATGAAGTACGAACTTCTTTCCGAAGACCATCAGTCGTACGCGACAAATCCGATTATCGCCCATGCGCTCTTCTATGTGAAGTACATCGAGGAACTTGGCTCTGGGACGGTTGACATGTTTGACCTGTGCAAGGCGACAGGTCTGCGCCCGCCGATCTTCGATATTGACGCACGGCATTTTACGGTTACGGTCTATCGCCCCGAATTTGACGAACAAGGCAACCGCATTCCCGCGACCATAGAAGAAGTCAGGGTAAAAGCCGCAGAAGTCAGTACAAAAACGGCGGAAGTCAGTACAAAACCACAGGAAGTCGGTCCATATCCAGAACAAATCGGTCCAAAAAAATCAGAAGTCGGTGTAGAAAGTCCGAAAGTCGGTGTAGAAAGTCCGAAAGTCGGTGTAGAAAGTCCAGAAGTCGGTGTAGAAAGTCCGAAAGTCGGTGTAGAAAGTCCAGAAGTCGATGTAGAAATCGATTTTGATACCCTTCTTGCTGCAAACCGAAAGGGTTTCAGGGTTACTTGTAGGACTATATGGCAAACATTGGAAGCAAACCCGAATTTGACGCAGATGGAGCTTGCTACAGCACTGAAAATGCCTGCTAGCAGTGTGCAGAGTGCTTGCAATGCATTGAAAGAAGTAGGTCTTCTCAAGAGAGAAGGTGCAAGAAAAAATGGTAAGTGGGTGACCTGTAAAGTCTCAAAGAGGTGATCGGATGAGCACGGCAAAGCGCACAATCCCCTGTCCTCCGAAGCTTCAGCGAAGGAGGATGATTGCTGGCATGGGCACATCACCGGCGGTGCTGACGGAGACGGTGTGGTGATGTCACCACAAGGGACGAACAACATGGACGACAAAGCCTCTCCAAAGCATCACAATGAAGTTTTGGGTGATGCTTTGGAACCGAGGGTGAAAAGTTCGGTGGAAAGTTCACAAGAAATAATGTTGTTGTGTTTGAGGAAATGAGAAATGGCGGGCGGCACGAATGCCGCCCGCCTGTGCAGGTGGAGGATTGCGACTCACCCCTCACCTCCTCACCCCTCACCCCGCGTCTGCGCCGCGCTACGACGCGGCGACGGTGGCGACGATCTCGGCGGAGCGTCCGCCGATCGTGACGCGGAAGTGGATATGCGAGCCTTCGCCGGCCTCGAGATCCGGGCCGATCACCTCCCAGGCGCCCTCGTCCAGCTTCAGCAGGCCGTCGGCGAACAGCGCCTCGCCCGCTCCGGGTTCGGTCAGCCGCCTGTACTCCGGCTCCTCCAAATCGTCGTTCTTCGCCTCGATCCTGTCGGTCTCGGGGTTCCACGCGTCAAGGCCGGTGCCCTCGAACCAGATGCCGCTGTCGAAGTGGATCAGCGACTCCCCGCTGCCGGGCGAATGCACCCGCCGCGTCGCCCGCGTGGGACTCGACGACGAGCTTGTAGTCGCCGCCCGGCAGCAGCTCGGCGGTGTGCGCCTTGAAGAGCTGCTTCGAGACCACCTCGTCGATGACGAGCGGGAAGGTCGTCCCCAGCACGTTCTTCAGGTACGCCTTCGCGTCCGGATCGCCGGTGAGCACCATGTTGAGCCCCGCCACGCGGAAGACGTGCCGCCCGTGGATGAGGTTCATGGGGTTCTCCACCTCCAGGTCCATCGCGTTGTCCACGCGGAGCTTCGTGATGTCGGCGTCGGTGACGATCACCGGCACCGTGTCCGCGAGGTCGAGCCGCAGCGTTTCGTCGAGCCGGATCGCGAGCTCGAGCGCGTTGCGCGTCGGGTCGAACGCCGCGTCCGCCGTCGGGAACGAGCCCGTGATGACCGCGCAGACGACGCCGATGTCGGTCCAGGCGCGCACGAGGCTTTCGCGCTCAAGCGCCTGGATCGCCTCGAACGAACCCGTGAGGATCGCGATCACCTGGATGATCTGGAGCGTCTCCTTGGCGATGTAGCTGCCGAGATACGGAGCGACCTCCTTGGTCGCGCCCGTGTTCTCGTGAATCACAATTTCATGTCTTGCCATTTCAGTATTCCTTTCTTTTGCTGTCGGAAGTCTGGAGGTTTAGAAGTTTAGAAGTTTGGATGTTTCGAAGCATTCAACCTTTCAACTTTTCAACCTTTCGACTTTTCAACTTCTCATTCAACCACTACCTTGCGAGAGGCGACGTGGACGCCAAAGGCATCGCCGAGACCGGAGCGCGTGTACACGTGTACACCTTCAGCGTGTACTCGCCCGCCGGAAGCGCCGCGGTGAGGTGCGCCTTCACGTTCTGGAGGTCGGAGAAGGTGATCTCCGCCTTCGTCTCGATGCCGTGCACGTCCATGAGCGCCACGTACTCGTCGGGCTTCGTCGGATCCGGCGCGAGGTCGGCCCCCGCGATGGAGAACCCGTCCGTGCCCGTGATCACGTCATAGACGAGCGTCGTCTCGTCGAGGACGGTGTTGATGACGGGCTTCGCGCCCTCGGTGTTGTTCAGGGGCACGATGCCGGCGAGGAGCGTCTTGAACGGCTCCAGCTCGACGGCCTGGACCGAGAGGTAGTTGCGCCCCTTGACCCACGGGCCGCCCAGCCCCTCGAACGCGCCCTTGACGTAGTTGCGGATGGACGCCACCCCGTCGAGGAACGTGATGTTGCCCTTGCGCTGGTTCTCGCGGATGAACTCCGCCAGCGCCATGAATACCGCGCGGATGGCCGTGGCCTTGTAGCCCGTGTGGCTCGCGCAGAGCTCGTACGTTTCGCTTGGGGACAGCGTCCGGTCGTGCTGGACGAGTCCCACGTAGAACGGATCGCGGCCCAGACGTTCCGAGCCCTTCACCGTAACGAATTTCACTGTCATTTCATTTTTTCCTTTTCTTTGTTTGTTTGGAGGTTTAGAAGTTTGGAAGTTTCGAGGCTTAGAAGCATTCAACTTTTCAACCTTTCAACCTTTCAACTTTTCAACCTTTCAACTTCCCCCTCGCACCCGCGAGAGGAAATCGTTTTGCCGTACAGGGGAACCAAAACCCGCGTACAGGGGAACCGAAACCAGAGTACAGGGGAACCAAAACCCGCGTACAGGGGAACCCGCACCCCCGTACAGGGGAGGTTTTCACCGGATCGGCACATCGACACTGACGGGATTCTCCTGCGTCGACCTGTTCTCGTCATCGCCCTTGTTGTCCGCATCCTGCGTGGAATGCGTCACCACCGCGATGCCCGGTATGCCAATGGCGTACAGGCTCATCGTCTGCGTCTTGGCGCTCGGCGTGAGCGCGGAGCATCCGCTCCCCGTCACGGCGACCAGTCCGCCGCCGATGGCGCCGAGTAGCACCGGCTTCACCGCATCCCAGAGCTGCTTCCCCAGCTCCTTCCAGTTGATCTTCAGCTTCATAGTTTTCCTTTCAACCTTTCAACTTTTCAACCTTTCAACCTTTCAACGTCCCTACGCCGCCTTGGCCTTGAGCTTCATGCTCACCGTCTCCACGCGGACGAGACCGAGCGCGGCGAGGTCTTCCGCATCGAG
>CACZCD010000246.1 GCA_902779565.1 uncultured bacterium | reverse complement strand
CGTTTGCACGGGATGAGTTCGTGATTCGCATTGTGGGCGGCAAGATCTACATCGCCGGACGCGACGCGCCGGGCGGCGACGCGGTGCTGAAGGGGCGGAGTGAACGCGCGACGCTTTTTGGCGTGTACGAGTTTCTCTACCGCTATGCCGGCGTAAGGATGTACTTCCCCGGCGAGCTGGGTACAATCGTGCCGAAGGCGGCATCCTTGGATGTGCCGGAGGGCGAGGTGCGCGTGAAGCCCTCGTACATCGTCCGGCGCTACGGACCGAAGGATGGCACGGTGCCGACTGCGGCGCTCGCGGCGGCGGGCATCAAGAACGAGGAAGAGTTCAAGCGCTTGAACAGGTTGCGGCAGCGGCTTGAGACGATGCATATCCCTTGCTGCCACGGGCAGCTCTATTCGCGTTTCTACAAGCGCTTCGCCAAGACGCATCCGGAGTATTTCATCATGGGCAAGGACGGCAAGCGACATCCGACCGAGGCGTTGGAACGTCCGCTCTTCAAAAACGAACACCTTTGCCACACGTCCGGCGTGTGGGAGGAGATCTATCAGGACGCGAAAGCGTACCTCACCGGCCAGCCGCCGGAGGTGCGCAAGATTCCCTCCAAGGACGGCAAGCACTACGTGAGCGGACCGGGTTCGGCCGGTCTGTACTACGACATCATGCCGCATGACGGACTCGGCAAGTGCTATTGCCCGAACTGCCAGGCGCGCTGCGACTTTACGAAGAAGAACTATGCGACGGATCTCCTGTGGTCCAACACCGTCGCGGTGGCGCGCCGCCTCAAGGCGGAAGGCGTGAAGGGCTACGTCACGCAGATGGCATACCATCCTTACGCGGACGTGCCTTCGTTTGACATCCCGGACAACGTGCTGGTGATGGTCGCGCAGTCTGGACCGTGGGCGCCAGAGCGCAAGCTGGACGGTTCGGATCAGGATGCGCTCGTGAAGCAATGGGCGAAGAAGACGGGCGGCAAGGTCTGGCTCTGGACCTACCCCGACAAGATCTTCGAGCGGACTTGCCCGGACATCCCGCAGATGAGCCCAAAGGCGTGGGGGCGCTATTTCAAACGGCTTTCGGAGTGGATCATCGGTGGCTTCGGCGAGTCGGAGAGCGACCGCTGGATCTACAACTACCTGAACTACTACGTGTTCTCGCGTGTCTGCTGGGACGTGAACGTCGATCTGGACGCGATCCTCGACGAGCACTACCGGCTGATGTTCGGCGCGGCGGCGCCGCAGATGAAGAAATTCTTCGAGTCACTGGAGGAGAAGTGGGTCGATAAGATGATGCGCAATACGTTCCTCGGTCCGGAAGGTCCGGAGGTGGCCCTGCCGGGTCACTATGCGATGTGGCGGGAGATCTATTCGCCGGAGGCGCTGGCCGGCTACGCCAAGCTCTTCGATGCGGCGATGGCGGCCGTTCGGCCGGGTTCGGTGGAAGCGCGGCGTCTCGCGATGTTCCGGAGCGAGATGCTCGATCCGCTTGTGGCGCGCGCGAAGGAGGCGCACGCATCGTTCGACATCAAGAGCTGCCTCGCCCGCCGTGCGGCGGCGGAGTCCGCGAAGGTGCTGTTTGAGGACAGGAGCGATGCGAAGGATCGCTGGTCGCGGTGGCCGAAGGAGAACATCGAGGTGGGCCGCGCGGCGGAGAAGGGCCCTGTCTCGGCGGCGCCGCTCGCGTTCAAGGTCGCGAAGCGCGGCAATACCCTCTCGTGGTGCAATGTGCGGCTTCTGCCGGGGAAGCGCTACCGGCTCTCGTACTTCGTGAAGCTGGACAATGTGATGGTGAAGAACCGCGGTGGCGTCACCTGTTTCCTCAAGTTTGCCGTTCCGAAGGGCGAGAAGCGCGAGGAGACTCGCTTCTCGGGCACGACCGACTGGGTCTATCAGGAGAGCGTTTATGAGACGCCCGCCACCCTGAAGGCCGGCACCGGGGCGATCCATTGCCATTTCTCAAGCGCGTGCGGCCGTGTGCTGATCGATGGTCTGCGTCTGGACGAAATGCCCTGACGCTTGTCTCTTGAGAACACATAATTCTACTGCCGTTGTGTGACGTAGCATAAAAATATTATTGGAGTGGTGCGCGGAAGGGGCTGGGTGTGGTACAATTCGCACTCATATGAAAGCACAATTCTCGAAAGTCTCTTTGTTCGCGGTGGTCGCGGCCGCGCCGTTGATGGCTTCGGCCGCGTTTGATCTGAACCGCTCGGTGATGAGCGACGCCTACTGGCAGATTTGGAACGATGCGGCACAGGCGAAGATCGATGCCGACATTGAGAAGTACCGTAAGGCGGATGCATCCGTCGAGATCGCCGCGCCCGACGGCGCGGAGGTGACGGTGGAGCAGGTGAACCACGCTTTCTTCTTCGGCGCGCACATCTTCAATTTCAACCAGCTCGGCAAGAAGGAGTGGAACGACCGCTACAAGGAGCTGTACGGCACGCTCTTCAACTCCGCCACCGTGGCATTCTACTGGCGGACGCTGGAGCAGCGCCCCTACGCGCCACGCTTCGAGGAGCGCTACGAGGACACCGAGAACTTCTGGAACAACTGCCCGCAGCCGAAGGAGCAGGCGCATTGGCGGCGTCCGGCGCCGGACCCCGTGATCGACTTCCTGAAAACGCGGCGCTGCCGCATCCACGGGCATCCTCTCGTGTGGGGGAACTTCGGCTGGCAACTGCCGACGTGGCTGTGGGACGACTTCTGCCCAGAGGCGGAGAAACGCGCGCTTGAGGTGCGCACCGGCGTGACGCTGCCGACGGCCAACTGGCGCATCCCCGTGGGGACAAAGGACATGGCCGACAACGAGCGCGCTTGGGGCAAGAAGTGGAAGGAGATATTCGACCAACTCTCCGAAGAGGAGATTGCGGCGATCGTGCCGACCTACATTGCGAACTGCGCCAAGTTCTACGAGAAGCGTATCCGCGATATCGCCGAACGCTATGGCGACCGCGTGGACAGCTGGGACGTGGTGAACGAGAGCGCGACGGACTACCACGTGTGGCAGGAGGAGAAGGCCGTGCGAGGCGTTCCGTGCCAGAAGAGCGTCTACGGGCTGATGCCCGGTGACTACACGTACAAGGGGTTCCAGTGGGCGCAAAAGTATCTCCCGAAGTCGGCATGGCTGAACCTGAACGACTTTAAAATGGAACCGTACTTCTTCAAGCAGGCGAAGGATCTTGAGGCGAATGGTTGCCGGGTGGACGTGGTCGGCTCGCAGATGCATCTCTTCAATCCGGCGGAGAGCGTGAACATCGCGCGCGGGGAAGGTCCTGAGCATCTGCGTCCGGAAGGGATCGCCGCACGTTTCGCGCTCCTTTCGAAGGCCGGCAAGCCGATCCACCTTTCCGAGATCACCATCACCGCGCCCGACAATTCGCCGCGCGGGCAGATGGTGCAGGCCATCATCATGCGCAACCTCTACCGCGCGTGGTTCGCGGTGGAGAAGATGAACGGCATCACCTGGTGGAACGTTGTCGATGACTGCGGTGCGCCAGGCGAACCGTCGATTTCGGGACTTTTCACGCGTGATATGCGCCCGAAGACGGCGTACTTCGCGATGGACGATCTCATCAACCGTGAATGGAAGACGCGTACCGCCGTGAAGGCGGTGCGCGGCAAGGTGTCGTTCCGCGGCTTCCGCGGACGCTACCGTCTCTCGTGGAAGGACGCCGACGGCAAGGAACAGTCAAAGCTTGTCGAAGTTCGATAACCTCGCATGACCAACTGCCAACTATCAACTACCAACTATCAACCATGAACATCAACAAGATCAATCCCGCTACGCTGAAGATCACGGACATGCGCTTCGCCGACATCGACGGTGCTCCGAAACGCTGTACGCTTCTGAAGCTCTACACGAACCAGGGGCTTGTCGGCTATGGCGAGGTGCGCGACGCCTCGAGCCGCACGTATGCGGCGATGCTGAAGAGCCGCATTCTCGGCGAGAATCCCTGCAACGTCGAGAAGATCTTCCGGCGCATCAAGCAGTTCGGCGGCGATTCGCGTCAGGCGGGCGGCGTGTGCGCCATTGAGCTGGCGTGCTGGGATCTTTGCGGAAAGGCGTGGGGCGTTCCCGTGTGGCAGTTGCTTGGCGGCAGGTGGCGCGACTGTGTGCGCTGCTACTGCGACACGGATTCCGAGGGCGGCGGACGTGACATGGGCGCGGCGC
>CACZCD010000245.1 GCA_902779565.1 uncultured bacterium | reverse complement strand
ATGAGGGTCGGGAATTTAAGATCGCCCTGCAGCGTGCAAGCGCGCAGAAGTTCCGCGGGCTGTGTACGCTCTCCTTTACCGATGTGACCGAGGAGGAGGCCTCGATCCGCGACCTTGAGCACAAGCGCCCGGTCGTCGCGCTTCTGCAGATCGACAACTACGACGAGCTTGTCGCCAATCTTTCGGGCTACGACCGAACCTTCCTGCTTGCCAACATCGAATCGAAGATCAACAGCTGGGCGGATAAGAGCACCGCGATCATGGTGCGCGGCGACCGCAACCGCTATACACTGCTTTTCGAAGAAGGTTACCTCGACGCTTACCGCGCCGAGCGCTTCGAGCTTCTCGACGCGGTGCGCGAGATTAAGAATCCCGAGGGCATGTCCGCGACGCTTTCGATGGGCCTCGGCTGCCAGGGAAGGACCTATAACGAAAACGTCGTCAATGCGCGCCTCGCGCTCGATATGGCGCTTTCGCGCGGCGGCGGAATCGGCGTGCATCGCGCGCCGTTCATGTGGGCGGGAGACCAGCAACGGCTCTTCCAGAAACTTGACGATCACGTGTTCGCCATGCTCAATGCGGGCGTCTCCGGCATGCCCTTCATGACGTATGACATGTCGGGATACCACTATTCACGTCCGGTGGCGACGCCCTACGCCGTGCTCAACCGCAAGACGGGCGCAATCGACCTTTCGCGCACGGCGGCCCAAGGGCCGGACGAGGCGGTGGTGCACCGTCTCTTCAGCGGTGAGGTGTCGCTTGACGAAGAGCAGCGGATCTTTGCGCGCGGCACGGAGTTCACGGCGTACAGCGCGTGCATGCAGACGCATGGCTATGTGCGGCATCCGTTCGAGTTCGATGAGGCTACGCGAAAGACGTACGTGGCGTATGCGGCGCGCCATCGCGCGCTTGCGCCGGAGATCCTTGCCGCCTCGCGCAAGGCCGCGCAGAAGGGGATTCCGGTCGTGCGCCCGCTCGTTTGGGACTATCAGGACGATGAAAATACCTGGAACATCGAGGACGAGTACCTCTTTTGCGACCGTTATCTTGTCGCGCCCGTGCTCACCGATGTCACCGCCCGCGACATCTATCTGCCGCAGGGCGCCTGGAAAGACCTGACGACCGGCGAACGGCATGTCGTTCCCGCCGGGGGCAAGAGGTTCCGGCTTGACGTCCCCATCGACCGCATCCCCGTATTTGCGCGGGAGCCGTCGCTGGCGGACGGAGTCGCCGAATCATCATGATGAGACGAAGGAGTGGAAAATGACCTATCTTGTTGCGGCCATTGTGGCAATGACGAACATGTGCGGTGTGGTCACCGTGGATACGTGCCGTGCGCGTGTCGTTTCGTACGTCCCCGAGGGCGGGGATGAGATTCTGGCGGCGCCGGAAGCAGGCGCGACCGGCGCGGCGGATGACGGGGAGTTCGAGTTCGTCGGCGTGAATCGCATGGGTAACGCCTCTACGATGACGCTACGGTCGAAGTCTGGCAGAGGCGGGAAGCCGGATGCCGCTGACACGGTGGAGACGGAGGTGTCGGTCTGCATGAACGACCGTCTCACGGTCTCGCGCACGACGCGCCTCGTCTCCACGTACAATAACGCGAAGCCGATTGACCTGCAGCCGCAGATCGAGGCGGCGGCAGCAGCCGGGGGCGGACGCGTGACGGTGCCGCCGGGCGAATGGCTGTCGAAACGGGCGGTGCATCTCCGGTCGAACGTGGAGCTCCATCTCGACGACGGCGCCGTGCTCGTGTTCCCCGACGATCCCGAGGCGTACCTGCCTGCCGTGCGTTCGAGCTATTCGTGCATCGAGTTCTACGGACTTTCGCCGCTCATCTACGCCTACGGCGCGACGAACGTCTCCGTCACCGGCGGCGGAACGCTCACCACGCGCATGGGGCTTTGGCGCGACTGGTTCCTGCGGGATACGGCGACGATGGACGAGAACCAGCGCCGCCTGTACGCATGGGGCGAGAGCGACACGCCCGTGGAGGAGCGCCGTTTCGAGGACCTGCGCACGGCGCGGATCCGTCCCGCCTTTGTGGAGTTCGAGCGCTGCGCGAACGTGCGGCTCGAGGGGTTCCGTCTCCGGTACAGTCCGCTCTGGTGCGTGCATCTCCGGTTGTGCGACGGCGTGTACGTGCGTGGGCTGGACATCCACGCGCGCGGACACAACAACGACGGGATTGACGTGGACGCCTCGCGCAATGTGCTGATTGAGGACTGCACGCTCGACCAGGGCGACGATGCGTTTGTGATCAAGTCCGGCCGCGACCGCGACGGGCGGCGCGTCGGCGTGCCGTGCGAGAACGTCGAGATCCGCAACTGCACGGTCAAGCGGGCCATTACGCTTCTGGGCGTGGGGAGCGAGGTGGCGGGCGGCGTCCGCAACATATCATTGCACGATTGCAAGGTGACGGAGCGGGCCAACGCCGTGATACGGGTCAAGACGAGCGACCGGAAGGGGGCGTACATCGAGAACGTGGTGGTCTCCAATGTCGAGGTTTCCGCGGCGGCGGACATTGGCGCGCTGGTGAGCCTGATCACGAACATCGACTATCAGTGGAAGAAGTATCCTCCGCGCGAGCACATCGTCACGCGCATCGACGGTTTCCGCGTGGAGAACGTCAGGGCGCACGGAACGGTCCGCAAGGTGTATGCGCTGTATGGCGACGCGCGGCTCCCGCCCGAGAACATCGTGATCCGCGACGTCACGGCCGCGTCGATCCGCGAGCCGAGCGTCGCGATCAATCTCGGCAAATGCGAACTTCCTCCGGCCCGGATTGTGGAGGATGCGGCGGCGCTGGACCTGCAGGGGCGGATCGATGCCTGCAGCGCGGCTGGCGGCGGCGTGGTGCGCGTGACGCAGGGGCGATACGAGGACATGATGCCGATTGTCCTCAAGGACAATGTGGAGCTTCGCCTGGACGCCGGCGCCGTTCTTCAGGCCACCACCAACTATGGCGCGTACGCGTACATGCCGGGGTGGAACCGTGGCGCGTTCATCTCCGCCCTCGGCGCCACGAACATCGCCATCACGGGCGAGGGCCGGATCGAGTGCTCCGGCGACCGGGCGCCTTTCGTCGCGCGTGTGCCGGGACGGTGGCGCGGAATCCACCTGTTCCGGTGCCGCAACGTGCGGCTTGAGCAGTTCTCCCTCTCGAACGCGCATTCCTGGGGCTGCTACCTGCACGAATGCGACGGCGTGACGGTGAAGGGCTTGAGCATCTTCAACCACTCGAACTACAACAACGACGGACTGGACATCGCCTCGCGCAACGTGACCGTGGACGACTGCGACATCGACAGCGAGGACGATGCGCTCGTCTTCAAGAACCACAATCCCGACTTCGTGGTGGAGAACGTGACGGTGCGCAACTGCCGCCTCGCGAGCAACACGAGTTTCGTCAAGCTTGGCACCGAGACGTGGGGCGGATTCCGGAACATCCGCGTGAGCGACTGCGAACTTGACTGCCGTACGTTCCTCTCGAAGCGTGACGGCTATTGGTCCGTTCCCGGAGTGCGGTCGATGCATACGGGTAGCGCGGGGCTTTCCGTGATGATCGTCGATGGCGGATTCGCGGAGGATATCGTCTATTCCCGCATCCGCATGAAGCGCGGGATCATGTCGCCGGTGTTCATCCGTCTGGACAAGCGCAACGCTCGCGCCGACGGCAAGCCCACTTACCTGAGGAACGTCACCATCGAGGATGTGGAGATGGAACGCCCGGCGACCTCGTACATTGCAAGCTCGATCACCGGCGCATCGGGGTTGCGGCCGAGCGACATAACCTTGCGCCGGATCCGGGTGCGCCCGCTGGCGTGCAAGGAGGCGGAGATCGCGAACGAACCCGTTCCGGAAAAAGAGGGGATCTATCCCGGATGTCGGATGTTCGGGTGTGCGCTGCCGGCGTATGGCGTCTATCTGCGCCATGCCGACCGCATCACGCTCGAGGATGTTTCCATCGTGCCGACGGACGCGGACGTGCGCAAGGAGATCTTTGCCGAGGACGCGTCCTGGACGCGCCTCCCTTAGTGGCTAGTGATTAGTGGCTAGTGATTAGTGGTTAGTGATTAGTGGTTGGTGGCTGGTTTTCGTAAATTGCGTTGAAACGGGCGCGGACAAATGATATAATTCTAGCCGTTTTTTTTATCGCAATGGGACGTTTCGGCTATTTGACTGTTGCCATTAT
>CACZCD010000244.1 GCA_902779565.1 uncultured bacterium | reverse complement strand
GAGGCAGCTCATCATCTCGTAACTTTTCGCCCATTTGTGCGGCTCAGGATACCATGTATGCAACGCCTTGCCTGTTACGGCGTTACGGAAGAAGTTCGGCAGTCCACCATCCGTACGATCCCAATACGGCAGTATTTCCGATGCGAAGTCAAGATACTTCCTGTCGCCGGTCTCCTCGTAGATCATCAGCAACGGTTTCAGTATGGACATGGGCGGCATCCCCTTCATAACGGTTGCACCCATATCGCACAACGGGATGCCACTACGGCGGACGATATCAATCCAGTTGTCCATCTGGGCCACCACTGAATCAAGAATCGTCCTGTCACCTGTGACCTTATACGCCATGAACATCCCCCAGATGCAATATTTGCGGTTCCAGAGGTTCCAGTTCGGATACCATCCAAACCTCTTCCAGCAGGCCTCACGGTCACGAATGTGGATAAAATTCTTATCGGCATAGCTGCCGAGATAGCCGTCGGCATCCTGGAACTTCATGAGACGGTGGCATTCCTCGCGGATGAAGTAAAGAAATTCCCTGTCCTGAAGATAATCAGCCACGCGGGCGGAGGACAGCATCTCCTTCCCCCAGAACTCGCCGCGCCAGAGTCCACCGACCTTGGCGACATCGTCGTCGCGAAACTCGAAAGTCTGCCGCGCCTCGTCAAACACATGATTGCGCATGATTGGATCAACAAGCCGACGAGAGATGAAGCAATCCATCTTTGCGCCAAGCCAACCTTCAAGGCGCACATCCTTGAGCGCAGGACCGCGCATCGCGTCCGGGACTGCCACGCCTGCAGCCGCGACAAAACGTGGCGCCCCGACGATCAGCATTATCGCGAAAAGTGCAAAAACAACCTGATGAGTCCCTTTCATGGCGCGCATTATAGCATTGCACACCAAAGGAAACAAGAAAATTATAGGTATCTTACAGCAACACTTTTGGTACCTTTACGGCAACATAACTTAATGTGCCGAGTTCAAAAACCCATCACGCAATCGCCATAACGAACAACTTGTTCGTCATGCGACAGCAGTTTAACCCCTTCCGTCATGGCTTGGGCAACGAGCATCCTATCAAACGGATCGCGATGTAGCCACGGCAATTCACCGGTCTTCTGCGCATGATCAGAGACAAAAGGCAATTCACCTATCCCCGATGCCACGGCATCCGCTTTTACCTCTTCTGGTGAACAAGGCATCAGAATTGGTTTCAGGGAATGTTTGATGGCAATCTCCAATATCGACACCGGACTGAAGAACAACTCAGAACTGGGATCCAGCAGAATCGTGCGCACTCTCTTCGACAACTGCGGGCTGTCCGAGATGAACCATATCAAGGCGTGCGTGTCAAACAGTATCCGCATAGAAGCTATCCTCTATCTGCTTGTCAAGCGCCTTGTCCTGCGCTTCCCAGTTTCGCGGGAAACGCCACTTCCCTTTGGACAATCCCATGCGCACTTTTGGATGATCATCTTCCAACGTAAGAGCAAAAGGAATGCCCCTGACTTTTCGACAACGCTGAAAAAACATCCTGACCGCCGTTGACATATCAATGCCAAGCGACGAAAAGATGCCAGAGACCTCCTCTTTGAGAGGACGGTCCACACGAATCTGTATCAAGGTCTGCTGCATAATGCACTATTCCTTCTTTTGAAATGACAATGAAAGTATATCATACTGATATATAACTTGCAACATCATTTTTTCTTCTGATTAATGTCGAGTACCTGTTGAATGTTTTGGTACTTTTACGGCAAGACGCGTTTTGCTATACTTCACGCCCATGCGAAAAATTGAAGTGAGACAGGTGGTGGTGTTTCTTCATATGAGCGGCGCGTCCGGACGCGACATGCTCAGCGGCATCTTCACCTACGCCAAGGGCGGCAGGCGGTGGAGCATCAATCTCGCGAACGCGGCGATCAAGACCGCGGACGAGGTGAACGCGCTCATCGCCAGGGGACGGATCGACGGCATCATCGCGGGCGAATATTGCCTTCCCGATGCGCCGAGACTGCTGGCGGCTTCAGGCATACCGCTCGTCTACATCGGCACGAAGGGCGAGGGAGACTACGCGCGGATCAAGTCGATTTCGTACGTGCAGAACGATGAAGAAGGAATCGGACGCCTCGCCGCCAACACGTTCCTGAAGCTTGGGCGCTACCAGTCGTTCGCCTTCGTGCCGGCACGGCCGGGCGTGGCCTACAGCGACAGACGACAGGCCGGATACGTGAAACGTCTGAAAGACGCAGGCGCAAGCAGCATCACGGTGTTTGAACCCAAAGCGGCGACCGGAACGCCTGACGACAGAAGCGCGCTCGTCAAGTGGCTTACGGCTCTCCCGAAACCATGCGCCGTCTATGTGGCGTGGGACTTCCGGGCGATTCAGGTGCTCGAGGCGTGCCGGGACGCGAAGATCGCCGTGCCGGAACAGGTGGCCGTGCTCGGCACGGACAACGATGAGCTTCTCTGCGACTCCGCCGAACCTCCGCTTTCCAGCATCCTTCCTGACCATGAACGTGCGGGGTTCGTCGCGGCGGAACGCCTCGATGCGCTCATGCGCGGCAGGAATCCCCGCCCCCGCACCATCTTCGTGAAGGTGAAGAACGTCGTGGAGCGCGAAACGACGCACCCCGTCACGGCAAGCGCACACATTGTCGGAAAGGCACTCGCCTACATCAAGCGGAATGCGACCAAAGGCATTGGTGTCCCCGATGTAATCCAGCATCTTGGATGCTCACGCCGGCTTGCTGACCTCCGCTTCAAGGAGAACGCCGGCACGACGATCCTCAAGGCGATCACCAATAGGCGCATGACGACATTGAAGCGTTTGCTTCGCGACACCGACATGCCGATCAACCAGGCGGCGAAACGCTCAGGCTTCACCTGCCTCAAGCGGCTTGAGCGGCTGTTCAGGAGCGAAGAAGGCATCGCCATGCACGAGTGGCGCACGCAAAACCGCCCCAAATAGTCCTCCACCCGTTCCACCACCAAAACCCGGTTTTCCAGTCCAACCAATGTTCATGGTTTCTTATAAGTGTTCCACTAAAGGCCGATGACGCTGCGGAGGTCGTCGAAGGTGAGCTTGGAGACGATGGCCTCGTCCGTCGCGCCGACGGTCGCATCGATGACGAGACTCTTCTTCTCCTGAAGCTTCAGGACGCGTTCCTCCACGGAGTCCTCGGAGATCAGCTTCACCACGCACACCTTCTTCTTCTGCCCGATGCGATGCGCCCGATCCGTCGCCTGGTTCTCCACCGCCGGATTCCACCACGGATCGAAATGGATCACGGTATCGGCGCCCACCAGATTGAGCCCCGTCCCGCCCGCATGGAGCGAAATCAGGAACACCGGGATGTCGCTCTGGTTGAACTTCCGGCATTCGCCCAAGCGATCCTTCGTGGAACCGTCGAGATAGCAGTACGGGATTTTCTGCCGCTCCAGCTCCCGGCGCAGGATGGACAGCATGGAGACGAACTGCGAGAACACGAGCACGCGATGCCCGCCATCCATCGCCTCGTCGAGGATGTCGAAGAACGCCTCCAGTTTCCCGGACGGCAGATGGCTTCCCTTCTCCACCAGTTCGGGATGGTTCGCGATCTGCCGCATCCGCATCAGCACGGCCAGCATCTCGAACTTCGTCCGCGCGGCCTTGGCCTTCTGCCGCACCTCGTTCGTCAGGCGCTGCTGCTCCTCGCTCATCGAACAGTAGGCGATGCGCACGATCTTGTCCGGCAGATCCTTGGCGACATCCTTCTTGAGCCGCCGCAGGATGAACGGATGGATCTTGTGGCGCAGCTTCTCGAGCGCGACGGCGCCTTCGCGTCCGCCCTCCTGCGCCGGCGTCTCGGTCGTCTCCTTGAAGGTGGGATAGTCCCCGAGATAGTCCGGCAACAGGAAATCGAAGATGCTCCACACGTCCGAGACGGAGTTCTCCACCGGCGTGCCGGTGAGCACAAGCTTCTGGACGCAGCGGAGCAGCTTGGCGCTCTTGGCGTTGCGCGTGGAGCGGTTCTTGATGTGCTGCGCCTCATCCAACACGACCACGGAAAAGACCTTGTCGAGATACGCCTCCTCCAGATCGCGCTGGAGCAGCGCGTAGGAAGTGATCACGAGATCGGCTTCCGGAATCCGCGAGAAGTCCTGCTCGCGCATCGCACCAGAGATGACGAGACGCTTCAGCCACGGGGTGAACTTCGCCGCCTCCGCCTCCCAGTTCCGTACAAGCGAGGTGGGGCACACGATGAGCGCAGGATGCCCTGCG
>CACZCD010000243.1 GCA_902779565.1 uncultured bacterium | reverse complement strand
GGCGACCGAAGCGGTGGGCTATTCCGAGAAGCTCATGACGTGGGTGATTGCGCTTTCGGGCCTCATGAACGGCGGCGGACGCTTCCTCTTCGCGTGGTGGTCCGACCGTTTGGCGCGCCGCGTCAACATCCTGCTTTTCATCCTCGGTATCTCGGCGGGCGTGATGATGGCGAGCTGGTGGCCGCCGCTGATCGGCCTTTCGCTCCTGGTGATCAATGCCTGCTACGGCGCGGGCTTCTCGGTGATCCCGGGCATCCTTGCCGACCATTACGGCATGACCAACATCTCGAAGATCCATGGCGCAGTGCTTTCGGCCTGGGGCGTGGCGGGACTTGTCGGCAACCAGGTGGCGATCCTGGTGAGCGACCGTCTGGGTTTCGGCAACACGGGTGTGATCACGATGCTCGTGGCGCTCTACTCCCTCAACTTCCTCAACGCGCTTACGCTCTGCCGTCGTAGGCAATGACCGATTCCGAAGCCCATATCGCGTTCAACATGGTGCCGAACATCGGCGCCGTGAAAGTCGCGGCGCTTGCCGAGAAGCAGGGGAGCGTGGCAGCGGCGTGGGAGGCGTTCGGAAAGAAGACGGACTGGGAGGGGAAACCTGTCGATTGGCGCGCGGAGATGGCGCGCGCACGGAAGATGCATGTCACGCTTGTCACCTGCGATGATCCACGCTATCCGGCGAGCTTGAACGATCTGCCGTCCAAGCCGCTGGTGCTCTATGTGGTGGGCGATCCGGCTGCGCTGGCGAAGCCCGGCGTGGCGGTCGTCGGGACGCGTCTGCCGACGCTCTACGGAACCGACATGGCCGAGAAGTTCGCAATCGGACTCGTGAAGGGTGGTTTGAGCGTCATCTCCGGTCTGGCCACTGGTATCGATGCCGCCGCACACAAGGGCGCGTTGGCGTCGGGTGGCGTGACGGTCGGCGTCCTGGGCGGTGCGCTCGACCGGTTCTTCCCAGAGGAGAACCGCGAACTAGGACGTCAGATCGTGGCGAACGGCGGCGCAGTCGTGAGCGAATACCCGTTTGGCTTTCCGCCCGGCAAGCAGACCTTCCCGCAGCGGAACCGCATCGTGGCGGCATTGGCGCGCGGGATATTGGCGGTGGAGGCGCCGATGGGAAGCGGCACGCTCATCACGTGCGCGTTCGGCGAGCAGCTGGGGCGGAAGGTCATGGCAATTCCCGCCAATCTCGATTCCCGCCATTCGGCGGGCTGCTGGAAGCTAATTCGCGAAGGGGCGATGATGGCGACCTCCGTCAAAGAGGTGCTGGCGGCGGTCACGAGGGAAGAGGGAAGAGGGAAAAGGGAAGAGGGAAGAGGATGCAGGGAAGAGGGAATGGTGAAGAGGGAAGAGGGAATGGTGAAGAGGGAAGAGGGGAAAGGGAAGAGGGAAGAGGGGAGGAAAACTGCTGGGGAAGACCGCAAGGTGAAGGGTGAGAAGAAGGATAAAGGGGCGGCGTTTACGCTGGAGGAGCAGGCGGTTCTCAAGCAGATTCCTTCAACGGGCATTACGCTCGACCGTCTCGCGTTCAAGACCAAGCTCCCGGCTAAGGTTGTGGGGGATGTGACTATGTCGTTGCGGATGAAGCGGCTGATTCGCTTTCTGCCCGGAAATCGTGTGGCGCCCGCCGCCGAAGCCGCCAATCTGTGATATAATACTCCGCATTTCAAGCCGGAGTGACGGAATGGCAGACGTAGCGGACTTAAAATCCGCCGATGGGTTTCTATCGTACGGGTTCGAGTCCCGTCTCCGGCAGTTTTCGTTCGACGTCCATAAGGTAAAGGTGTTGTGATATGATTGACCGTCTTCAGAGATTTGCGTTCGCAGGCATTGCGTTCTTGGCCATTGCACCTCTGTGCGCAGACGCTGGCGAAATGACGATGATGAGTTTCAACGTCCGGATTGGATGCGGAATGCACGATCTGTTCAAGCTGCCGGAAGGAGGGCTGGGCCATCTGCCGCAATGCGCAGAGGTGATAAAGTCCGTGAATCCCGACTGGGTGGCGATCCAGGAGATCGACCGGTGTAGTCTTCGCGTGGGGCATGTGGATCAGACCGCCGAGCTGGCGAAGATGTGCGGCTTGTATGGGACGTTTGTGAAGAAGAAACCGGAGAAGGATGGCGACTACGGATTGGCCGTCCTTTCGAAGGAGAAGCCGCTGAACGTCTCCAAGATCCTGATGCCGGGCGCGCTGCACACGCGTTGCGTGGAGATCCTGGAGTTTCGCGACTACTTTGTCGCCTGCACGCACTTTCCGCTGAAGGATCATTTCTGCGAGATTGCGGCTGATATTGTGCGGCTGAACCTTTCCGACCGCGACAAGCCGGTGTTTCTCGCCGGCGACTTCAATTCTAAACCCGACACAAAGGCCATCGCAATCCTGAAGAAGGGGTTCACGATCCTTTCCGATGTGACGCAGAACACATTCCCCGCCGACAAGCCGGACCGCTGCATCGACTACATCATGGTCGATACGAAACATGCCGACAAGGTGAAGGTGCTGTCGCGCAAGGTCATTGCCGCGCCTGATGCCACCGACCACTGCGCCCTTGTTGTAAAGGCCTCTGTAAACTGATGTTATGAACAGGCGAGAATTCATAGGATCGTTCGTAGCCGTAACGGCGATGCCGGCTATGGCCCAGAATGTCAGCGAGAAGCCGATTCTGAAGGTTGGGCTGATCACAGATACTCACATCAAGAATGACAAGGCCAGTTGTGATCGCGTAGGGATGGCCTGGCGGCTTTTCAGGTCTGAGGGGGTGGATATGGTCGCCAACCTCGGCGATATTGCGGACCACCATTATCCCAAGGGGTATGCGGGATACCGCGAAACCGTGGATGAGGCCTGGCCGCAGGGGCCGGATCATCCGCGCGAGGTGTACGTGTTCGCCTGGCATGACTACTATGGCTACAAGGGTGACATGAATCGGAACACGCCGAAATGGCAGGAGGCGTGTGCGGAGGCGGCGCGTCTTCTCAAGTCGCCAAACGGACTCTACGATTCCTTTGAATTGAAGGGCTATCCTTTTGTGGTGATGCCGCAGTGGGCGGATTTCACGAAGTACGAGGAGATGATCGCAGAGGCCGTTGCGACGCATCCGGGAAAGCCTGTGTTCGTGTGTGACCATGTGCCGCCGTTTGAGACGGTTTACAACAGCCGCATCTGGGGTGACACGCGGCGGTACGACATCCTGAAGAAGTACCCGATGGTTGTGGATCTCACGGGGCATGTCCATCAGTCGCTTCGGATCGACACCTCGGTATGGCAAGGGGCCTTCACCGTGATAAACTGTGGCTGCCTGTCGACCTGGGGCGGCAATCTTGTCGGCACCGCTCCCACGCGGAAACCTTGCTTTAATGCGATCGTGATGGATGTCTATCCCGACCGACTTGAGCTGCGCCGTTTCGATATCCGCAAGCGAAACGAGATCTGCGCCGAGAGCCGATGGGTTGTTCCCCTGCCGTTCGACGAAGCGGCGGCACCATTTTCGAAAGAAAGGCGGTCCCAAAAGATGCCGGTCGCGTCATTCCCTCATGGCGCACGGCTTTCCGTCGGACCAGATGCGGTGCCGTTCAGGAATTTCAATCTCTCATTCCCGGAGGCGAAAGGGGAGGGATCGTTCGAGTACCGCATTGAGATCGCACGTCAGTCTGCGGATGGTCTGTGGAAGCCCTACGCCCGACAGGACATCTTCACCGATTTCTATCTTGAGGATTTTGAGAAGAAGGGCGCGGCGACACATTCATTCCCGGCGGGGTATTTCACAGAAGGAGAGACTGTTCGCTTCAGCGTCACGCCTGTCAACTTCTACGGCAAGGCGGGGCGCCCGCTGATTGCCGAGGCCACCGTGCCGAAAAAGGCGAAGGACGGCACGCTTGTGTGGAAGAGTGACAATCCCATGAAGGAGTGTCCGTGTTTGACAGGACTTCAGGGTGGTGCGCCCCTGAAACTTTCGGATGGATTCTATGAGCATGTGAAGCATGAAGCGCGGCTTGTTTTTCCGAAGGGCGTATGGGAGGGGCCGGCGGGAACGAAGTTCAGGTTCACGATCGATCTGCACATGATCCAGCCAGGAGGAGGGCAATGGACGCTTGTTCTGCGCAACCCGACGCCTCTCGATAATGCGAATCAGCGCATCGCAACACCCAAGGGTGATTCGGGGCGTCAGCGGTATGTGATCGAGTTCACAAAGCCCAAAGCCGAATACGACTATTATTTCCTCGTCCGGGAAGGCACGCCCGGCAAGATCCGGTTTGAGCATGTGATGATCGAAAAGTTGGCGTAGGCAATGGTGTGACAAAATGTGGTATAATACGCTCTATTTGAGAGGAAAGCTGATGTGAAGAAATTCAAGAGGAC
>CACZCD010000242.1 GCA_902779565.1 uncultured bacterium | reverse complement strand
CCCAAACCGGCCCCAGCTGCCGCAGCGGCATCTGTCTGAGCACGTTCCAACCCCATAGACGGAATGGATCTGAATTCCTCGTCCACGAGGACGGGGGGGGGGCTCCATCATGTTAAAAATTATTTTTTTTCATTCCCATTGACAACTACATACATGGTATAATAAGTGCGCTTTTCGGATCGATGCGCAATCCAGCGATGCGTCGCGCCGGCGGCAGGGTGTTTGATTATAAGAAGAGACATGAACTATTCAGCCATCAGAACATGCGACATCGCGGACGGACCGGGCGTTCGCGTGTCCCTCTTTGTTTCCGGATGCACCCACTGCTGCAAAGGGTGCTTCAACGAGTCCACGTGGGACTTCGCCGCAGGCGAGCCGTTCACCGAGGAGACGGAGCGGCGGATCTTCGAGGCGTGTGCGCCATCGCACATTGCGGGGCTTTCGCTTCTGGGCGGGGAACCGTTCGAGCCGGAGAATCAGCGCGCGTTGCTACCGTTCCTGCACAAGTTCCGGGAGCGGTTCCCGCAGAAAGACATCTGGGCTTGGACGGGATGCGTCTATGAGCGCGAGCTTCTGAAGGAGAGCCCGTGGCGGTGCGAGGTGACGGACGAAATGCTTTCGCTGATCGACGTGCTTGTCGATGGTCCGTTCGTGGAATCGCTGAAGGATATCTCGCTGCGTTTCCGCGGCTCCTCCAACCAGCGCATTCTTGATCGCGCCGCCCGTGCGGCCCTTTAGGCGCGGTCGAGCTGCGCGAGGGCGGCGAGAAGGGTGTCCATCTCGGCGTCGGTGCCGATGGTAATGCGCAGGCGGTCTCCTGTGCGCGGTCCCTTGAAGTAGCGCACGAAGATATTCCGGGCGCGCAGCGCCTCGAAAAGCGCGGCGGCGGGACGATGCGCGGGGCGCACGAACAGGAAATTTGATTCCGAGGGCGGCACATCCCAACCGCGGCGGGCGAGTTCCTTCGCCACGCGGGCGCGTGTCCGGCGGACCTTTGCGACATTGGCGCGCACCCACTTGAGGTCGTTCAGCGCGGCGAGCGCGACAGCTTGCGCGAGCGCATCGACGTTGTACGAGTCCTTCACCTTGTAAAGCGCATCGATCAGATCCTCCGGACCGATGCAGTAGCCGAGACGAAGCCCCGCGAGCGAAAAGGATTTGGAGAGCGTGCGCATCACGATCACGTTGCGGTTTTTCGCTGTCGTTGCGAGCGGCACGCAGTTCGTCTTGGCGAAATCGGCGTACGCCTCATCCACCAGCAGCACGCCCTTGAAGCGCTTCGCCGCCGCCGCGATCACCTCGGCCGGCGTGAAGGTTCCTGTTGGGGCGTTGGGGTTCGTCAGGAGAAAGAGGGAGAGGGCGGTACCCTGCGTGGCGATCTTGCCGTCCCAGCTGAAGTCGTCTTTGAGCGGCGTGGGGATGAACGGCACGTTGCGGATGGCGGCGAGCGTTTTGTAAAGGGAATAGGAGGGGTCGAGCGAGCCGATCGTTTCGCGGTCTTCGACAAAGGCCTTGGCGACGAGCGTGAGGATCTCGTCCGATCCGTTGCCGATGAAGATCCGCTCCGGCACGGTCTTCCAGATCTTCGCGAGGCGTGCGCGGAGGGCCGTGAACACGGGGTCGGGATAGCGGCGCAGACGGTCGAGATCAAACGTCTTGAGCACGTCGGCGCACCGGGGCGAGGGCTGGTACGGGTTTTCGTTCGTGTTCAGCTTCACCACATGTTTCACCTTCGGCTGTTCGCCGGGCGTGTAGGGATCAAGTTTTCGGACGGATTCTGTGATGAGCATGATTGAAAGGTTGAAGGGTTGAAAGGTGGAAAGGTTAAAGGGTTATCTTCTGTCATCTATTTCAGGAGGACGGCGCTGGTGTGGTAGGCGCGGCGTGTGAACAGGATGAAGAGGATGCTCTCGTTGGTCTTGCGACTGCTCAGGTTCGCCAAGCGCGTGGCGCCAGTGCGTTCCATTTCGTCCTTCAAGATGTTCAAGTTGTTCTGAAGTGTGACAGTGTTTCGGAAAAGGCGGCAGGTCTTCTTGTTCGGGTAGCGGGGATCGCCGCTACCGATCGGAATGCATTGGAAAAGCAGCCAGCCGGTGTTTTCGATCTCGACCGTCTCAAGGGGCATTTCGCCGTTTTCAATGCCCATGCCGTGGTAGTCGGTGGCCGTATTGATGGTGGCGCAGCCGGCGCAGAGGATCATGGCGGCGGCCAGAAGGCGCATCTGTTTCATTTCTCCTCCTCTGGGCTGAGTCTTCTAAGGAGCTGGTTCATCTCTTCGACGGCCTTCCGCTGCTTCACCTCGGGAGAAGGTTCTGGGTCTTTATGCTGCATGAGGACGCCGGAGAACTGAATTTCCCGGTAGCAGAGGATGTAGGGGATGGGAACGGGGAAATTGGTCCCGGGGAGGTCGAAGCACACCTTTTCGCCTCGGATGAAGAAAAGGTCCTTCACATCCGCATTCTGCGCAGCGGCATGCGTCATTAGCCGATCATGCAGAAGGTCAGGCTTTACCTGATTGGAGAAGAATTTCCACGGGAAGAAAGCGCCAGGCTTCGCGTTGCCGCAGGCGAGCGGAATCCAGTTGAAGAGATACCAGCCGTAGTTGGAGACGACCACATGCTCCAAAACCTTGCCGTCCCTTGAAGACAGAGCAGACCCCTGCAGCGCATCGGTGGTTGCGATGTCCATGCTGTAGCATCCCGCCAGCAACGTCGCACCGGCGAAAAGCAGAGTTCTTGTCACTCGTTTCATCATGGGCATATATTATATCAGAAATCTGTTTGAGCGGACGTATCGTTTTTTTGCTATAATTTGCGCCCATCATATGAGAATCACCAGAGAAACTTCTGGAGAGAACCTCTTCTCCCGTATCGGCCGCGCCGGGCGGCTGATGGTGGAGTCATTTGCCTTTGCTCCCCATGTGCTCCTGAACCGCGATGCGCGGCGGACGATGCTGTTCCAGCTCTACTCGACTGGCATTCGCACGCTCCCCGTCATTACGGTGGTGGGACTTTTCACGGGCATGATTCTGGGGCTTCAGGTGGGGTTGGCGCTCCGGAAGTTCAATCAGGAGATGTACCTTGGCGCGGCGGTGATGATTACGCTCATTCGCGAGATGGGGCCGTTCGTGACCGGCATCTGCCTCTCCGCCTGCGTTGGATCGGCGATGGCGGCGGAACTGGGCACGATGACTGTTAATGACGAGGTGGCGGCGCTGGAGATCATGTCCATCCCGCCCGTGCGCTATCTTGTAGCACCGCGCATGATGGCGCTTCTCGTGATGAGTCCGATTTTGGCGTTCTATGCCTGCATCCTCGGCGTGATGGGCGGTGGACTCGTGGGCTACACGCAGCTGAACGTGCCGTTCGCGCAGTACATGGCGAGCGCCATGTCGATCGCCGAACTGAAGGATCTCTTCACGGGACTGCTGAAGGCGGCGGTGTTCGGTGTGGTGATCGGCACCGTCTCGTGCCATGAAGGTTTCGAGACGAAGCTGGGCGCGGTGGGGGTGGGACGCGCCACGCAGCGCAGCGTGATCATCTCCTTCCTGCTGATCCTCATGTTCGGCTACATGATCACCCGACTCTTCTATTTCGATTTCTAATCCTATGATCCATTTCGAAAACGTCTGCAAGAACTTCGACGGCAAGCAAGTGCTGGCCGGCGTGAGCTTTGACGTCGTTGAGGGCGAGATTCTGGCGATCGTGGGGCCGTCCGGAACCGGAAAGTCCGTCACCCTGAAGCATATCGTGGGGCTGCTTACGCCGGATTCGGGCACGGTCACGGTGCGGGAGGGTGCGCGCATCGGCTACCTCTTCCAGGGCGGGGCACTTCTGGCCTGGCTCACGGTGCGTGAGAACGTGTCTTTGCCGCTCCGCGAGACGACGAAACTCTCCGAGGACGAGATTGCGCGGCAGACGGACGAGGCGCTGAAGGCGGTGGGGCTGGAGGAGTCGGCAGACAAGTACCCGGCGGAGATTTCCGGCGGCATGGTGAAGCGCGCGGGACTCGCCCGCGCCATCGTGCGCCATGCGGATGCCGTGCTGTACGACGAGCCGACATCCGGTCTCGATCCGGTCACGGCTCAGACGATCCACCGCCTCATCCGGCGGCTCAACGCCGAGCAGAAGCTCACCAGCGTGGTGGTCACGCACGATCTGGCGGGGGCGTGTTCGTTCGCGGACCGCATCCTCATGCTGAAAGACGGGTGCGTGGTGTTGGTGGCGACGCCTGAAGAATTTCTCAAATCCGATATTCCGGCGGTGCGCGAGTACGTGATCGCCAGCAAGGGGGAACTATGAGCAAAAAGAGAAGTGATGTGTTTGCGGAGACCATCGTCGGCATCTTCATGGCGGCGGTGCTGGCGCTGCTC
>CACZCD010000241.1 GCA_902779565.1 uncultured bacterium | reverse complement strand
GATGTTCATTGTTTATAAACTATGGACATCGCTTTTTAGTCCACACACGGATTTGCAACGGGCTTACCGCATACATCCAACGGGCTTATGACGGACACACCACGGGCGCGCAACTGACACGAAACTGACGGCACACGGACACACTACGGACAAGATACGGACGAGGCACGGGCTTTCAACGGACTGCACACGGGCGGCACACGGACTTCTAACGAACGGGCAACGGACTAACCACGGACACACTACGGACAAGATGCGGACGCACAACGGACTTCATACGGGCTTAGAACGGACGAGCCACGGACAAAATACGGACGGGGCACGGACTTAAAAACGGACGGGCCACGATTCGGGGTGAGAGTTGGAAGTTGGATTTTGGTCTTTTGGAAGCGGCGGGCGGGCGAAATCGCCACGCTTCGGTTATACCACAATGTGGGTGCGCTTGAAGAAAATCTTGCTCATCGCATTCCAAGGGGCGCATCAGGCCTCATCCGTCGCGGACACCTTTCGCGCCTGTTCTTTTCGGGGCTTCTGCCGATCCTGCAAGGCCTGTAACGCCGCCTTCGCGTCCTTGTTCCCCTTTTCGGCGGCCTTACTGTACCACTTCACCGCCTCCGCCTCGTTCGTCGCCACGCCCTCTCCATACTCGTACATCTTGCCGATCTGCTCCATCGCATCCCGATCCCCCCGCTTCGCCGCCTTTAGGCACCATTCCATCGCCGCGCCATAGTCCTTTTCGACCCCGCGTCCTTCCCGCAGCATCATCCCCAAGTTGCTTTGCGCCAATCTGTTTCCCTGCTCCGCCGACTTGCGGAACCACTTCACGCCCTCCACCTCGTTTGTGGCGACACCTTTCCCGTTAATCAGCATCACGCCAAGGTTGTTCTGAGCGTCCGCATGTCCCTGCACTGCAGACTTCCTGTACCATTTCACGGCCTCCGTCGCATCCCGTTTTACGCCCCTGCCATATTCATACATGATGCCAAGATTGAACTGCCCGTCGGCATCCCCCTGCTCAGATGCCTTGAGAAACCATTTCGCCGCCTCAAGATAATCCCTTTTCACGGCCTTGGAGTATTCAAGCATCCAGCCAAGACGTCGTTGCCCCACCGCGCATCCATTCTCCGCCGATTCGCGGTACCATTTCAACGCCTCCGTCTCATTCTTCTCCACGCCCCGCCCGAAGAAATAGAGATCCCCAACCTGAGCCTGCGCCCATGCATCCCCGTCATCCGCCGCCATGCGAAACCACTTCATCGCCTCCACATAGTCCTTCTTCACGCCAAGACCATCCCGATACATCGTTCCAAGGTGGTTCTGCCCCTCGGCATAGCCCCGTGCCGCCGACAGACCAAACCATTTCAATGCCTCCACGTAATCCTTCTCCACGCCTTGGCCATTCTTATACAGGATCCCCAATTGACACTGCGCACGAACATATCCCTGGTCCGCCGCCAAACGAAACCATTTCGCCGCCGCCGCATAGTCAGGCGGTCCGTCGTTCCTGTACTTGTACATGAGAGCGAGGTTGTTCTGCGCGCGCGCATACCCACGGTTCGCCGCCTTGCGATACCACCACTTCGCCTTGCCGTAGTCCTTTTCCACCCCGAATCCATATTCGTAAGCCAACCCAAGTCGATTCTGCGCAAGGATATGGTCACGCCTCGCCGCCTTCCGAAGCCACTCCACAGCCTTCGCGGGATCCTTCTGCACTCCCACCCCCTCCTGATACATCATGGCAACTTTGTACTGCGCGAACACCCCCCCGCAATCCGCCAGTTTCTGGTACCACAGTGCCTTCACCCCACTTGATCTGTGGAGGCGCGCGCACAGCGAAATGCATGACAAGGCCACTTCCGCCACAACCGCGAACACGACAACCGCGATTGCGCAACCCTTCGCAAACTTTCGCCCTTTATTTGCCATTTCCATGCCGCGTCTCGTACATCGGGTAGCTCACTTCGCGGAGGGCACGGATGGTCTCGGGATACGGACGGTCGCACACATCCGTCCAGCCCACCTGGAAATGTTCGCCATCGAATCGGCCCGCGGTGGGCTGATCGGAGAACTGGTGCCAATGCACGCCGACGATCTGCGGATTCGCCAGCGCGCTCTCCACATATCTCTTCAAGGCGGCGGCACGCCCCTCCTGCGAACCCTTGTTGATCAGCCCCGCGCCGAAAAGCCCCCGGTCGTGCGCGCCGAAGTGGAACTCCCCGATCAGCACGGGGGCGTCAAGCCCCTGCGGCAGACGCCAGTCGGCGATCTGCTCGCGGTAGATGTTGTAGCTCACCACATCGCTGTACTTCGCGCAAGGTCCGATGACCCAATCCCGCGCACGGCCCGCGAAACGGCAACCGAGGTAAAGCAGATCCTTGTCGAACGCCTTCACCGTCTCGCGCGTCCGCTTGAAGTATTCCTCCACGATCACATCCGTGAATGCCCGCAGCTCCGCCGCCGGTACGGTCGCGGGATTGTTCCGGTCGAACGTGATCCCCTTTGACGCAAGCCGTTTGAGGAACTCGACCTTGGCGGGCTGTCCGTCAGGGCTCCAGAGCGTCCAGCGGGCAAGATCCTCATGCCGGGATCCCCACTGGATCTCGTTGTCGATGAAGAACCCGATGCACCATGGATCGTGCGCTTCGCGCCCATGCTCGGCGAGCGCCTTCCGCACGCCCTCGGTGAAAGACGGATCGAACGGGTCGCGGAACTTCGCCCATTGGCCCCAGCTGCCTTCGATCGGGCGGGACTCGCATTCGACGCGCTCCGCGTAGGGCGTGCGGTCCTGAAGGCATATCCGCAGATCGGAGGAGTTGGCGATCGTGTTCGCGCCCCAGCTTCGAAGCCGACGGTGGCACGAATCGGAAAACTTCGCGAACCAGTCCGCGCCGTACTTGCGGTAGAGGTTCGCCGAGGAGAAGTCGAAGCGACGCGTCTCACCACGCTTCAGGTAGAACGGCAGGAGCAACGCATCGTAGGTATTGTAGAATTGGGCAAGCGGATCGGTCGCGGACGGCAACGCCTCAAAGAGAACATCGCGGTCGGGGAACGAACCACCACACTTCGGCGTGCGCGGGTTGCCGTTCAGCGGCGTGACGGCGGAACTCGGCGTCACGCGTACGGGTCCCCAGCTCCAGAAAAGGTTCCCCTCCGGATCGACCAGCCACCACCGTTCCTCAATCTTCGCCGTCCGGAAGCGCCCCGTCGCCGCCTGCTTCGGTCCTGCCGTCCAGCCGCCGTATCGGCTGCGGTCGGCCGGGCCAGGATGCGTCGCGAGATCCTTCTCCTCCTCGACGCCCGCCGCCTTCAGCTCCTCATCCGAGTGCGTCTTGCCCGGCCATTCGCGGTACTTGAACTGCCCGTACCGGTCGAAGCACGGAAGGAAGTTCGTGGTGGACATCGCCGTCCACGGTTCGCCTGAAACGTCCATTTTGCGTTTCCCGACGTCTCCCTGGTACGGGCGGTAGATCGCATCCACGATTTCGGCGGGCTTCATCTCCGCCCACACCGTCCGACGCGGCACCTGAACGTTGGCGGCAACCATCACCGGCGAATCCCAGAGCGGCAGATCCTTCAGGGTGAGCGTGCCGTCCCGGTAGGAGACGTTTGCCGCCGGAATCTTCGCGATCTTGCCGGTGAGCAGATCGACCCATACGGGCGCGGACACGTTGCCGCCCTTCAGCGCCACCGACGTCCGCTCGTAGGCCAGCACGTCGGACGGGGTCTCGCCGGAGAACCAAAGCACATAAACCGCCGTTGACTGGCGTTCGAAGCACGCCACGGTCAGCTCCTTGCCGTTCACCTGCTGTTTCGTCACTGAGACGGGATGCACATCCTCGTCGAAATAGGAGAACACATGCTGCATCGCGTAGAAGGAAGGACGGCGATAGACGACCTCCTTGAGCAGATTGGAGCGAAGCATCCCGAAACTCTGGAGCATGAACGTGTACTGAAGGTCAATCATCGTGAAGACGCTCGACGGGATGTTGCGCACGGCGTCGCCGATCGTCCGCCGCAAGTCCCACTTCGCCTGCGAATACTCCGTCCACTCGCGCGCGCTGAGCGCGTGGGCATACTCTAACTGCGACGGACACCCCACTTCGCCCTGCAGGATATCGTAGTCTGGCGAATAGCTCTTCACGAGCTGGCGCAGCGGTTCCGCCAGCTTCTCGTAGGATGTGTCGGGGTTCGGGTTGTAGGGATGGTAGATGAACCGGGAGGCAAGGCCGAGGGCATTCTCCTTCTTCAGCCTTTCAAGCACGCATTTGTAGTCTTTCGAGAATCCAACCGCCGTGCAGAAGATCTTGGCCGTCGGCTGGATCTCCCGGACAGCCTTCGCCGTGCGGTAAAACATCTCGGCATATTCCTCCCCCTGCCAGAACGGCTCGTTCCAGATCTCCCATTC
>CACZCD010000240.1 GCA_902779565.1 uncultured bacterium | reverse complement strand
CATTAAACAAGGGGAATTTTCGGCATTGAGTCTCGGAACGGCAGTGTAAATCGCAGCCATGATTTTCTTTCGTGCCGACTTGTGGTAAAATAGGCGGCATGAAAAAGAGAAGAGCGTTGTGCGGTCTGGCGTTCGCGGTGGCGTGCGCCAGCTTCGGGGTTTCTGCCGGTGACGGGGTGGTGCTGACGCCCGGCCGCACGGAGGTGCTGATCGCGCCGGATGCGCCGAAGACGGTGCAGTTCGCCGCCATCGACCTCACGAACCATCTGGCGCGGATATTCGGCGCGGAGGTGCCGGTGGTGACGGCGCCGCGCGAGGGGTTCACGCAGGTGGTCCTCGGCGATTCGACGTGGACACGCGCGGCGGGGCTGGACGTCTCGAAGCTTCCGCTCGACGGCTTCTACCTGAAGACGGCGCCCGGCCGCCTTTACGTGGCGGGTTATGACGACCCGAAGGACGATCTCATCCTGCATTTCTCGCGCGGCAACTATCCGCGCAGCGCGCACGCGACGGCGTTCGGCGTATGCGAGATCCTTGAACGCTATGCGGGCGTGCGCTTCTACTTCCCGGACGAGTACGGCACGATCATCCCGAAGGCGAAGGAGATTGCCGTGTCGGCCGTGGACGAGGTCGTGAAGCCGCAGTTCGCGATCCGAAACTGCTACATCAACGGCGCGGGACCGCTCCCGGACGTCCCGATCGGGCCGGGCCAGCTCAAGCGCAAGGTGTGGTGGCAGCTGCGTCTGCGCGAGAACACCATCAACATCCCGTGCTGCCACGGACAGAATCGTTTCCGCATCTCGGACCGCTTTGTCGACACCCATCCCGAATACTTCCAGCTGCGTGCGGACGGCACGCGCAACCTCAAGAAGCGGTCGGAGGTCGAGTACGGCTACCAGGCCGGCCAGCTCTGCCACACATCGCCGGTGTGGGACATCTTCCGCAAGGAGACGCTCGAGCGCATCCAGAAGGGCGAGAAGTATGTGGACATCATGCCGCAGGACGGGATGCAGGCGTGCCGCTGCGCGAACTGCCTCAAGCGCTATTCCCAGACGAACGACTTCACGCTCGCCTCTGGCTACTGCTCGGAGCTGATGTGGAGCAACACCATCTCCGTGGCCAAGGCCATTACGGACGCGGGGCTGAAGGGGGCCGTCACGCAGATGGCGTATGGTCCCTGCCGCCACATCCCGTCCTTCGACATCCCCGACAACGTGAAGGTCATCCTGGCCGTCGGCGGTCCGTGGTCGCTCTCCCGTCCCGACATCTTCGAGAAGCAGATCGCGTTCATCCGGGAATGGTCGGAGAAGCTGAAGGGGAAGGTCTCGTGGATCTGGACGTACCCGATGAAGAACTACGGGCGGCTGCAGGCGCACGGCGTGCCGCAGTACGCACCGCGTGCGTTCTTCAAGTTCTACCGCGCCTGCGCGCCGTACATCGACGGTTCGTACGTGGAATCCAACCAGGAGCAGGACACGATCTTCTACAACTACATGAACTACTACATGTTCGCCCAGCTCGCCTGGCATCCCGACCTCGACATGGAGCAGGTTCTCGCCGAGCACAACCGGCTGCTTTTCGGCGCCGCCGCCGCGCCCGTCGCCAAGTTCCTCGACCGTCTTGAGGAGATCTGGATCGGGAAGGTGGCGATCCCGTCCCTCATCGGTGAGACGGAGATCGGGCCGATGATCTTCGCGCCGAAAGAGGGCGAGATCTACCGCGACATTTACACGTGGGACGTGGTGAGGGAGCTGGAGGGGTATCTCGATGCGGCGGCCAAGGCCGCGCCCGTCGGTTCGCCGGAGGCGATGCGCGTGGCGACGCTGCGCCGCCGCTTCCTCGGTCCGCTCGTGGCGAGCAAGCGGAAATTCGATTCGGCCAACGAGAATGTTCCGGTCCAGACGATGCTCAAGAGGCAGAAGGCCGAGGCGAAGCCGTCGCTCATCGAGGGGCTGAAGTGGCAGCCGAACGCGAAGAACGGCGTGAGCATCGACAAGACGACGACGCTGACGGGCGAGGGGGCGCTGCGGATCGACGCGACGGCGCGCGTCTATCATGGTCTGCAGGTGAAGTCGATCGCGAAGAATCTTAAGCCCGGCGCCAAGTACCGCCTTTCGTGCTTCGTGAAGACGGAGGGCCTGGAGCGTCTGCCGGACGCGAAAGGGCGGCATGGCGCGACGATCGAGTTCGAGGAGATTGGCGAAGGGGTGAAGTACCGCGCGCACAGGTCGCCGTCGCGGGAGATGTGGAGCGGGACGATGGACTGGCAGTACCATTCGTTCGATTTCACGATGGGCTACGACGTGTACAAGGAGGGGTTCCGCCCGATGATCTGGGTCCGCGTGCTGGGCGCGAAAGGGACCGTCTGGTTCGACGGCATCCGTCTCGAGGAGGTGCCGTCCTACGAGCCGGGCGAACCGGAGCTGCTGGCGAAGAAGATCACGAGCCGTCCGTACGGGCTTTCCGGCGCCTTTGCGCCGCTTGAGCGCATCACGGTTGAGAACGCCCCGAAGTTCCGCCGGAACCGCGTGTGGCGCGGATCGGCCTGGCGCAACGAGCGCGTGAACGCGCAGATCGTGGTGAGCACCGATGCGCCGGCGAAGAATCTCCGCTGCGAGCTTGGCGACCTGTTCGGGCCGAAGGGCGCGCGGATCCCGGCCTCCGCGATGAGCGCACGCTTCGTGCGGAAGGTGCTCGCCTCCGCGAACTACCGCACCGGCGAAGCGCAGGTGAACATCCCGTACCACACGGTCGGCGACCTGCTCGACCCCGCGCCGAAGGTGGATCTTGTCGCGAACGGCTATCGTCCGATCTGGCTGCAGATACGCGTGCCGGAAAACGCTGCGCCGGGTCTGTACAAAGGGAAGGCGCTGGTGGTGGCGGACGGGCTGGAAGAGCTGGCGTTCCACTTTGAGCTGACGGTGCGGGGACGCACGCTGCCGCCGCCTGCGAAGTGGGCGTTCTTCCTCGATCTGTGGCAGTCGCCCTCCAACGTCGCGCGCCGCTACGGCGTGGAGCCCTGGAGCCCCGAGCACTGGAAGGCGCTGGAGCCGCTCATGCGCGAGCTGGGCGATTCCGGGCAGAAGACAATCACCGTCCAGCTGCAGGAGACGCCGCGGAAGGATGCGTCGGGACGGTGGCGCGCGCTCATCCTGCGCACGAAGCGCCGCGACGGCACCTGGGCGTTCGACTACTCGATCTTCGACGAATGGGTGGCGTTCGCGAAACGGTGCGGGCTCGGTCCGCAGATCCACTGCTACACCGTCGCGCAGCGCCGGGACCGCAACCACCATACGTACATCGACGAGGCGACCGGCCGGGAGGTGACCGTGAAGGTGCCGATCAAGACCGAGGAGAACACGGTGTACTGGCACGCCTTCCTCAAGGACTTCGCCGCGCATCTGAAGGCGAAGGGCTGGCTGGAGGATACGTACATGGCGCTTGACGAGAACAATCTGGAGGACACGAAGTTCGCCGTGAACATGATCCGCAGCGCCGGGCAGGGCTTCAAGGTCGCGTTCGCCTGCGACCGTCCGGCGAAAGACTTCCTCGCGATCGGCATCGAGAACTTCTCGCAGGCCTTGCGCGGACAGCTGATGGACGCGGACTTCCTTGCTGCCGTGAAGGAGCGCGCGAAGGATCCGAAGCTCGTCACCACGTATTACATCTGCAACTTCCCGCAGAAGCCGAACAGCTGGGTGACGAGCCCACTGTGTGAGAGCGCATGGACGGGACTGTATGCGGCGGCGAAGGGCTACACGGGGCTTCTGCGCTGGGCCGCCTGGTGGTGGAGCGGTCTCGTCGATCCGCTCTGGGACGCTTCCTGCCCGCCGCGCTACGATGCGGGCGAGAACTTCCTCATCTATCCGCACGCCTATGCCTCCACCCGCTGGGAGGTGATGCGCGATTCGATCGAGAACGCCGAGAAGATTCGCATCCTGCGCGCCGAGGGGAAGACGACCTCTGCGCTCGAGAAGGCGCTCGCGGCCGTGGACTTTACGCCGATGCCGAAGAACCCGGACGCCGCCACACGCGCGTCCTTCGAGCAGAAGTACCGCGAACAGGTGAAGGCCGTCCACGACGCGCTTCAGGCAATCCGGTAGATCAAGGTCTTGAACGAGAGACGGACAGGAGACGAACATGACGCGGATGATGTTGATGGGTGCGGCGCTTGCGATGACGCTATGCGTGCAAGCCGTCACGCTGGATCTTGCCTCGGCCAAGATTGATGTCAGGGGCAAGGACTTTGGACTGGCGGCCCAGGAGCTGGAGAAGCACCTGAGGCTGATTGCCGGCGAGCGGACGGGGCAGGGGAGCTGTCAGTTCGTCGTCGGGGCTTGTCCGGAAGGGACGCCGCCGCCCGGCGCGTTTGAATCGTTTGCCCGCGTCTGCGGCGGCAAGGTGTACTTC
>CACZCD010000239.1 GCA_902779565.1 uncultured bacterium | reverse complement strand
GAGCGTATCCATGCCGACGGGAAGATGTTCCGAATGGTACTCCAGCACGCCGAGCGGCAGCACCACGGGCGTACGCTTCTTGATCGCCTCGCGGATCTGGCTCGGCCTCATCAATTCATAACGCATTTGAATCTCCTTTCAAACCTCTCAAACCCCTCAAACCTCTCAAACCTCAACTTCAATAGGACCGTTGGTGCCGATCTGGCTCGGCGCGAGATTCACGCAACCGTCCGCCGTGACGGCGATCGGCTTCTCCCAGCGGAGACCGAACGTCGGCGAGGTGACGAACGTATCGATCTGGAACGTCATGTTCGGCTCCAGCGGATAGTCGGAGATCGTCTCCATCCACGGCGCCTCCACCTCGATGAGACCCGTGCCGTGGCACGGTCCGTAGAAGTAGTTGGCGCGGCGGCCGGCCTTCTCGTAGAATTCGATGAACCGCTTGGCGATGTCAGAGGCCAGCACGCCGGCCTTGATCTGCTGCTCGGTCCAGTAGTGCGCCTCAAGCCCGAACTGCACAAGGTCGCGCTTCTCCTGCGTGAGCTTGCCGCAGCAGACGGGGAGTCCGATCGACGGCGAATAGCCGCAGATCTTCGCGGAGAGGTTGAGCTGCACGATGTCGCCATACTCGATCACCTTGTAGCTCGAACGCGAGATCGCATGGCGGGTGGACTTCTCCGCGAAGCAGTACATCGGAAGCCCTTCGTACTCGGCGCCGTTCTCGTAGATGCACTTCTGCGCAACGCCCACGAGCTCCAGCTCCGTCTTGCCGGGCTTCAACTCGGCCATCACCGCCTTCGTGGCGAGATCCGTGATGCGCGCCGCTTCGCGGATGCAGGCGATTTCGTTGTCGCTCTTGATGCGGCGGAGCGCCAGCATGATGTCATCCGCCCACACGATCTCCGCGTTGGGATAGCACTCGCGGAGCCCTTCGAACTGGACGCAGTTCGTGTTGAGCTTCGCGGCAACGCCGATCTTGATGCTGTCGCCCGTCACGCCAAGCTTCTTGAACACGTCGCGGAACGTCTCGCTCTTCAGTTCGGGATACGCGGGGTTCGCGCTCTCGCGGTACTGATAGACCACGCAGACGCGATCCATCCAGCTGAAGTCGCCCGCGAACACCTGCGATTCGGGACCGACCATGAGCGCAGCCTCGCCGTTCGCGGCGATCGCCACGCCGCAGCGCTCGAAGAGCGGCCAGAAGTTGGAGAAGTAGCGGGTATCAGCGTAGTCCGCCTCCGAGCCGTTGACGACGAGAACGTCAAGGCCCTTCTCCGCCACGAGCTTCGCCGCACGCGCGACGCGCCCCTTGAATTCCTCTACCGGAATCTGAATACGTGCCATTTGATTTTTCCTTTCTTGTCGGGTTCGAACCGTGCACGGCCCTCACCGCTTGGTTGATGATTTTAGTGATGATTTTGTTGTGATGGAATTGAACTTGCCGTCCTTGTACTCGTAGAACTCGATGCGGATGCGCGGCGGATTCGGATTCTTCATCGGATCCACGCGCCAGATCGGATCCTTGCGCCAGCCCTGCATGTTGCCGCCCATCGCGCACACCTTGAAGAACACCGGCGTATCGCGCTTGGATATGGACTTCGGAACCATACCGAACCCCTCGCTGCAACCGAACACGAGCTTCTCGTTCGTCTTCAGGTCGGCGCTCACGCGCGAGGTGCCACCATAGTTACCAAGGAAAATATCCTTTCCGTCCGTAGCCATCGTCTGCACGCCGTAATTGATTTCGTAGCCGAGATCGAAATCGACATTGCCCTTGTCGCTCAGGTCAAGGCCAAGACGCTTGATGCAGCAGCCGGGATGTTTGCCGTGCCCCCACTTGTCCACGCCCACATAGACGGTATCGCCCAGCACGACGATGCCGTCAAGCGCTTCGTCGAACCAGGCCTCGTTCAGCAGATTCAGGTTCTCGTCCCACACGCGCACAAGCCCCTGCTTGCCGCCCTTGCGCGCATTCTTGTCTCGGATGACGAACGCACCGTAGATCTTGCCGTTGGCGTAGGCGCTGTCGCCGAGGTGACCGGGCGCATCGAGGTGCTTGATCAGCTTGCCGTCCCAGCCGATCTTGTCGATGCCAAGCTGGTGCGAGAGGTAGATGCCTTGCTCGGAGCAGCACGCCCCCTGGATATGGCCGGACTTCAACAGGCAATCCAGTTCGTGCGGTACGGTATAGAGGGCATCCATTGTCGAGACATCGGCGGCGATCGCCGAAAAGGTTGCCAAGACGCCAATGATTAAGATCTTCTTCATTTCGTTTTCCTTTCTTGATGCCGACTATTTTACCACAAAACGGGGAAAATGGCGGCCGCCACGCAAAATGGTTCCTCAACGCTCACGGATTCGCCGTGATGTCGGTGAATTTTTCTCCGTCGAACTCGAAGAAGTTGAGACGGAGACGCGGCGGGTTGTTGACGGGATCCTTGCGCCAGCCCTTCATGTTGCCGCCGAGCGCGCGCACGGTCAGGAACACGGGCGTCTCGCGCTTCGCAATCGACTTCGGAACGCGCGCGAACCCTTCCGCGAAGGACGGGCATGTCAACTTCTTGAAGGTCGTGAACGCTGGGCTGACGAGCGACGTGCCGCCGTAGTTGGCGCAGATGAGCGATTGGCCGTCCGTGGCGATCGCCTGTATCCCGTACCGAATGGGATAGCCGAAGTCAAAGGTCTGGTTGCCGCGGTCACTGAGATCCAGTCCAACCCGCTTCACGCTGCAGGGGCGGTGCGGCTCCTTGTCGTAACCAATCGCATAGTAGATCGTATCGCCCAGCACGCCCACGGAACCGGCCGTCTCCTGGAACGCCTTTTCGTCGATTGGATTCAACTCTTCATCCCACACGCGCAGGAGCCCGGGCTTTCCATCCTTCATGTTCCCCCGGCTGCGGAGAATGAACGCGCCGTAGATCCGACCGTTCGCATAGGCAATCCCGCCGAGATGCGCCGGTGCATTGATGTGCTTGATCAGCTTGCCGTCCCAGCCAATCTTCGCAAGCCCCGTCGCGTGGGAGAGATAGATGCCCTTTTCGGAACAGGCAAGGCCCTGAATATGGCCGGACTTCACCAGCATGTCAAACTCATGCGGCACCGTCAGAATGGCCTTCATCTTCGCCGGGCTCTCCGCACCGGCCATCGCCACGAAACCACACGCGATTCCCATCATCACAGATTTTATTTTCATCTATTCTCCTTCTCTTTCATCTCCACTAACCACTAAACATAAACTCGAAACTCCAAACTCTAAACTGGAAACACTAAACTCTAAACTGGAAACTAACAACTAACCACTAACGACGGTTCGACATCCGCCGCAAGCGCCACATCGTCCGTCACGTTACGTCGGTAGTACGCAAGCCCGGCGATCATCGCCGCATTGTCACCGCAATACTTTGGCTTGGCGAGAAGCAGCTCCACACCCACATCCGCCGCCACGCGCGCCAGCGCCTCGCGCAACGCCCCGTTGAGAGACACACCGCCACCCACAATCAACGCACGATACGGGCGACGTTTCAGGGCCGATGCCGTACGGTCGGCGATCGAGGCGACGATCGCCCGCTGGTAGCTCGCGCAAATACGCGGGATGTCCGGGATGGGGGCGGTGGTATCCGTACCGCGCACGGACTTCACGTAGTTGAGAAGCGCCGTCTTCAGTCCCGAAAAGGATGTGCAGAGATCCGCGTCCAGACCGGCAAGCGCGGCGGTTCCCGGACGCGGACGCCCCTTCGGAAAGGAAATGAAATCTGTTCCCTCATACTTCTTCGCCTCGCGGTCGATGATGGGACCGCCCGGATAGCCCAGCCCAAGAAGCTTCGCCGCCTTGTCGAACGCCTCGCCCGCAGCATCGTCGAGCGTCTGCCCGATGATCCGATAGCAACCATACTCCGGCATGTCGATCCAACTGGTGTGTCCGCCCGAGACGGCCAGACCAAGCGCGGGCATGTACGGTTCCGGACGCAGCCCCGACTCCAGGAACGGCGTGTGCAGATGCGCTTCGATATGGTTAATTCCGATCAGCGGCACGTTCAGCGAGAGCGCAAGCCCCTTCGCCGCATTCAGTCCCACAAGCAGCGCCGGCGCAAGACCCGGTCCGTACGTCACCGCCACGGCATCAATGTCGGTGAGCGCGTCAATGCCGCCGCCCTTCACCGCCTCATCGACCGCGGCCGAAATCACACCTGATATTTTCTCCACGTGTGCGCGGGACGCGATTTCAGGCACCACACCACCCCAGGGCTGATGAAGCTTGATCTGCGTATAGACGACACTCGACAACACCTCCGTGCCGTCCCGCACAACCGCACACGCCGTCTCGTCGCAGCTCGACTCTATCCCCAGAATTACCACCCGCCAAACTCCAAACTGGAAACTCTAAACTGGGCACTCTAAACTACCAGAACTTCCACCATGCCTTCTTGACGGGCGTGACGCCGCCGGACTCCATGTAGAGGTCTCGCATACGCTGCG
>CACZCD010000238.1 GCA_902779565.1 uncultured bacterium | reverse complement strand
TCGGAAAGGACGATCCCGCGCAGGAGGTCTTTCAGGCGGAGTTGGGTATTGAGAGTTGAGGGTTCGGATTCCGGTCCGAAGATCCAGCGGCGGACGCATCGTTGAAACGCGTTTGCGACCTCTTGCCGCTTCGCGCCGAAAAGCCGGTCGCAGAGTTCGCCGCGCCGGTCGGGACCGTCCACATAGACGATCTCCTCTTTCCATTCGCGGGTGTTCTTGATCTTGAGGTTGGCGAAGAACTGCGCCAGCTCTTCCCGGCGTGCGGGGGCGAGTTCGGCGGGCGGAATGCCGAGGAAGGTCTGCGCCGTCGCCTCGGCCCAGCCCTCGGGCGTGCGGCGGTCTGTGGCGCGGAAGAAGTTGACCTCGGCGTCGCGGAAGTCGCTGCCTTGCGACGTGAGGAGCGCGTGGCCAAACGCGTCCCACGGCTCGTTCTGCTCCACGAACGCGCGGATGCGTGCGTGATAGACGTACACGGCGTTCGGCCAGAGATTGATCGGGAATTCGCTCTTCACGCGGAGGATGTCGCAGAAGCGCATGGCCCAGTAGTCGGCAAACTCCTTCGAGGCGAGCAGACGCTCCACGAGCGATTCGCGCTTGTTGGGGTTGCCGGAGAAGACGTAGGCCTGAGCCTCGTCCTTTGTGGGGATGCGTCCCGCGAGATCGAGGAAGAGACGGCGGACCATGACGGCGTCGGTCGCCCGTCCGTCCGCGCGTTCCCAGGGGGAGGGTGTGTTTAGATCCATTGCGTTGCGTCCGATTCGATTTCGAAAAGCCATTCGGGCCGGCACACGTCGGCGACGATTGTGCGCGCATGCGCGCGCGGGTAGTCGGGGTGGGCGGCGAGCCAATCCTCCCAGACCGGTTGGTAGGATTCATCCTTCAGGTAAATGAGCGCGCCGGTGACATCCTTCCACGAGAGGCGGCGCGATTCGTAGATGGCGGCGACGGCTTTCATCGTGCAGTCGATCTGCGCGGCGATGTCGTCCTGATGCGCAACGGCATGGCTCTGCGGGGCGATCGACGCCGTGCCGGAGACGATCACGCGCCGCCATCCGGGCGTGCGCACCTCGGCGGCGCGCGAGAAGCTGGAGCCGTATTCGAGCGCGGGGCACTGGAGCGGACTCGGCAACGGCTCAACCGTGACGCCGCCGGGCGTCTTGGACTGTGCGGCGAATGCGCCCATGACGATGCGGGCGTTCGAGCCGTTGGACCAGCCGATGCCGGTGGAGGCCGGGATGTAGTGGTTGTAGAGGTCTTTCGACCGGAAGAACGTGTCGCGGGCGCGGTTGAGATCCGCGTACCAGTCGAGGATGTGGTCGGCGTAGAGCCAGGTGCGCACCACAGAGGAGAAGTCCATGCCGATGGATTTCAGTTCCCGTTCCAGATTCTCGAAGGCGGAAAGCGTCTGATGGAAAGGCGACGCGGCCACATCCGACGGCGCCACGCCTTTGAGAAGGGCGTAGCGTCCCCATTCATCCTCGGAGAGGACTCCATGGGCGGTTTGTCCGGTCACGGTGCCCGGCAAGGCGAATTCGATTTCCGGGAAGTTGTCCATGAGTCCGTATTATCCCACAATCCCCGTCGCCGCGCAAGATGGAATCTTCATTGCATGGGTGCAGGGTTCCACGCACGGATATATGCCGCCGGCGCTACGGTCAAACACGCGCACGAACCGATAACGGCGTGCGCGGTAGAAATATGGCATTGCCGCAATCAATCGTTTGGCTTGAAGATAGCGGCAATCGGCAGCTTGCGGTCTGTGGCATCCTTGATGAAGGCCTCACCGTAACGCTTCGCGCCGGCTTTGCTCGGATGGCACGTGTCGAATATCGGCTTGCCGTTTTTGGCGGATTTACCGACATAAAGATCTTGGCCTGCCGTCTTGTCGAGCGCATCGAGAATTTTGCACGTGAGCTCGGTCATGTCGATGAAATCGACCTTCTCGGCCGCGGCGATCTCGCGTGTTGCATCCGCATATTTCTGGCGGCTTTTGTTGCGGACGAACTTCCCGTCCTTGCCGTATGTGCCGCTTGTCACCGGAGAGCAGAACACAGGTGTCGCGCCCTTTGAGCGGATCACCTTTGCGAACTTGGCTAATTCCTCCTTGAACTCCGGGATGTCAACCAGCTTCTTCTTGGCCGCGTCGTTGATGCCGAACTGCACGATCACGAAGTCGCCGGACTGCATGGCGTCCTGCGCCTTCTGCCAGCTTGAGTTCTTACCGCCGTTCTGTATGGTCTTCACCGTCCTGCCGCTAACGGCCACGTTGACGATCTTCCAGCCGTCTTTCAGCTTGTCGCCCATGGAATCACCCCAGCTGCCGATGCGCTGCTCGGGTTTCCGAGAAGCGAGTGTGGAGTCCCCGATCAGTATCAGGTTCCCGGCTTCCGATGCGACCGCCATCGCCAGCGCCGCGATCCCGGCAATCGCCATGCGTACGGCATTGCGGCGGGATGTTGAAATCAAAGTCTTAAGATTGGTTCTGTTCATGTGGATGTTCGCCTTTCTGGTTTTCGTTTATCAAACCGGTCCGGAATTATACCACAAAACGGCGCGGGGGTTGCTTGCAATTGAACAATAGTGTATAATTTGCGCCATGATTAGCACCCCACCAGATAGCGGGAAGACTTTCGAACGGCCCGAAATGCCCAATTTCATAGCAAGCCCGCAAAAACGTAAATTAACACGAAAGGTAGGTTGCCATGACCATTAACAAGAACTTTGCGGTGCGTTTTGCCGCTGCGTGTACGGTGATAACGGCACTGACGTCGGCGGCGAACGACTGGTACGTCGATCCGGTGAACGGACTCGACACGCGCGACGGCACAACGTCCAACGTGGTCTCGGAGGCGGTCGGGCCGCGCAAGACGCTGGAGAAGGCGATGGAGCTGGTGAATGCCGGCGACACGCTCTGGCTCCTCCCCGGCGAATACAACGAAGGGTCGATGAACAGCGGCCGGGCGCGAATATACGTCGCGAGCGCGAAGAAGAACGTCAAGGTGAAGTCCACCGCCGGCGCAGCGCACACGTTCATCATCGGCGAGGGCGGCACGGACATGACAAGCACCTCCTCCAAGGGGTGCATGCATGTCGATGCGGCTGGCGTAATAGTTGATGGCATCACGTTCAGGGACGGCTGCGGGCAGCGTCATGTCGACTTAAACATAAAGGACAACGGCGGCGGCCTCAAGGCGGCGGGCTCGACGTGGGCGATCGACTGCGTGTTCACGAACTGCTATGCCTTTCTCGGCGGCGGAATGTATGGCGGCAACGCGCTGCGGTGCAAGTTCGTGGACTGCCGCGCGGCAGACAGGGGTGCCGCCGCCGGATACGGGAAAGATTTCGTGTTCTGCCTGTTCCAGAACACAACCTCGTATAACACCGCAACCTACAGGACGTTTTCAAGTTATCTGCCGAGGTTCTACAACTGCACGTTCTACAGCAAGACCGGGGCAGGGTATGCACTCAGCATCTACGATGGCACTCCGTCGGTCACGATGTGCAACTCGATCGTCGCGGGGTACGAATACAGCGGCGCGTCAGTCCTCTATGCGACGAACTGCGTGCTGGGGACAAAGGCCACTTCCGCGGAGGCGGTGAACTGCGTGTCGAACGTCTCGGCGGCGGCATCCGGGCTTTTTGCGCCGTCCCACGGCGACATGCGCTTGGCGACGCGAAGCGCCGCCGTGAACCGCGGCGACGCGTCCCTGCTCGCCGACGTCACGCTTCCTTCGGGCTATTCGCTCACCGACCTGCTCGGCAATCCGGTGCCCGCGAGCGGGCCGATCGCGGCGGGATGCGTGCTGGAGACGGTGGAGCAGGTGGGGGCATCGCTCACGTTCTCCGGCAGATCCTTCGAGGTGCAGGGGTACGGTACGTTCAATGCCGGCGAGACCCTGTGTCCGACGTCGGTGCCGGCGGCTTTCTACATAAGGCCCGTTCTTTCGGAAGGAGAGCATCTCTGGGGGCTTACGGGCGGCGACAGGCTCAGCAGCACGGCGTACTACCGGCAGCCGCTCGCCGACGGCTGGGTGCCGTTCTCGACGTTCGCGTCCGCAGAGTCGAACATGACGGTCACTGCGGTGCTGGCCACTGGTGTGTGGTATGCGGATGCGGAGCATGGCAACGACGAATGGGACGGCACGGCGGACTACGCGCACCGCGACGAGAGCAACAACGTAGGGCCGAAGCAGACGCTTCAGGCGGCACATGATGCGGCGACTGGCAATAGGCCGATCGTCTATGCAGCGCCTGGCGTCTATTCGAACGGCGTCGCTACGGTCACGGCCGAAAAGAACGGAAACACCTACACCTGCTTCCGCCGCGTCTATTCGACGAAGGGAATCGGCTTCCGCTCGACCGCCGGCGCGGAGCGGACGTTCATCATGGGCGCGCCTGATCCCGAGACGGGCGGCCTTGGCGACAACGCCATCGCGGGCGCACAGCTTGATGGCGGCGGAAACCCCACATTCCTTCAGGGCTTCACGATCACCGGATGCTACGCGCCGGACAAGGAGAGCAGCTACATCCAGAAGGGCGCTGCGTT
>CACZCD010000237.1 GCA_902779565.1 uncultured bacterium | reverse complement strand
ATCGAAAGGATGATATGGAAAGTTGCTGGCAGGGAAAGTATTTTGCCGTATTGGCCGCGGCGGGACTTGGGAAGATGCTGGTTTTCAGTGCGGCGGTGGGTCTCTCTGCCGTTGCGGTGGGTATGGATGCCGCCGGAAATCTGCTGAAGAACGGAGATTTCGAGAAAGGCTTTGCCGATTGGCGCAAGGCCGGCGCGATCTGGCGCGTGGAGGACGGCGCCGGGTATGGCGGCACGAAAGGACTTGTGTGGGAATGCAATGATGCCGAGAAGTACATCTATCCCGCGCAGTATGTGAAGCTTGAGGCGGGATCGGCGTACAGGATCACTGCCCTTGTGAAGGTGGACAATCTGAAGGGGGCGTCAAACCCGGGCGTGGGGTTCGAGTGGTTCGATGTGGACGGGAAGTGGGTTGCTGGCGCCTACACGAAGCCCGTTGATGACAACGGTGCGCTCAAGGACGGCTGGGTGCGCTACGAGGGAATGACCCGGCCGATGCGATCCTCCGACGCGCGCGGTGGCGTTCTGTGCATGCTGAAGAAAGGTGCGACGGGGAAGGTTCGATTCGACAACGTGACGTTCGAGCAGGTCCCCGTGAAGGCGGTGAACTTCCTCTGCACCTCGGCCTACCGCGATGAGGCGGCGGATGGGAACCTTCGGGTCCTTGCGTCGATCAAAGCCGACACAAATCTCCATGTCGCGACGCTGTCGGTCGGATTGGCCAACGGTGATGTGCGTACGTTCAAGCCGATCCAGTTCTTGAACGATACCGCGGTGTTCACTGTGCCGGTTCCGGAACTTGCGATGGGTAAGCAGAAGTTGGCGTTCCGGCTTGCGTCGCGGAAGAACGGGCGGATTGCCGGCGAGGCGGAGATTGCGTTTGAGCGGACGGCGGTGCCTCCCTCCCGACGGCGCGTGTCGTTCGATAGCCAGCGCAGGATGCTTTTGGACGGCAAAAAGTTCTTCCCGCTCGGACACTATACCGGCCAAATGTCGGTTGAGGACATGGAGCAGTACAAGCGCGGGCCGTACAATTTCGCCATCCAGTATGCCGGCATTACGACGGCGCAGCTCGACCGTTGGCAGAAGGCCGGGGTGTTTGTGGCGTCGGACGTGCGCGGCCTCATCTATGGCTATCCTTATGCGACGAAGATCAACATCAAGACGCCGGAAGACACCAAGGCCGCGCTGCGCAAGCGTTTTGAGGCGATCGGGCGTCATCCCGCGCTTGTCATGTGGTACCTGAACGACGAAGCGCCGGTCAGCATGGTGCCGAATACGACGGTGGCGCATGAATTTCTCCATGAGATCGACCCGGAGCGGGCGACGATCACCTGCCTGTGCCATCCGAACACCGTGCGCGATTTTCTGCCGAGCTACGACGTGATGGCGCATGACTGCTACCCGATCGGTAACGACAAGGGACCGAGAAGCGATCTGGAGCGTGTGACGCGGCAGATGCGCGTGGTCGAGGACGGCTTGGCCTCCATGCGGCCGCTGTGGTTCATCCCACAGACGTTCGACTGGCGCTGGTGCTATGCGAAGGAGAGGTGGCCGAAATGCAACCAGGCGTATCTTCGCATGCCCACGCGCGAAGAGATGGCGAACATGACCTGGCAGGGTATCGCGTGCGGGGCGAATGGCATCGTCTCCTACTCCTACTCCACGATCCGTCGTCATGCAAAAGGGGAAGCATACGAAAAGGCGTGGGGTGAGACCTGCGATGTGGCCTTCGAGGTGAAAAGCATGGAGGATGTACTTCTCTCGGATGACATCACGGCGGATTTCGCCAAGGGATGCGCGTCGCTGCCGAAGTATCTTCCGGTCCGTTTCTGGCGGCATGAGGGGAAGGTGTGGATGCTGGCGGTCAACGCGACGCGTGAACCGATGAAAGCCACGCTTCCGCTTGGCTCACGTTATCAGGATCTCAAGACGAAACTTGGCGGAGGGGTTCGGCTGCTGCCAGACGGAAGCACCCTCGATCTGGATTTCCCGCCGATGGGGTATGCCTTCGTGTCGTTCGCCGTTGATTAGTGGGTGATTGGAGGATTGGGTGATTCATGACTGCCAACTGCCAATTGCCAACTATCAACTTATGGTATAATTCGCGCCATGTCAAGGTGGTTTAACAGAGGCGGGCCGTGCATTGTAAGCAGAGCGGACATGGCATAAAAATCCTGCCAAGTTGTGTTGTTTGTGGACAAAAAATATGGCCAGAGCCGTTGACGACGGGAATAGAGTCATCGCGCCATGTTTGATGAACGAGGTTTCCGTATTTTGCGCAAAATAGTCTTTTATTTTTTCGCGAAATAGATCTTGTTGGATTGGTGTTCTGCTATAATCCACAACTTATTAAGGGGAAATTGTCGGTAGAGTGCCGATAGGTTCCCTGATAGAAAAGGAGTAAAAGAACATGAAGGCGACTATTGATACGCTGAAACGCGGCGGCGCGGTTCTCGGCGCAGTTCTCTGCGCAACGATGGGCCTATCCGCTTTCGGAGCTGTGGACATCACCGATTTTGTCCGTGGCTACGGAACGGGGAACTACAGCGTAAAATGCGGAAACGGCACGACGGTTAGCACAGCCAATGGAGGTGCCGTTGCCAGCGCATTTGATGGTATCACGGAAGGAACGGATGGGACGAGCGGGAGTAAGCCCGATGTGCGCGTTCTGTTGAAAAGGTCGGATAATTCCGGTCCCAAGCCCGTAAGCGTCCTGTATTACATCAATGATGGGGACATGTCGTGTTTCGACTTTAAGGTCACTTCGTTCACGCTCTATCGCGTCGCGACCGGGTGGGAGCCCTTCTTGCGTAGCGCCACTGAGTTCAATCTTAAAGGGTATGACGGGGCTAACTGGCATCTCCTTTACCAGACGGACGAGGCGCAGACGTGGGATGCAGAGACGTTGTCGCGCACGTACGAAATCCCTGTTACAAACCAAGCCTGCTACCGCACATACATGTTCACGATTACCAACAACGGCGGCGACACGTCCTGGTCCGGTTTTCAGGAACTCGTCCTTCTGGGCGACATTACGCGTAACACGCTCGTCTGGAACGGCGCAGAGGGCGCCAAATGGAATGCGACCGACCCGAACTGGCTTGATTGGGCGGGCAATGCCACGAACTGGATTCCCGGCGTGACGGCCGTGTTCGGCGAACGCGGTTCCACGTCCATCACCGTCGAAGGGACGAACGATGTGGGCGGAATCGTCTTTTCGCAGACGAACGCCTGCACGATCACGGGCGGTGCGTTGGCGATAACGCATGGCTTCGAGATAACGGCCGGGACCGACGATGTGATCGCCTCCGATCTTGTTGATGCGGAGCGGGTGGATGTGTACCAAGGCATGGTGAACGGCACGCGTAACTACTTCCCTGCCGATCCGACCAATACAAATCAGGGCGCATGGATGCTTCTTTGGCGGAACCGGAATCTCGCCGGCATCACCAATTTCACGGGGGCGGTGATACGCCAGGGAACGTCGTACCGTGATGCCGCTCCGTACAATTTCAAGCGAAGTGGAGATACGCTATCGGTGCAATTCCAATGCAAGCCCAATGCGATTCTCTGCATAAAGGTCCTTTTTGTGCAGATCGGTGCAGACGTGTATGGGCGTATTGCATACGTCAATTACACATGGAGCGAGAACCAAGCTCTTGGCGATGACTTTGACGGCACGATAGACAAACGGAGTGTTTACAAGGTCTATGACGAAAACGTTGTTGCAAGCACAGATGGTGCCTATGGCTTTTATGGGATCGTGCCGCACGGCGGTGAATGGGAGTCGGCACCTCTCGTGGTTTCCGCCGTCCAGAATTCGAGTGGACCGTCACCGGAGGACGGTAGTTTCCTGCCGAGGAATGCCGGCGATCCGTACACGGGCGACGCCGTCCTATGCTTCCCAGGCTACAAGGTCAAGGATCTTGTTTCCGTCACAAGCGCCACATTGTCTTATGCCGGCACGCCCCGGCCGTCATCCATGCATTTTTTCACGAATCGTGTGACGAGCGCCACTGTTCAGGTGCAGGGCAACACGAAAAATGACGGCACTGGTGCTCAGTTGTGCGTAAAGGTAGAGTTCACGGATGGTGTTGACGGGGTGTATGCCCGCGCAGTGTATGCAAAGTACGACTGGGGCGTAACGACTGTGCATGACTTCGACCCCGTACCCGCTGACGGTAGCCACAAGGCGACAATTTATGACGGCTCCGGTAGCGGGGCGACGTATGGCGTGAAGAGCCTTGTGGTTGTCTTCAAGGGAGACCGTCTGACATTGGGTGCCTCCTCTCTGACACTCGATCATGAGATCACGGGCGACGGCACGGTGCGCTTCGCGCCGCTTTCCGGTTCGCAGACGGTTTCTGTGCCTGTCGCGCGCACGATTGACAAGGTCGCATTCGGCGGCGCAACGACGCTGTCGTTCGCCCCAGGAGCCTCACTCTCCATCGGTACCGCCGAGATTGAGGATTCTGCCGCCGTGTCGGTCATCGGTGAGGCGGGCGCGAATCTCCTGCGCATCGGCACGTCGAAGTGTCTTGCGTCGGCCGCGCGTGCGCACTTCTCGGTGAATGGTGGCGAAGCCA
>CACZCD010000236.1 GCA_902779565.1 uncultured bacterium | reverse complement strand
TCTTCATGGACTTCACGCTGGGGGCGATGGACGAAAGCGGGTGCAGCTGGGCATTTTTGTCGCCCTTTTCCGTGGCGATGTCGTAGAGCTTCACGCCCTCCTTCGCGTTGTTGGCCTCCGTGCGGAAGTCGAACTCGGTCATGTACTGCTTGAGCTGCCCTTCCCACGTCTTGGCCATGCCGGGGCCGATCGCCTCGGCGGCGGCGGTGAAGATCTTCGACTCGGAATCCACGCGGCGCTCCGCGTCGTGGCGCATGATCTTCACGACGAGCTGCCGCGGCTCTTTTTCGCCCTTGATCTTGAACGCGCAGAGGAACGCCTCGCCGACGGACGCCGCGCCAAGAGACTTCTTGAGCTCGATGGACTCGATCTCCTTGCCCGGCCCCTTGCCCTTCGACTCGTTGATCATCTTCATGAAGTGCGCCTGCACGACCTTGCGCGGGATCGGCGCAAGGTTCGACTTCATGTCGTCGAGCGCATCGGCGTACTTGCCCATGATGTCCTTCGGCAGGCCCTGCATCATCTTCTGCAGGAGCGGGCTCGTGCCCTTCAGTATCGCGCCGGTGAACTTGTTGATGGCGGCCTGCTGCGCGGAGACGAGCTTCTCCCCCTGAAGTCCGGTGAAGTCGAACGTCTTCGCGTACCTCATCGCGGCGGCGAAGCACGAGCGCTTGTCGGCCTTGCCTAAAGACGTGAAGTAGGTGGAGATGATCTGGCGGAAGAATCCGATCTGGCCGGGCGCATCGGCGTTCGCGGCGGAGTCGAGTATCTGGTTGAGGCTCTTGCCGTCGAGCTGCGTCTTGAGGTCCTTCGCCGACGTGTTCTTGTACGGCTCGTTGACGATGCTGCCCTGCGCGTTGACGTTCGCGTTGCCCACCTGGAAGACTGTGTTGATGAACTGCTGGATGTTCTCGCAGCCTTTGTTCGCCATGGCGAGGATGAGGTTGTCGAACTTCGCAAGCTCATCGCCGAGCAGCTTCGCGGGATCCTTGAGGAACAGCGAGAGATTCTGGACGAAGTCCTCCTCCGTGGCGGCGACGGCGAGGGACTTGCCGTCGTTGGCCTTCTTGAACTCGGCGTCGAGGATGTCCACCATCTTGCCGAGGCCGTCCTTCACGGCGTCGGCGATCTCCGGCGCGCAGGCACGGTCGATAAGGGAGGGATCCTTGATGATCTCGGCGAACGCGATGACGTTGCGGTCGGACGTGAGGATCTTGCGCATCGTCTCGCCCTTTTTGTTGACCGTGACGTCACCGACCATCGTGTCGTCGGAGAACACGAGGTCCGCGACGAAGTCCTTGATGCCGTTGAGCCCGCCGATGTCGTTCAGCGCCTTGGGGACGGCTTGCGCCGGCTTCTGCGCCGGCATGGCCTTGACGACCTCGTTGATGTCGCCGACGATGGGAGCCTTGACGATGATCTCGCCGTCGGCCGGCTTCTCGAGCGGGATGTTCGCCACGTTCTCGAGCATCTTCTTCATTTCCGGCGGCAGATCCGCATTCTCGCTGTCGAGCTTCGCGTGGTAGGCGTCGAGCAATGCCTTCGTGTCGCCGACCTTCTCGCCGCTCAGCGCGCGCTCGGCCATCTCCACGAGGATGCCGGTGTTGTAGTGGCCATTGATTAGGGAATCCACGTCAACCTTGCCGTCGGACTTGTTCGTGAGGATGAGCGCGGCGAACTGGCGCGTGAGGCTCGTCCTCTCGCTCGCGACCATGACGCCTTCGAGATCGCGGTCGTACACGATCGAAAGGAGGGTCTTCGTGGCGGTGTCGCCGAGCGCATCCGCATCCAGCACGGAGCGGCCGATGAGCCGCTTCACGAACGTGTCGGCATCCACCTTGAGGTCGACCTTCGTCGCGAGGTTTCCCTTGCCGAGGATCGCGGAAAGTTTGCCGGCGTCATCCTTCATGAGCTTCACGTATGCGCCGGCGAGCTTGAACTCGCTCGTCTCGCGCACGTTGGCCGGCAGCAGCTTAAGCGCCTGAGCGACAAGGCTGCGGAAGGAGTTGACGAGTATGGTGTGCTGCTTCTGCCGGTCGTTGACGGCATTCAGGCCCTTGCAGCGCCGGCCGCGGGTCGCGTCGAGCTCGGAGAGGTCGCGCATCGAAAGGAGGCTCATCGCGTCCGTCACGCCGTATTTGACGCCATCGCCGCCCTTGGCGCTGTGCGCGGCCATCGAGGCGACGTTCGCGTTGTCGCGCCTCCTGAGGTGCTTGGCGCTCATGTTCGCCGTCGCCCGGCCGGCCTCGAGGTCTTCCCACGTGACAGCGGTGCGCGAGGCCTTCGTGAAGCCCAGGCCCTCGTTGGCGAACTCGTCGAGGATCGACCGCACCTGCGCGCGGGTGAGCGGCGCGAAGCGCATCTTCAGGAAGTCCGTACGCTCTTCCTTGCTGGTGAGCATATCAACCTCTGCCGGGAGCCCGAGCCGGTTACGGATCTCTCTAATGGAGTCGTCGCCCACGCCACCGTTCTGAAGCGCGTTCAGGAACGCAAGCTTCACCTCGAGAACACGTTCAGGCGAGAGGATGACGTCGTTCTGGGACTTCTTCCAGACGTGGTTGTTGACTTTGATGAGCTCGGTCGAACCGTCATCGTTGGTCTTGATGTCGATCTGCCCGGCATTATAGTCGCCGGTCGCGATCTTGTTGAACTGCGCAAGTGTGATGTTGTAGGCCATTTCTGTTCCTCCCTTTGATGCGTTCTTTGTCCTAATTACACACGGCCGACGAAAAAGTTACATCGTCAGCACACAAAAACCCGCCGAGGGCGGCGAGTTCTACACCTTCACGAAACCGTTGGTGCCAAAAAGCGGGGTGTCCCCGACCTTCTCCGCCGCCGCCTTCGCGACGGGACGGAAGTCGGTGAGGAGTCGGCTCCAGGTCTCAGTCTGGTTGACGAACGCTTCAAGCATCTTGTCGAAGGCGTCTTCGTCAAGCAAGGAGAGAGAAGTCCGCTGCACGGCGAGATAGGGTCCAGATCCAACGGCTTTGGCGAAAAACACACCTGACTGCAAGTTCGCCTCCAGCAGAAGATTGGCGAACGTAGCGGCGCCCTCGGCCGGCGGTTCTCCGATTTCCGCAGACAAGATCAACATGTCCTCATTCGCAACGATGGTGACGATGAATCCGTCGATGTCGAGCGAGGCGGCCCCATCCACCGCGACGAGGTTCTCCACGTTGTGGCGCTTCGCGAATTCGTCGATCAGCTGGTTGAATTCCATTTCGTTTTCTCCAGTTGGCATTAGGTTGTTTTAAAACTTGTGCATATTATACCACAGGCTATCGCCCTCTATGATCGACATTCGCCCCTGGCGATGGATTTTCACAGAGGGGCAATGTCCTTGGGATCGATCATGATCTCGTTACCGATGCGCTGGGAGGTCTCCCCGGAGAGGTGGCCGGTCGTGCTGAGGACGCCCGCCATCAAATCGTCGAGGATCTCGGTGATCTCGGCACGTCTGTTCTCGTCTTCGGGAAGGCTGTCAAGGATCGCGGCCATATTGTCCAAGAGCTGCCGCACCCCTCCTCCGCTGTCCTTCAAGCCGATCACGAGGACGGACGCCAGATAGTCTTCCTTGAGATCCTTCAGCTTCTTCTCGGCGGTCTTGATGACCGTTTTCGTGGATTCAAGCAGGTTCTCCTTGCGGATGCCTTCCGCCTCCTTGGGCGTGAAGAAGGAGGTGATGAGCGACCCGCCGTGGAAAATCGACTCGGTGATGTCGCCAAACTGGTAGGAGCGCGACTTCATGCCCTCGGACTTTGCAGCCTCCTTGTTCTTGCCGAAATTGCTGATGTGCGCCGTGGAGCAGAAGATGCCGAACGTCTCGCACTTGAGGAAGAGGCGTCGTTTGGGGCCGCTTCCGCCCGCGTCCATGAGATGGTCCGTATCCGGAATCGTGAAGTAATGGAAGGTGCGCATGCCGTTGAAGAGCCCGCCCATGCCCGTCGGCACGTCGAGTCCACGCGGCATGTTGAGGTGACCATCCACCGTGAGGCTCTGGAACGGCCGCGCGTGGGTGGAGGTGCGGATATAGATGTTCTCGGCCTTGTCGAGCCAGCGGGCGATGTTGCCGTCGGGATCGGAGATCGAGAACGAGCCGCGGTACATGAACTCGCCCTTCTTGAGTCCCGCCACGTGGATGGCCTGCGTCAAGGCGACGACGTTCGCGAGCGTCGGCTTGAAAAGCTCCGTATTGCCGCTCAGGAGCGCGCGCAGGATGTCGTTGCCGCGGCGGATGCGAGCCTCCATCGAGGCGCGAAGTTCGCCGACGCTGCGCGGGCGCGAGAGGGCGGAACGCGTGGTCGCCATGCCCTCGTAGTGGATCTTGGGAATTTTGACGACACGCCCGTCCACGCGGATGTCGAGCTGCTCGGGCAGGTCTTCGGCCTTGATCGGCGGGTTCGGGTCGGCGACGTGAGCGTAGGCGACGGGCGTGTAGTCCTTGGCAACCTTGAGCGGATCGCCGCCGGCCGCGCGCGCCCTGTACTCTTCGGGATGGGTAAGCTTCTGCACGTTATTTTCGGAGAACACGGCAAAGAACTTCTCGGTGGCATTCTGCGGCACGACGAGCCGCGAGTTGCCCCAGTTGTCGTATTCGTATTTGACGCCGGGATCCTGGGCGAGCGTCTCTAAAAGCCTGACGGTGGAACCGTCGAGCGG
>CACZCD010000235.1 GCA_902779565.1 uncultured bacterium | reverse complement strand
CGGATCCGCTCGCCACGCTCCGGCGCAAGGTCCGCGAACAGATCCAGGAAGAGCTGATTGTCCGCATGGATCTCAAGCGCCTGACCGCCTCCGGCATCGACCGCGAGGGGCTTGAGCGCCAGGCGCGCGCGAAGATTGCCGAGATCGTCGCGGAGGTCCAGAAGAGCGGCAAGCTTCCACGCTCCATCGACCCGGAGCGCATCAAGAAGGAAGTCTTCGACGAGGCGCTGCGCTTGGGTCCGCTCGAAGATCTTCTGGCCGATGAGACCGTCACGGAAATCATGGTGAACGGCCCTCATCAGGTCTATGTGGAACGCGGCGGCCGGCTCCAGCTCACGGATCTCCAGTTCTCGGACGACGCAAGCGTGCTGGCCATCATCGAGCGCATCGTGGCGCCGCTCGGGCGCCGCATCGACGAATCGCAGCCTTACGTGGACGCCCGTCTCAAGGACGGGTCGCGCGTGAACGCCATCATCCCGCCCCTTTCGCTCGTCGGTCCCTCGCTCACCATCCGCAAGTTCGCGAAGAAGAAGCTGACGGTGGAGGACTTCATCCGGTTCGGCACCTGGAACGCCGATGCGGCGCGCTTCATGGACGTTTGCGTGAAGCTGCGGAAGAACATCGTCGTGGCGGGCGGCACGGGCTCCGGCAAAACGACGCTCCTCAACCTGCTCTCCTCGTTCATCCCGGCGACGGAGCGCATCGTGACCGTGGAGGACGCCGCCGAACTGAAACTGGCCCAGCCGCACGTGGTGCGCCTCGAAGCGCGCCCCGCCAACGTCGAAGGCAAGGGCGCCGTGACGATCCGCGACCTCGTGAAGAACTGCCTCCGCATGCGCCCGGACCGCATCATCGTGGGCGAATGCCGCAGCGGCGAGGCGTTGGACATGCTGCAGGCGATGAACACGGGCCATGACGGATCGCTGACGACCGTCCACGCCAACTCGCCGCGCGATGTGGTCTCCCGTCTGGAGACGATGGTGCTGATGAGCGGCATGGAGCTGCCCTCCCGCGCCATCCGTGAGCAGATCGCAAGCGCCATCGACATCATCATCCACGAGTCGCGTCTCGCCGACGGCTCCCGCAAGGTGACGGCCATCACCGAAGTGACCGGCATGGAAGGACAGCAGATCGTCATGCAGGATCTCTTCACGTTCCGGCAGACCGGCCTCGACGCCAACGGGAAGATCCTCGGCGAATTCAAGCCGACGGGCGCCATGCCCACCTTCTTCGATACGCTCAAGTCGCGGGGCATCAATCTCGATCCGAGGATCTTTCAGCCGTGATCATCGAACTCGCCATCATGCTCGCCATCGCCCTCTTCGTCGGGGGCGCAACCGCCTTCATCCTGATGAAGCTCGAGATCGACGCCGGGCGCCGCGGAAAGACCGCCTACGCCCGCTGGCTCAACGCGCGCTACGTGCGGAAGTTCGACGAACAGCTGACGGACGCGCTCGGCACGATGTCCAACGCGCTCCGCGCCGGCTTCTCGATCGCGCAGGCGTTCGAATCCGTGGCGGAGGCCGATCTCCATCCGATCTCGGACGAATTTGCGCTCCTGCTCCAGCAGATGCGCGTGGGCATGAACTTCGACGACGCCCTCGCTTCAATGGAAAAACGCGTTGGCTCCAACGACCTTTCCCTTGTCGTCACCGCCATCGACATCGCCCGCAAGACGGGCGGCAACCTGACGGAGATCTTCGACAGCATCTCCAACACCATCCGCGGGCGCATGCGCGTTGAACGCAAAGTGCGCACGCTCACGGCGCAAGGGCGGCTTCAGGGACTCGTGGTGTCGCTCATGCCGGTGATTCTCTGCGTCATCATGACGATGATGAAACCTAAGCTCATGATTCCGTTCCTGACGTCCTTCACCGGCATCGCCTGCCTGCTGGTCGCGTCCGTGCTGGTGTTCGTGGGATGGCTCGTCATCCGCAAGATCGTGACGATCAAGGTTTAGTTGGACCGCTGCCAACGCTTTTCGGGCGGCTCCGCAAAGATCTCGGACTTGACGTCCACGCCCCAGTCATCCTTCGCCGCAATCTTCCCGAGCTCCGCAAGCAGCGCTTCCGTCGGCCGCACGCCCCCTTCCAGCTCCACCGCCACAACGGCACCCGTCGGATACTTCACGCGGATCCGCATCGGGAGGGATCCGGGATTCCCCGCCCCCGCCTCGCGAACCGCCTTCACCTTCTCCGCCAGCGCGGGATCCTCATACCGGAGATCGACATGCAGACAGGTCGAGAAGGTCGCGATTCCCTCCGCCAGCGGATAGGCCTCGCGTACAAGGAACTGGATCCCTTCCTCCTCCTCGCGCGTGTCGCGGTTCGTGCGGTGGACGAGTTCGCCGCAGATGAGCACCGGCGTCTCCACGGCGTTCGGCATCCAGTCCTTCATCTTGTCGTAGGTGGCGGCGAACGCCAACGCCTCCATCACGTCGCGGCTGTCGTCGATCTCCAGGATCGCCCACGGTTTCGGCTCGCCGTTCGGCCCCTTGGGTTTCGACATCCGCACCTGGCAGGACTTCAGAAGCCCGCCCAACCGCACGGGCACCTTCACCTGCCGCTCCGCACGCACCTCCTCCATCATCGGCACATGCGGCGGCTCCGCGATCGTGAAGGTGGAAAGTTTCGAAAGAATGTGCTCAAAGGCGCCGAGCGGATGCCCCGTAAGGTACATGCCGAGCAGTTCGCGCTCGAAACGGAAGTTCTCCGCCGACGGCCAGCGGGGGCAGTCGGCGAGGTCGTCATCCGTCACCGACGAATCGACGCTCGCATCCAGCACGTCAAAGAAACTCCCCTGTGCGCTCGCCTTCTCTCTCGCCATTTCGGCGGCACGCTTCAGGGCGAACTCCGCATTGTTGAAGAAGCGCGCCCGGTGCAGGGACGGATCCTTCTCCGCAAACGCGTCGAACGCGCCGCAGCGGACCAGACTTTCGACGACGCGCCGGTTCACCAGCGCCGGACTCTTCTTGCCGTCTGGACCTACCGTCACCGATGATCCCAACCGCAGACAGAAATCCATGAATCCCGTATAAGGTCCGTTCTTTTCGCGCTCCGCGACAATGGCCTCGGCGGCGGCAGCCCCCACGCCCTTGATTCCGGCGAGCCCATAGCGGATTGCCTTCTCTCCCTTGACAGGGGTGAAGCGCGGATAGCTGGCGTTCACGTCCGGCGGGCGCACGTCCAGTCCCATCGCGGCCGCCTCGGCCACAAAGCCCGGGAGCTTGTCGAAGTTCCCGATTTCCGAGGAGATTTGCGCGCACATGAACTCCGCCGGATAGTGCGCCTTGAGGTAGCCGGTCTGGTACGCGACCCACGCGTAGCACACGGCATGGGACTTGTTGAACGCGTAGCTCGCAAACGCCTTCCAGTCATCCCAGATCTTGTCGATGAGCTTGCGCGCTTCCTTTTCGTCCTTCCACTTCTTGATGCGGAACTTCTCGTTCGCGAGGCAGCCGTCCACGAACTTGACCTTCAGCTCCTCCATCACGGCGAGCTGCTTCTTGCCCATGGCCTTGCGGAGCTTGTCCGATTCGCCACGTGAAAAACCGCCCAAGAGGCGCGAGAGAAGCATCACCTGCTCCTGATACACCGTCACGCCGTAGGTATCCTTCAGGTACTTCTCCATGAGCGGATGATCGTAAGCGATCGGCTCGCGTCCCTGCTTGCGGGCAATGAATGTGGGAATGTAGGCGAGCGGGCCCGGACGATAGAGCGCGTTCATGGCCACAAGATCGGCGAGACGCTCGGGCTGAAGCTCCATGAGGTACTTCTTCATCCCATCCGATTCAAACTGGAACAACCCCGTCGTCTCGCCACGCCCGAAAAGCTCGTACGTCTCCTTGTCGTTGTCCGGAATTTCGTCGGGATCGATGTCAAGGCCATGGAACTGCTTGATGAGCGCCACGCATTCCTTCTCAACCGTCAACGTCTTGAGGCCGAGGAAGTCCATCTTGAGAAGACCGACAGGCTCCACGAAATGTCCATCATACTGTGTGGTCAGCAGGCTCTCGTTCTCCGTCGGCATCACGGGGAGCGTGTCGATGAGCGGGTCGCGCGAAATGATCACCCCGCACGCATGCACACCCGGCTGCCGGATGGAACCGTCGAGACGCATCGCGCGCTCCATGAGCGTCTTCACCGTCCCCTCGTTCCCCGGCACGATCACATCCTTGAGCGGCTGCCCGTTGAGCGCCGCCAGAAGGTTCGGCCCTTCGGGGAAGTTCCAGTCCCCCGTCTCTTTATCTTTACCGATCGCCTTCTTGAACGTGACCTTCGGCACGTCCGGCACGAGCGCCGCCAGTTTGTTCGTATCGGCGAGCGGATAATCCATCACCCGCCCGACATCCTTGATGGCGCTCTTCGGCGCCATCTGCCCGAACGTAACGATGTGCGCCACATGATCCTGCCCGTACTTCTGCGTGACGTACTCAAGCACCTTGCCGCGCCCCGCATCGTCGAAGTCCACGTCGATATCGGGCATGGAGATGCGGTCCGGGTTGAGAAAGCGTTCGAAGAGGAGATCGAACTTGAGCGGATCGACATTCGTGATCCCGAGCGCGTAGGCGACGGCCGCCCCGGCGGCGGAGCCGCGTCCGGGGCCCACCCATACGCCCATCCGGCGCGCAGCGGCGATGTAGTCGTGCACGATCAGGAAGTAGCCGGGGAATCCCATTGTGCGGATCGTATCCAGCTCGAACTGCACCCGGTCCTCTATATCCTTTTCAAGTCCATGCGGTCCCCGTTCCCCGTTCCCCGTTC